>NZ_BAAAQM010000013.1:0-173632 GCF_039531675.1 Catenulispora subtropica
CCGCCCGCCGCCCCGCCCGCCGCACCGGCCGCCGCACCGGCCGCCGCACCGGCCGCCGCACCTACGCGCGACCCGGCCGCCGACATCGTGCCCTTCTACGGTACCCACCAGGCGGGAATAGCCACCCCGGCTCAGGACCGCCTGGCCTTCGCGGCGTTCGACGTCACCAGCGTTTCGGTGAGCGACCTCCAGATGCTGCTCGGCAAGTGGGCGGCCGCCGCTTCGCAGATGACCCGCGGCCTGCCGGTGGGAGCGGTGGAGACCGCCCCGCAGGCACCGCCGATCGACACCGGCGAGGCCGAAGGGCTCAGCGCGGCGCGGCTGACGATCACCGTGGGCTTCGGACCGTCGCTGTTCGACGGGCGTTTCGGTCTGGCCGGCAGGCGCCCGGCGGCGCTCGCCGACCTGCCGACGCTTCCCGGCGACGGCACGCTGGTCCCGGCCCGCAGCGGCGGGGACCTGTGCGTCCAGGCCTGCGCCGACGACCCGACGGTCGCCTTCCACGTCATCCGCAACTTCGCCCGCCTGGCCCGGGGCACGGCGGTGATCCGCTGGTCGCAGCTGGGCTTCGGGCGCACGTCGTCCACCTCCATCGGGCAGCAGACGGAGCGGAACCTGATGGGCTTCAAGGACGGCACCCGCAACATCAAGGCCGAGAGCGCGCCCGACCTCGACGGCTACGTGTGGGTGGGGGAGGAGTCCGACCAGCCGTGGATGAAGGGCGGTAGCTACCTGGTCGCCCGGCGTATCCGGATGCTGATCGAGTCCTGGGACACCGACTATTTGGCCGACCAGGAGAACGTCTTCGGCCGCTTCAAGACCTCCGGTGCCCCTCTGACCGGCAAGACGGAGTTCGACGCCCCGGACTTCGCGGCCAAGGGCCCTGATGGTCAGCCGGTGATCGGCGCGCGCGCTCACATACGCCTGGCGGCTCCGGAGAACAACGACGGGCAGAAGCTTCTCCGGCGCGGATACTCCTACACCGACGGCATCGACACCACGACCGGTCTCCTCGACGCGGGCCTGTTCTTCATCGCTTATCAGAAGGATCCGCGCAAGCAGTTCGTCCCCATCCAGTCCCGGCTCGCCCAGCACGACAACCTGAACGAGTACATCCGGCACACCGGCAGCGGCCTGTTCGCGGTGCCGCCCGGACTGGCCGCTGCCGGTGACTGGTGGGGGAAGGCGTTGTTCGCTTGACGACCGTCGAACCGCGCGCCGGGGCTTCGGGCACGAGGTCCGGGCCGTGCTCCGGGTGACGACCTCGGCAGGCGGGCGTAACGGGGCGGAGATCGACAGCGCCTCTACAAGTTGCGTAGTCCGGAACCACCTCTAGAACCGCTTTCTCGAGGAAGGACTGACCCGACGATGCCCCGACGCAGATCGACTTCGCTTCTGGCCGCGCTGATTCTGGTCGGCACGGCGGTGTGGGCGGCGGCGCCCGCGCACACCGCGACGGCCGGTGGGACCCAGACCGACGACCAGTTCGCCGCCAGCTACACCAGGGCGCACGTGCGCAGTGTCGAAGCGACCGCCGCGGCGGTCAGCTGCTACCGGCCGGAGGTGCCGTACGCGGCGGACCTCGGGCCGCTCGACGGCTACAGCGGTGAGAGCGCCTGCCCCGGCGCCACGACCGGCGAGGACGTCGGCGCCACGCCGTATCCCACGCAGGCCGGTTCCAACCCCGGCTTCCCAGCCGCGGATCCGATGCTGGTCAAGGACCACTCCGAGTCCGACATCCGGGTCGACCCCACCGACCAGGAGCACCTGATCGGCACGTCGAAGTGGATCGTCAGCCCCGAGGGCTACAACCACCAGCTCGGCTTCTTCGAGTCCTTCGACGGCGGCCGGACCTGGCCGGTCCAGGGACACCTGCCCGGCTATGAGGGCTGGACCGACGACACCGACCCGGTCGGCGCCTTCGACAGCTACGGGAACTTCTACTCCCTGAACCTGCCGTATCAGTTCTTCTACAACGCCGACGGCTCGCACGACTTCAGTGTCGGCGGCGCGCGGGAGCCGAACCCCGCCGAGCCGTCGGAGGCGATCGCGATCCAGGTGCGTCCGCACGGCGCCACGTCGGCCACGGACTGGAAGGCGACGGTGAACGGCCGGCCGGACTTCATCGCGACGTACGACTCCATCGGCAACGCGCCGGACAAGCAGTGGATCACCATCGACACCAATCCGGGCAGCCCGCACTTCGATCGCGTCTACGCGATGTGGGTCGACTTCCACGACCTGGTCCCGGTTCCCTACGTCTCCTATGCGCAGGCGTTGCCGGACGGCACGCACACGCCCTGGTCGACGCCGCAGGCGCTGCCCGAGCCGCCGCACACGCCGCAGGGCGCGACGTACCTGCTGCCGCATGTGACGCCGGACGGCGACGTGTACACCACGTTGACCAACTCCGACCCGGCGCACAAGTTCGCGGTGACGACCGTGGTCGCCGACGTGTCGACGGATGGCGGGGCGAGCTGGTCGGTCGCCGGTACGCCGGTGCCTTCGGCGGTTGCCGCCATGGGCTACGCGAACACGACGTTCCGGAGCGGAATCGAGGACACGTTCACGACCGGGGACAAGCTGGTCGATGGTCACTACCCGCTGTATGTGGCCTATGAGAACGTGACCTCCGGTTTCACGGACTCGCTGCTGACGGCCTCGTATGACGGAGGTGCCACGTGGACCGCTCCGGTGCGGGTCAATGACAACGCGGCGCCCGCTGACGAGTTCCAGCCGAATCTGGCTGCCGCGGCTGACGGTACGGTTTCGGTCGCGTTCTATGACCGGCGGCTGGCCTGTCCGGCGGCCGGATCGGTGGAGGCGTCGGCCGCGGGGCTGGCGCTGGATACAGCGAACCCGGATTACGGCGGTGCGTTGCCGCCGTACGGCGCTGCCAACTACTGCGTCAATACGGCGATTCAGTTCTATGACGCGACGTTGAAGCCGCTCGGCGGCAATATCCGGCTGTCGCCGCATGCGTTCGATCCGCAGTTGAACTCGCCGCATGCGTCGAGCGTTGCGAGCAGCACCACGTTCCTCGGTGACTACTTCGGGAACGTGGTCGGATCCTCGGGTTCCGGCGGTTACACCGACTACACCACGTCGGTGACGACCTACAACGACGGGACCAACCCGGCGAACCGGCAGCAGCAGTTGGTTTCGGCGGTTGCCGTGCCCTGATGGGAGCGGGGTCGGTCCCGGTGCGGTGGAGCCTTCCGGTTCAGGTGGTTCAGGGAGGTGGGCGCCGGGGTCGGCCCACTGCGGGCACGTGGGCGGGATGAGCCTTGACAAGCAGGCTCTCCGGTTGGATAGTCCCGGTGACTGAATCGGTTTAGTCTTCCCGCACGATCGCCTTTCACCCAGCGAGGAGATGGCTCGATGCTGTCCAGAGTCAGACCGAGACGGAAGTCCCTGTTCGCGTGCCTCAGTGCCCTGATGTTGGCCGTGACGGGCCTTTCGGGGACCGCCCGCGCCGCGACGAAGACCGGGCCGATCTCGGTCGCGTACATCGAGGTCAACAGCAACAGCATGCTGAACGTCGGCAAGTACACCCTCGCCGGCAACGGGGCCAACGTGTTCGACATCGGCGTCATCTTCGCCGCGAACATCAACTACGACGGCAGCAACGCCTACTTGTCCTTCAATCCGCAGGTGCAGAGCGTGCTGGACAACGCGGCGACCCAGATCAAGCCGCTTCAGCAGCAGGGCATCAAGGTCGAGCTGTCCATCCTGGGCAACCACCAGGGCGCCGGCTTCGCCAACTTCCCCTCTCAAGCCGCCGCTTCGGCCTTCGCCAAGCAGCTGTCGGACGCGGTCACCACATACGGTCTGGACGGCATCGACTTCGACGACGAGTACGCCGACTACGGGGTGAACGGCACCGCGCAGCCCAACGCCAGCTCCTTCGTCTACCTGGTGCAGGCCCTGCGCGCCGACATGCCCGGCAAGCTGATCACGCTGTACGATATCGGCCCGTCCGCGTCGGCGTTGTCGTACAACGGCGTCGATGTCACGTCGGACTTCGACTACGCGTGGAACCCGTGGTACGGCAGCTTCAGTGTGCCGAGCATCGCCCTGCCGAAGAGCCGCCTCGCGCCGGCCGCCGTCGACTTCGGCTCGACATCGGCGAGCACGGCGACGAGCCTCGCGCAGCAGACCGTCTCCGGCGGCTACGGCGCCTATCTCACGTACAACCTGACCAGCACTGATATCCACGACTACATCTCCGGATTCACCAACGTGCTGTACGGCAGCGGCGCGGTCTACGGCAGCACGT
The DNA here is from genome assembly GCF_039531675.1 of Catenulispora subtropica. NCBI lineage: Bacteria > Bacillati > Actinomycetota > Actinomycetes > Catenulisporales > Catenulisporaceae > Catenulispora > Catenulispora subtropica. The sequence continues at coordinate 4,280 of NZ_BAAAQM010000013.1, forward strand.
CTCCGCCGCCGAACAACCAGATCGTCAACGGCGGCTTCGAGACCGGCGACCTGTCGAGCTGGACCACTTCCGGAGCCGGCTCCTCGATCGTGAGTTCGGGTGCGCACTCGGGTGCTTACGCGGCCCGGCTCGGCGGGACGACGCCGACCAACGGCGACTCCAGCGCCGCGCAGAGCTTCACGGCGCCCAGCGGCAGCAGCAAGGTGTCGTTCTGGTACAACGTGACGTGCCCGGACACGGTGACCTACGACTGGGCCACGGCGACGCTGCGGGACAACACGGCGGGCACGACGACGACGGTGCTGGCCAAGACGTGCGTGAGCAGCTCGGGTTGGAAGCAGGTGACCGCGTCCATCACCGCAGGGCACAGCTACACGCTGACCCTGACGTCGCACGACGACAACTACGCCGGCGACCCGACGTACACCTTGTTCGATGATGTCGCGGCGAGCTGAAACGGTGTCGGTGAGGCAAGACTAGTTCGTGGGCCGGAGGGGTGTGCGGTGCTAGGGAGCCGCTCCTCCGGCCTGGTCGCGGGTGCCTGCGGCGGGCACTCGGCTTTGGGGGGTCCAGGACGCAATCCCTGCGTTGAGGTACCACGTGTCTGCCGGTGCGGTCGGTGTGGTCGGTGTGGTCGGTGCGGTCGGTGCGGTCGGCGCGGCTGTACGGCTATTGCGGGTCGGGCAGCGGGTTGCGGCCCGGACGGGCCAGGAAGTCGAAGTCGCAGCCCTGATCCGCTTGCGTGATGTGTGCCGAGTAGAGGGCGCCGTATCCGCGGTCGAAGTGCGGTTCCGGCGGTTGCCAGGCGGCCTTGCGCCGCGCGAGTTCGGCGTCGTCGGCCTCCAGGCGCAGGGTGCGTGCCGGGACGTCCAGGGTGATCAGGTCGCCGGTGCGGACCAGGGCCAGCGGTCCGCCCGCGTGGGACTCCGGGGCCACGTGCAGGACGCAGGCGCCGTAGCTGGTGCCGCTCATGCGGGCGTCGGAGATGCGGACCAGGTCTGTCACGCCTTTCTCCAACAGGTGGCGCGGGATCGGCAGCATGCCGTACTCGGGCATGCCCGGGCCGCCGAGGGGGCCGGACTCGCGCAGGACGAGCACCGAGTCCTCGGTGACCGATAGCGCCGGGTCGTCGATGCGCTCGCGAAGGTCGGCGTAGGAGTCGAAGACGACGGCTGGGCCGGTGTGGGTCAGCAGGCGGGGGTCGGCGGCCAGGTGCTTGATCACGGCACCGTCCGGGGCGAGGTTGCCGTGCAGGACGGCGACGCCGCCGATCTGCGCGACCGGGTTCTCCGGTGTGCGGATGACGTCGGCGTCTGGTCCGGGGCGGTCGTCGCGATCGTCGCGAGCGCCGACTCACCCGGCGCGGCGATACCCAGCACGGTGCTCGCCGCCCCGGTCGGAATGCCGGTCGTTCCCGCGCCGCCCGCGTAGAGCTGGGTGGTGACGGTGCCGGTGGTGGTGCCGTTCTCGGGGATCGTCAACACCGTGTACGTGCCCGGGTTCGGCACGATGATCGGAGAGACGACGTTGTCGGCACCGGTGCCGCCGCCGAAGCAGGAGACCTGCCCGCCGGCGAGCCGGTTTGTGGCCGCGTCGTACAGGTTGAAGGACAGTCCCGACGGGCGGTGCTGCGCGAAACGGACGCGGTCGAGTTCGTCGAGCCCGACGGCCTGGAGGGCCCGCTCGGTTGAGTGGTGCCCGGCTGCCAGGCCCGCAGTGGCTGCGAGGCTGATCATGACGCTTATGAAATGAGAGCTGTCGATCCCAGCGCTCACTCCAGCCCTTGCCTGCCGATGGAGTGGCAGAGGGTTTGTACCTGTCGAGTCCAAACCCTCTGCGCGCGGTAGGAACGTCGGAACTTCGGAACTAGGGCAGCGTCGCGCCGTACGCGTTCAGCGCGTCGGTCACGGGCTGGAAGAACGTCTCCCCGCCTCTGCTGCAGTCGCCGCTGCCGCCGGACGTCAGCCCTACGGCCCGGTCACCGGAGAACAGCGCCCCGCCGCTGTCTCCGGGCTCGGCACACACGTCGGTGTCGATGAGCCCGTATACCGATCCCTCCTCGTAGTTGACCGTCGCGTCAACGCCGGTCACCGTGCCGCCGTACACCCCGGTGGTGCTGCCGCTGCGCTCCACCTGCATTCCGACGGTGGCGTCGGTCGCGCCGTCGATCCGCTGTGTGGAGCCGTTGTAGAGGTCGACCGCGCTGGCGTGGGCGGAGTTCGGATCGTCGTACCGCACCAGGGAGTAGTCGTGCCCGGGGAACGTGGCGCCGACCACCTGCCCGACCTCGTAGCCGCCTCGGCTGTCGGACCAGCTGGAAGCCGCCTCGCCGCAGTGTCCCGCGGTGAGGAAGTACGGCTGGCCGCCGACGCTGACGTTGAAGCCCAGTGAGCACCGCACGCCGGGGCCCCAGATCGCGTCGCCGCCGAGAATCAGGGGACGGAACGTGCCCGCCGTCGAGTGCAGACGTGCGGTGCCACCGAGGGCGGCGACGGCGCCCTGGAGCCGGGCGAGGTGGGCGCCCCGCACCGTCCGGTCGGCGCTGACGACGACCTGGTCGGTGCGCGGGTCGACGGACCACGCGGTCCCCGCGATGCGTGCCTGGCGGCTGAGCGCCGCTTCCGACGCGTGCAGCGTGCTCATCGAGTAGCGCACGATCCGGGGCTGGGCGCCGGTGCGGCGCACCTGGTCGGCGGCCTGTGCGTTCAGGACATTGACGACCAGGGCGCCGGTCGTCTTGTCGTAATAGGCGCCGCCGGTCTCGTCCTCGCCGAGCCGGGCGGTGAGCGAGCGGATGGTGGCCGCCGCGGCCGCGGGGGTGAAGGACCGGGCCGCCGGGGGCGCGGTCCGGGCCTCGGCGGGTGGGATGGCGAGGACGGCGGCGGTCAGCCCGGCGGCGACGGCCGCCGTCACGGCGGTGGTGCGACGTCGGCGGACATTGGTGGGGGTTTTCTGATTATTCACGGCGACTCCTATCGGTTTGGGAGCGATGTGCCCTGTGTCGCAGGGTATTGCGGGGTCGGGCCGAGACCAGGCAACCGGGCTGGCGACTTCTGGACTTGTCAGGAAGTCGTCACAGCAGCCCGCGCCGTGCGGCTTGCACTCCGGCCTGGAACCGGTTGCGCGCGCCGAGTTCCTCCATCAGCTCCCGCACCCGCCGCTGCACCGTGCGCGCCGAGATGTGCAACTGACGTGCGATCGCGTCGTCGGTCAGCCCGGCGGTCAGCAACGTCAACAGGTCGTGGGTCCCCGGAGCGCCGTCCTCGTCGACCGTCCTCTGGTTCTCCGCGCCGCCGTCCGGAGAACCGGCCGCGGGCGGGATCGGCACGGCTTTCGCCCACTGGATCTGGAAGCTGTGCACCAACGCGTCCAACATCAGCGACGGCCGGATGACCAGCGCTTCTTCCAGCTCCGCGCCGGCGGCGACCGGCAGCAGGGCCCAGCGCTGGTCGACGATGCCGAGCTTGAACGGCACCTCGGGCACCACGGCACCGGACTCGCCGGCCGCTATCAGGCTCCTCACCTGTTCGAGCCGTCCGGGCAGCAGGAGCGACGCGCGTTCGTAGACGCCGCGGAACGCCACGCCCCGGCTCAGCGCCTCCAACTCCGGGTCGACCGCGTCGAGCTGGACGAACGGGGGTTTGTCCAGGACCCAGACCTCCCGGCGGGCGCCGGCCTGCAGCGCGCGCCAGGTCTGGGCGATGGCGCCGCGTCCGGTGACGACCTCGGCGACGGCCGCGCCGGTCCGTCCGCGGCGTCCCGGCCCCCGGTGGTAGCCGTCCAGCAGCCGGGTGATCTCCTCGCGCAGATGGCGTTCGGCGTGCTCGCGGTCGTTGAGCACGCGGCTGAGCGCGACGTCGGGGGCGACCGGGGCCCACAGCACCGTGGGCCCGTTCTCAGCCACCCGGACCAGGCGGCGGGTGTGCAGGCCGGCGAGCAGGCGCAGGGTGCGTTCGCGGTCCAGGGACAGCGCGCGGGACAACTGGCCGGTGGTGGCGGTCTCCAGACGGCACAGTTCCAGGTAGACGATCTCCTCGGCCGTGGTTCCGGCGAGTCCGTCCCCTGGTCTCGTGCGGTCCGGGCGGCGGTCGTCGAGCATGGGTGATCACCTTCTCATCGCTCCGGGTGGCCGACGCGCCGGGCGGTGATCGGGCGGATCGTGGGGGTGACCCCGTGGGCCGGCGCGGTCGCGGGCTGAGCTTGACCTACCCCGAAGTCCGGGTCCTGCCACGCCGTCCGCCCTTCGCAAAAGTGTTTCTCAGAGCCTTACAATGGGTTCGACCATGACGACTGGGAGATCGCACGGCGTGGTCGGCGGCCACCTGATGCGGGAGCTGCTGGCAGAGCTGGACCGCTGGCGGGTGCGCGCCGCACGCGGCACGGGGAAGGCACGGGTGCCGTTGCGGGACCTGGCGGCCGCGACCGGCGTGCCGCGCAGCAGCCTTGCCAATTACCTGTCCGGGGCGACGCTGATGCCCGCCGACGTGCTGGACGCCGTGGTGCTGGCGCTGGGGGCGAGTCCGGCCGAGGCGCGGGAGTGGGCGACCGCGTGGGAGGCGGCGAGCGCGGAGCGGTTGCGTGGCGGCGGCGCCGGCGGGGCCGCGATGGCGGGTGACGCGGCCGGGGCCGTCGCGGCGGCGGCGCCGTCGCGGACCCGGCAGCTGCCGGCCGACGTGATGGCGTTCACCGGCCGTCAGGCGTTCCTGAAGCGGCTCGACGAGCTGGTCGAGTCCGGCGGCGGGACGGCGATGACGGTCTCGGTGGTGGTGGGCACGGCCGGGGTCGGGAAGACAGCGCTGGCGGTGCACTGGGCGCACCGGGTGGCCGAGCGGTTCCCCGACGGGCAGCTCTACGTGGACCTGCGCGGCTACGACCCCGGGGAACCGTTGCCGTCGGGCGTGGCTCTGGAACGCTTCCTGCGGGCGCTGGGGGCCGGGGCGATCCCGGCCGATCTGGACGAGCGCAGCGCGCTGTATCGCAGCATCCTGGTGGACCGGCGGGTGCTGGTGGTGCTGGACAACGCCCGCACCGCCGAGCAGGTGCGTCCGCTGCTTCCCGGCGCGGGCGGCGCGCACGTGGTGGTGACCAGCCGCGACGGTCTGGCCGGGCTGGTGGCACGGGACGGCGCGCACCGGCTGGTGCTGGACCGGCTGTCCACGACGGAGGGGCTGGAGCTGCTGCGGCGGCTGCTCGGGCCCGAGGCCGTGCACCGGGATCCGGAGGCGTGCACCGAGCTGGTGCGGTGGTGCGCGGGGCTGCCGCTGGCGGTGCGGATCGCCGCCGAGCGGGCGGGCCGGCACGCCGACGGCCCGCTGGGCGGGCTGGTCGCCGAGCTCGCCGACCGGACCCGCACGCTGGACCTGCTGGAGACCGCCGGCGACCCGCTGTCGGACGTGCGGGCCGTCTTCTCGTGGTCCTACGAGGATCTGCCCGGCCCGGCCGCCCGCGTGTTCCGGTTGCTGGGGCTGCATCCCGGCCCCGACTTCGACCCCCTGGGCACGGCCAACCTGGCCGGCGTGAGCCTGGCCGAGACCCGGCGGCTGCTGGACGTGCTGGTCGGCGTGCATCTGATCGAGCCGGTCGCCGGCGGCCGGTTCCGGTTGCACGACCTGCTGCGGGTCTATGCCGGGGAGCTGGCCGCGCTGGAGGAGGACGAGCAGGAGCGTCACAGTGCCCTGACCCGGTTGTTCGACTGGGCTCTGCACGCCGCGAACGCCGCGATGGACCGGGTGAACCCGAACCGGCGCGAGCTGCCCGCGCCGCCCGCCGTGCCCGTGGTCCCCGGCCCGGATCCGGCCGGCGCGGACGCGGCGCGGGCGTGGCTGGAGGCCGAGCGGCCGGGGCTCGCGGCGATGATCCGGCACGGAGCCGACGCCGAGTGGCCGGAGCACGCGTGGCGGCTCGCGAACACGTTGTGGACGTTCTTCTACCGCTCCGGGCATCGTGACGACTGGTTCGACACGCACGCGCACGCGCTGCGCGCCGCGCTCCAGCTCGGCGACGCTTACGCCGAGGGCGAGATCCGGCACGCGCTCGGCGTCGCCTGGTTCGCCTCCGGCCGGCACGACCAGGCCGTGTGCCAGCTGCGGACGTCGCTCGGCGTCCGGGACGCGATCGGCGACCGGCGGGGGCGCGCGGCGACGCTCAACGCGCTCGGCGCGAGCTACCACGCCACCCAGCGCTACGACCTGGCGCTGGAGCACCACCGCCGGGCGCTGGCGACCAACCGGGCGAACGGCGACCGTTACGCGGCGGCCCTGAACCTGGCGAACATCGCCCTGACCTTCGGGGACCTGGGCCGGTACCGGGACGCCATCGAGCAGTTCGAGGCCAACCTGGTGCTGCTGCGGGAGCTGGGCGACCGGCAGGCCGAGTGCCTGACGCACAGCAACATCGGCCGGCTGCGGACCCGGCTCGGCGAGCGGGAGCAGGCGTTCGCCTCGCTGGAGGAGGGGCTCGCGATCGCCGAGGAGCTGGGCGACCACCGGAACCGCACCTACGCGCTGCTGGGGCTGGGCATCGCGCACGCGCGCTTCGGACAGCCGCGGGAGGCCGCCGACCGGGCGCACCGGGCGTTGCGGCTGGCGCGCGAGTACAGCGACCCGAACGACGAGGCCGGGGCCCTGAACACGCTCGGCGTGGCCAGTCTGCAACGCGGGGACCCGGCCACCGCGCTGGACTACCAGTCGCAGGCGCTGGCGGTGTGCCGGGACCGGGACAACAACCGCTGGGCCGCGCAGATCCACATCGACACGGGCGAGGTGCGCCGGCGGCTGGGTGATCTGGAGGCGGCGCGGCAGCACTACCGGTCCGCGCTGGAGCTGTCCACCGCCGGCGCCGGCCTGTACGAGCAGGGCTGCGCCGAGTTCGGCCTGGCGACGGTCCTGGCCGCCGCGGGAGGCCCGGCCGACGCCGCCTCCGCACACGCCGAGCGGGCGTTCCAGGTCTTCACTCGGCTCAGTGTCCCGGAGGCGGCGACGGTCATGGCGTGGCTCAGAGAACTGAAACCGGGCTCACAACCATCTTCAGCCCTCTGATACGGCTCGCCGCCCCCGTTCCGGCGGCGGGAACCCCACTGTGTCCAGAGCCCGGACATCCCGTCCGCAACCAGCTCAGCCCCACCAACCTGGTTGTGGAAGTCCAGCACCACCCCGTGCGGATTGTCGGCCTGCCCGGGCCCTCTTCACGGCGCCCCGGTCCTCAACGTGATCCCTCCCCGGACCAGCATCCGACCGGACGCCGTCTAGACGTGTTCCACGATGCCGGATGCCCGGGCCTCCGATAGCGGATCCTGGACAAGTCTGGACAGGGCATTTTCACCGGCATCGGCATCGGCGCCGTCATGGGCACCGGCACCGGCACCGGCGCCCCGCCGCTCCCCGGCCCGCCGCTCCAATGCCGCCGACCAGACCGCGAGCACCAGCGCCGAGCCCGCCAGCAGAGCCCCGACCCAGTTCGGCGCCGTGTATCCCAGCCCAGCCTCGATCACGACGCCGCCGAGCCAGGCCGCCAGCGCGTTGCCGAGGTTGAAGGCGCCGATGTTGACGGCGGAGGCCAGCGTCGGCGCGCCGTGCGCCTGGTCCAGGACCCGCTTCTGCAACGGGGGGACGGTGGCGAAGCCGAGGGCGCCGATGAGCAGGATGGTGATCGCGGCGAGGACCTTGTCGTGGGCGGTGAGGGTGAACACGCCCAGGACGACGGCCAGGCCGCCCAGCGTCGTGTACAGCATCGGCATCAGCTTGCGGTCGGCGTAGCGGCCGCCGAGCAGGTTCCCGAGGAACATGCCGACGCCGAACAGGACCAGGAGCCAGGTCACGGCGCCGTCGGAGTAGCCGGTGACGCGGGTCGTCATCGGTGCCACGTAGGTGATCGCGGCGAACACGCCGCCGAAGCCGAGGACGGTCATCGCCATGGCCAGGACGACCTGGGCGTTGCGGAACGCCGCCAGTTCGCCGCGCAGGCGCGTGCCTTCCGGGCGGGGCAGGGGCGGGACCAGCTTCGCGATGCCCAGCAGCCCGACGACCCCGAGCGCCGCGACCCCGGCGAACGTGGCGCGCCAGCCGGCGGCCTGACCGGCGTACGTACCCAGCGGCACGCCGACGATGTTCGCCACGGTCAGCCCCGTGAACATCGTGGCGATGGCGCCGGCCTTCTTGTCCGGGGCGACCAGTCCGGCCGCCACGACCGCGCCGATGCCGAAGAAGGCCCCGTGGGCCAGGGACGCGACGATGCGTCCGGCCAGCATCAGGACGAAGACCGGGGCGAGGGCGGAGAGCAGGTTGCCGAGCGTGAACAGGCCCATGAGGAGCATGAGCATGCGCTTGCGGTCGATCTTGGTGCCGAGCACGGTCATCAGCGGCGCGCCGGCGACCACCCCGAGGGCGTAGCCGGTGACCAGCAGGCCCGCCGAGGGAATGGAGACGCCGAAGTCGCCGGCGATCTGCGGCAACAGGCCCATGACCACGAACTCCGTGGTGCCGATCCCGAAGGCGCCGATGGCCAGCGCGAGGAGCGCGAGAGGCATGTGGGGGACCCTCCATGCGATTGCTTACGAGGTTTACAGGCGCCAACAATAGTTGCAAACGCATGTACTTGCAAACGCAACGATTGCACGCGCGGTATACTGGCGGGTAAAGGAGGAGCTATGACCGCCACGGACGACGTCGTCTCCGCCGCCGTCGGCGCGGCACCGGGCTGGTATGCCCTCTCGCTGCTGCACGGCCGGATCGACGCCCACCTCGAGCGCGCGTTGCAGGGCGCCCATGAGCTGAGTGCCCGTGAGTACTCGCTCTTGGAGGTGCTGAGCCATCAGCACGACGGGGAGGGCGGACACCTGCGTATGAACCAGGTCGCGGAGGCTGTGGTGCTGAGTCAGAGCGCCACTACGCGGCTGGTCACGCGGCTGGAGGATCGTGGCCTGCTGGCCCGCTACCTGTGTCCCACAGACCGGCGCGGGATCTATACGGATGTCACGCCTGCCGGCCTGGCTCTGCTCGACCAGGCCCGGCCGACGCACGACGCGGCGCTGCGCGAGGCGCTGGACGCAGCGGGCGCCGACGCGCGTCTGGCGCCGTTGGTCGAGAGTGTGGAGCGGTTGAACGGGGCGGCGGTCGGTTAGTCAGCCCTCGGAGAGCCGCCGCCTTCCACAGGCCTGACCGGCCATCGACGGTTCGCCACCCTGGATCCCCCTGCCTCGAACACTGATACGCCGGGTAGTCTCACCGTCGGCGACGCATCGGTGACGGTCAGGGTGGGTGGTGACGTGATGTCGGCTTCGGACGGGCCCACGCGCTCGGTGGCGGTGGCCGGACGTCTGGTCGGGGGCCGGTACCGGCTCGTGGACCGGCTCGGCTCCGGGGGGTTCGGCCGGGTCTGGCGCGCCGTCGACACCTCGCTCGATGTCGAGGTGGCCATCAAGGAAGTGGTGCTGCCGCCGGAGCTCACCGACGCCGAGCGTGCCGACCGGGTCACCCGCGCGGGGCGGGAGGCGCGCAACGCCGCGCGGCTGCGGAGCAACCCGCACGTGGTCAGCGTCCATGACGTCGTGATCGACGACGGCACGCCGTGGATCGTCATGGAGCTGGTGCCCGGCCGCTCGCTGGCCGACCGGCTGCGGGACGACGGCGCGCTGACCGTCGAGCAGGCCACGCGGGTGGCGCGCGCCGTGCTGAGCGCGCTCGGCGCCTCGCACGCGGCGGGCATCGTGCACCGCGACGTGAAGCCGGCGAACGTGATGCTCACCGACGACGGCAGGGTGCTGCTGACCGACTTCGGCATCGCGGTGCTGACCTCGGACACGCGGCTGACCACCGCCGGGCAGTTCATCGGCTCGGTGGAGTACGTGGCGCCGGAGCGGGCCAAGGGGGAGGAGAGCCGCCCGGCCGCCGACATGTTCTCGCTCGGGGCGACGCTGTATCACGCGGTCGAGGGGGTGTCGGCGTTCGCGCGGGAGACGGTGGCCGCGACGTTGGGGGCGGTGCTGTTCGAGGACGTGCCGGCGCCGTCGCGGGCCGGTGCGCTGGCGCCGCTGATCGTCGCGCTGCTGGACAAGGACCCGGACGCGCGTCCGGATGTCGAACGGGCGCTGGAGATGGTGCCCGCGGAGGGGGCGGTGCCGGGGCCCACAGCAGTCGTCGACGCCGGCCGTGGCTCAGGCGGTGGTGCGGGTGTCGGCGCGGGTGCGGCTCCGACCGAGGCCGCTGCCCCACCAGCTCCGACCGAAGCAGCAGTGACCCCAGCCGACGGTACTGGCACCGGCTCCGGCGCGAGGTCCGGCCCCGACACCAGCTCTGGCTCCGGCTCCAACTCCAAGGCACGCCCCCCGATCCTCATCTGGGCCGGCCGCGTGATCCCGTTCCTCCTGGTGGCCGCGATGCCCTTCGTCCCGGTGTTGAAAGTGAGCTCGGGCGACACGGAACGGACCTACAGCTCAGGGCTGCACGTCGGCTTCATGGAGTCCTGGCACTACGACAGCGGGTGGCCGGTAGCGATGGGTGTGACCGTCTACGCCGGCCTCCTCCTCGCGCTCGTGTTCTGGGTGATCCCCGGCATGAGGCGCGGCTGGCTGGTGCTCGGCTACCTGCTGGCCTTGGCCTCGCTCGTGGAGACGGTCGTCTTCGCGGTCACCATCACCGGCAACTTCGGCGACCGCCGCTACGCCTTGGCGGAGGTGCTCGGCGACCCCCTGGACAACCAGAGCGCCAGTCCCTTCATCTGGTACCTGCCTCTGCTCTCACTCCTGACACTGGTGCTCTACGTGCGCCGGGACCGCGAGCACTGGCGGCGCCTTTTCCGGAGGCTGTTCATCGCCTAAGCCCTCAACCGCTTCCGGGCCTTCCCGGCCAGCGACTCCACCTCCAGCAACCGCGGCAGCAACTCCCGTTCCGTGGTCAGCGCCCGGAACGCCTCACCGATGGTCACCCCGTGCCCGGGCCGGTCCAGCACCGCCACCGCGTCACCGGCCTGGAGCTCGCCCTCCTCGACCACCCGCAGATACGCTCCCGGCGCGGCCCGCTCGGTGAACCGCTTCACCCACCTCTGTTCCTCGAGCCACCCGGCGAACGTCCGGCACGGGATCCGAGGCGCCGTCACCTCCAGCAGCGCCGACCCGACGCGCCACCGCTCGCCGACCACCGCGCCGGTGACGTCGAGCCCTGAGGTGGTCAGGTTCTCCCCGAAAACGCCGTTCCCCAGCGAGCGTCCCAGGCTCGCGGCCCAGTCGTCCAAGTCCTCGCGCGCGAACGCATACACCGCCTGCGCCTCCCCGCCGTGGTACCGGGTGTCGCAGAGCTCGTCGCCGGCCACTCCGCTGCCACCGAGGCCCGGAACGGAGACCCGCACCGGCCCGGCGATCGGCTGCTTGTCGATGGCCGTGAAGTTCACGTCGGAGTGTTCGGTGGGCTGGGCGACGCCGGTATTCACCGACAGGACAACGGGCAGCAGGATCGTCACGGCCCCGACGATACTGAGTCAGGCGGGACTGGAACGGAACCTCCACGCCGGCCGCGACCTTGCGCCGTGGCCGATGCCCGAAGCCGTTGAAGGGGCCTGATACACCGGTCGGGACGTCGGTCAGGGAACGTCAAGAAACACGCCAAGCGGCCGTCAAGGTTCCCGCCGCGCCGCCCCTTCGAAGCTGGTCTGGCACGGGACGCCCCGTGTCAGTGTCAGACCACGATGAGGGGAATGGGCATGCCTGCCACCGAGAAGACCGCCACCGCCGCGCTGGAGCAGATCGTCGCGCTGATCGTCGAGGTGAAGCCGGGACTGGCCGACACCAAGGTCCTGCCGTCGGACTCGCTCGTCGACGACCTGGGGCTGGACTCGCTGGACATCCTGCAGCTGAGCCGCAAGATCAACCGCGACCTCGGCGTCTTCGACCTCGACACCTGGGGTGAGAACGCCGCCGAGCACGGCCGCACGGTCCAGTCGCTGCTCGACGGCATCGAGGCGTGAGCGGCGTGAGCCGCGTGAGCGCACCGGACGCCACCACGGACCGGGTCGCGATCGTCACCGGCGGCTCCCGCGGCATCGGCGCGGCGGTCTGCCGCCGGCTGGCCGCCGACGGGCTGCGCGTGCACCTCGTCTACCGGGACGCCGAGGGCGCCGCCAAGCAGGTGGTCGAGGAGATCCTGGCCGACGGCGGCCACGCCGTCGCGCACCGCGCCGACGTCGCCGACGAGCCGGCCGTCGAGGAGCTGGTGCGGACCGTCGCCGACGCCGAGGGCGCGATCCACGTCCTGGTGAACAACGCCGGCGTCATCGACGACCACCTGCTGATGCTGACCAGCACCGAGCGCTGGGAGCAGGTGCTGCGGGTCAACCTGACCGGTCCGTTCCTGCTCTGCCGCGCCGTGCTGCCGGCCATGCTGGACCAGGGCTGGGGACGCATCATCAACGTCTCCTCGAACTCGGTCCGCATCCCCGGCGCCGGCCAGACCGCCTACGCCGCTTCCAAGGGCGGCGTCGAGGCGCTGACCCGCGGCCTGGCGATGGAGGTCGGGCGCAAGGGCATCCGCGTGAACTGCGTGGCGCCCGGCCGGGTCCGCACCGACATGACCGGCCCGGTCGCCGACAAGCTCGGCGGCGACGACGCCGCCGGACCCCGCTGGGGCCTGCCCGAGGACGTGTCCGGACTGGTCGCCTTCCTGGCCTCCGACGAGGCCGACTACATCCAGGGCCAGACCATCACCGCCGACGGCGGGCGGCTGGTCATGCGCCCGCGCGGCAGCAAGTAGGCCCCGGCATGGCAGACGTCAAGTACTGGGAGGACCTCGCGGCCGCGCCGGTGCGCACCTACGGCCCGCTGACCTTCCCCAGCGAACTGCTGGACCACCTGCTGGACCTGATGGGGGAGAAGCACCCCATCCACGACGACGCCGAGTTCGCGGCCAAGGCCGAGCGGACCAAGCCGATCGTGCCCGGCGGGTTCATCCACTCCATCACCTCCGGCTGGACCGTCCAGCACGGCGCGCGCGCCGCCATCGTCGGCATGCGCTCGATGCACTGGGACTTCGTCAAGCCCCTGTATCCCGACGTCCCCTTCCACTTCACCACCGAGACCGCGCACGCCGAGGAGATCGACGAGCGATTCGGACTGGTCAACACGGTGCGCCGCGTCATCGACGAGGACGGCGCCGCCTACGCGATCGGTCGGATGAGCGCCGTCGTCCTGCGCCGCGAGCGCCGACCGCAGGAGGCGGCCACCGCATGAGCACCACCACCGACACCCGCACCACCGACACCCGCACCACCGGCTTCCAGCCGCTGGCCGGCCGCATCGCCCTGGTCACCGGCGGCTCCCGCGGCATCGGCGAGGGCATCTCGCGCAAGCTCGCGGCCTGGGGCTGCACGCTGGCCGTGAACTACGTCGACCGCGCCAAGCCGGCCCGCGAGCTCAAGGCCGAGCTGGAGGAGCAGGGCACGAAGGTCTCCCTGCACCAGGCCGACCTCGCCGACCCGCAGGCCATCCGGCGCCTGATGGACCAGATCCAGGCCGAGCACGGCGGCCTGAACATCCTGGTCCAGAACGCCGGCGCCACCAAGTTCTCGCGCCTGGAGCACGCCACGCTGGACCAGTGGCAGTTCGTCCAGGACACCAACTCCCGCGCCACCTGGCTGCTCGCCAAGGAGGCCATCCCGCTGCTCAAGGGCCGGCCCGGCGCGCGCTTCATCACCATCACCAACTCCACGACGACCCGCATCATCCCGCGGGCCGGCCTGTTCGCCGCGGCCAAGGCCGGGCTGGAGGTCCTCACCGAGTACCTCTCCTACGAGCTCGCGCCCTACGGCATCGTCTGCAACTGCGTCCGCCCCGGCCTGGTCCAGACCGGCGTGTTCAACGTCCGGCCGGACTTCAACAACGGCGTCCGGCACGAGGCGGCGATCTCGCCATGGCCGGACGACCGCAGCACCACCGTGGACAACAGCGCCGACGCGGTCGCCATGCTCTGCCTGGACGAGGCCGAGTGGATCGCCGGCCAGACCATCACGGTCGACGGCGGCTACCGCCTGTGGGGCGGCGTCGGCCGGACCGCGGGGGAGCAGAATGCCTAGGATCCTGATCACCCGGACCGGGCTGATCACCGCCGCGGGCGCCGGGGTCGACCCGGTGCTCGCGGCGATGGCCGCCGGCCGGTCGTACGTCCCCACCGCCGCCGAGGCGCGGCAGCGGCGCTCGCCCTGGCCGATCGTGACGCTGGATCCGGCGGACACGCCGTGGCCGGCCGGCAAGCTGTGGGACAACGCGAAGAAGTACGCGAACACCGCGGCGTTCGGCGCGGTCGCGGCCGCGGTGCAGGCCATGGCCGGCGCCGACCCGGTCGAGGGCGCCACCGCCATCGCCTCCGGCGTGGTGATGGCCGTCGGCTGCAGCGGCTCCGACGAGCTGAACGAGGCCATGGGGAAGATCGCGGTCTCGGCGCAGACCGACCCGCGGCCGCTGCCGAAGCTGCTCTACGACGAGGTCCCGGACTTCTCCTACATCCGCGGCATCCCCTCGCAGATCGGCCAGTTCGTGGCCATCGCGACCGGGTTCCGGGGTTCCAACGTCGCCGTCTACGGCGAGGGCGGCGCCGCCGGGCTCGGCGCGCTGGCGCAGGCGTCCCGGCTGCTGCGCAGCGGGGAGCTGGACCGGGTGATCGTGGTCGGGGTGGCCCCGCCGCTGTCGACCACCATGCTCGTGGCCTATGACCGCGAGGACCGGCTCGGCACCTCCGCCGCGCCCGGCGCCGGGCCCTTCGACGCCGGCCGCGGCGGGACCTTCCCCGGCCAGGCCGCGGTGGCGCTGCTGCTGGAGCGGGACGACGCCGCGCCGGTGTTCGGCGCCGACGCCTCCCCGGTCGAGCTCGTGGCCTGCGAGACCCGGTGCACGCCGGCCCGGCCGGAGGCGATCTCCGCGGCCGCCGGCGCCGCGCTGAGCCGGCACGGCGCCGTGCCGGACGTGTGGTGGGCGCACGGGTCCGGGTCGGTCGGCCTGGACGCCGAGGAGTGCGCCGTGCTCGGGCCGCTGGCCGCGGGCGCGCACGTCACCGCCAGCAAGGGCACCGTCGGCAACGCCTTCGAGTGCGGCGGGCTCATCGACGTGGCGCTGGCCGCCGAGAGCCTGCGCCGGGGCCGGACGCCGCCGGTCGGGCTGCTGGTGAAGCCGGACCCGGACCTGGGCGACCTGGAGTTCGTGGTCGGCGGGCCGCGGGCGGCGGCCTCGGCGCGCACCGCCCTGGTGACGTCGGTCAGCCACGGGGTCAAGGCCTCGACGGCCGGCGCGGCCGTGCTGTGGGGAGGAGCGCTGTGAGCACGGACCCGGACACGGACGGCGGGACGCGGATGTCAGAGCTCGACGACGACGAGATCGTCATCACCGGTATGGGCGTGGTCACCCCGATCGGCGCCTCGGTCGCCGACTTCTGGGAGGCCAACCTGCGGGGCCGGTCCGGACTGCGGTTCGAGGACCGGATGGACCTGTCGCAGCTGCCGTGCGGCTGGGTGGCCGGGATCATCCCGGACGACCTGAAGGACGCCGTGCGCGAGCGGTCCGGCACCGGGCCCGGCGGCGCCGAACGGTCCTGGGGCGACACCCTGATGCACGACGCGCTGGACCAGGCGCTGGCCGACGCGGCCGTCACCGCGCCGCCGGCGCGCGCGGCCGCGCTGGTGTGGGCGCGGGTGTGGCCGGGCCCGAGCGGCTCGTTCCCGCAGGACTACGCCCCGCACCTGCGCGCGCAGGCCGAGCGGTACCAGGCGGCCGGCACCGACCCGGTGGCCAACGCCGAGTACCTCGCGGACCGAGCGCTGCCGCCGGAGCTGACCGACGTCTCGGAGTTCCAGGCCGAGGTCGCCGCCAAGCTCGGGGCCCCGGTGCTGGGCACCCGGCTGGAGGCCACCTGCTCCGGCGGCCTGCGGGCCGTCGCCGAGGCGGCGCGGCTGCTGCGCCTGGGCGACGCCGACATCGCGATCGTGACCGCGAGCGTCTCCCGCAGCACGCCGTATGTGCTGTCGCAGTACGGGCAGCTCATGGCCCTGTCCCGGTGGAAGGGCGAGGATCCGGCCCAGGCGTCGACGCCCTTCGACGCCCGGCGCTCGGGCATGGTGATCAACGAGTCGGCCGGCGCGGTGATCGTCGAGCGGGCCTCGCACGCCCGCGCCCGCGGTGTCGAGCGGTTCCACGCCGCGATCGGCGGCTGGGGGCTGGCGGTCGGGACCGGGCACGTCACCGCGCCCGACGTCACCGAGGTCGAGCGCGTGATCCGCACCGCGATCGACCGCTCGGGCCTGACGCCGGACGACATCGACACGGTCAACGCGCACGGCACGTCGACGAAGCTGAACGACGTCACCGAGGCCGGCGCGCTGCGCCGGGTCTTCGGCGACCGGCTCGCGGAGATCGACGTGTGCGCGGTCAAGTCGCTGACCGGCCACGGCTCGGCGGCCTCCGGGGTGGTGGAGACGGTGGCGGCGGCGCTGACCCTGACCCACGACATCGTGCCGCCGGTCGCGACCACCACCGAACCGGACCCGAAGTGCGGGGTGAAGACCTCGCTCACCCCGGTCGAGCGCCCGGTGCGCACCGTGCTGAAGAGCTCGTTCGGCTTCGGCGGGCAGTACGCGTCGATGGTGTTCACCAAGGCCGCCCCGGCGGCGTCGGCCTGATGACCGCGGGCGACCGGGGGACCGGTGACGCCGGACGGAGCGGATCGGTCGAGGTCTCCGCGGGGCTGGAACTGGTCGAGGCCGAGGCCCGCGGCCCGGAGCGGGTGTCGGTGATCTGGCTGCACGGCATGGGCCAGGACACCGGGCACCCGGCCGCGATCGCGGACCGGCTGGGACTCGCCGAGCAGGGGGTGCGCGCGGTCTTCCCGCGCGCACCCGCGCAGGCCAAGTCCTCGATCACCGGTGCCCCGACCCGGGCGTGGGTGGACCAGTCGGTGCTGAAGCTGGGGACCACCGATCCCGTGACGCTGGCGGCCACCGAGGAAGGGCTGCGACACCTGATCGAGGAGGAGTCGAAGCGGGTCGGCGCCGAACACGTGGTGCTGGCCGGGTTCTCGCAGGGCGCCGCCATGGCTCTCTACGTGGCGCTGCGGTATCCGGAGCGGCTCGGAGGACTGGCGCTGTACGCGGCCTTCCGGTTCGGGGACGTCCCGCTGATGGAGAGCCGGAGCGCGGCCAACGCCGAGCTGCCGGTGTGGCTCGGCCATGGCCGCCGGGACTGGGTGATCCCTTACTTCATCGGCATCGATGTCAGGGATCTTTTGGAGGAGCACGGCCATCCCGTCGAATGGCACAAGTATCCCGGCGCGCATGAGGCGTTCGGGGGCGTCGGGTCGGAACTCGCCGAGTTCCTGGACCGCGTCGCCGCGAAGTGAGGACAAAGATGAGAGCTACGAATACGGCCTTCGCATCCTTACTGGGGATCGCGTTGGCGATGGGCGTCGCAGCGGTTCCGGCGCGCGCCGCTGAAGACAAGACGTGTACTGATGTCCGGCTTCCCGTCGCCCTGGCTCCCGGTTCGCCGCGTACGGAGGTGGTCGACGGGACGCTTTGCCTTCCTGCGGCCGGGACCACTCAGGTCGACGTCCTGATCCACGGCGCCGGATACAACCGCACCTACTGGGACTGGCCGGTCGCGCCGGATACCTACTCCTATGTCGACAAGACGCTGGCCGCCGGCCGTGCGACGTTCGCCTACGACCGCGTCGGCGCCGGTGCCAGCAGCCATCCGCTGAGCGTGCTGCTCACGCCGCAGGCCGACGCCTACGTGCTGCACCAGGTCGTCGTGGCGCTTCGGCAGCGGGGTTTCGCGACGGTCGACGCGGTCGGGCACTCGTTCGGCTCGATCGTCGCGGTCCAGGAGGCGGCGGCGTTCCACGACACCGACCGCCTCGTGGTCACCGGGCTGTTGCACGACGAGAAGGCGGTCGCCCCGCCGGCGTCGATCTTCTACCCGGCCCGGAACGATCCGCAGTTCGCCGGCCGCGGCCTGGACCCCGGCTA
The DNA here is from genome assembly GCF_039531675.1 of Catenulispora subtropica. Lineage (NCBI taxonomy): Bacteria > Bacillati > Actinomycetota > Actinomycetes > Catenulisporales > Catenulisporaceae > Catenulispora > Catenulispora subtropica. Next base: position 22,271 of record NZ_BAAAQM010000013.1, read on the forward strand.
TGTGACGACGGAGCCGGGGACGCGCGGACCGGCGTTCTTCTCCGCCTCGGCCGATCCGCAGGTGATCGCGTACGACGAGGCGCACAAGGACACGGCCTCGGCCACCGACCTGGCGATCGGGCTCCCGGCTTCGCAGCTGCCGCCGGTGCTGAACGCCGCCGCCGGGGTCACTGAGCCGGTCCTGGTCCTCGACGGCCGGCGAGACGGCCTGTTCTGCGGCTCGACGGTCGACTGCGCCGACGTGGCCGGGGTCGCGGCCAACGAGCGGTCGTTCTACACGTCGGCGCCGTCGGTCGACGTGGTCTTGGTGCCGGAGACCGGCCACTCGGTGGCGTTGCATCCGTCGGCGGGGGAGTCCTTCGGGATGATCGACACGTGGATCTCCGGGCACTGACCCGGCTTCGTCTTCGTCGTTTCCGGCTCCGGTCCCGATTCGGGGGCCGGAGCCGGGCCGTAGAAGGCGTCGAGGGTGCCGAGGGCGGCGTCGAGGTCGGCGAGCGCCACGGCGGCGGTGGACCGGCCGCCCGACGGGACCGGTTGGTAGGACGCGCCGGGTTTGCGGCCGATCGATCTGCGGATCGCGCCCACGTTCGCGGCGACGGCGCGGCGGAGCGGTTCGGATTCCGGGCTGACGGACACCGCGGCCAGCGTGCCGACCGGTTCGACGCAGCCGTGGACCGCGTCGACGAGGTCCGCGCGCCGGCCCAGGCCGAGCATCCGCTGAGCCCGCAGCGGCCTGGCGATCTGCTCCAGCAGGGTGACGGCGTGCAGGAATCGGCCCTGGCGGCGCCGGATCTCGGCCCGGTCGTCCTGGGGGGCGCCGAGGAAGTCGCCGAGGGCGGCCAGCGCGTCGGCCAGGCGCCTCTTGAGGACGTCCCGGGTGCGGACCGGCAGGACGAGCCAGGACGCTGCGATCCCGATCGCCGCTCCGACCAGGATCGCCTCCAGCCGCGTCTGGAGCAGTGACGAAGCGCTCTGGCCGAAGTACCCGTAGAGCAGCGACAAGGCGGCGGTGACGCTGCCCGCCCACCAGGCGTAGCTGATCTCGCGAAGCCAGCCGGCCAGTCCCAGCACCGCGAAGATGATGACGACCGACCAGCGGTCGTTCGGCGGGAAGGCGTCGGCGATCCACGTCGCGATCACGGTGCCGGCCGCCGCCCCGGCGGCGCGGAGGACGCCCTTGTGCAGGACGTCGCCGCGTCCCCGGGCGCCGCTGCACACGATGAAGGCCGTGAGCACGGCCCACGGCCAGTGGTCGTGGAAGGCCCGGTGCCCGATGGCGAAGGCGGCGGCCAGCGCGACGGCCATCTGGCAGGCCATGCGGGTACTGGCGGCGATGCGGCGTGCCGTGGGCTCCGCGGCGGCCTTCGCCGGGGCGTCCGGCCGCCGCCCCCGCTGCTCGCGCAGGCCGACCGCGGCGGCGCCGAGCTGGAACGCGGCCACCCAGAACGCGGCGACGCCGGCGATCAGCGCGGACCACAGGTCGTAGGAGGCGGCGTGGGGCGGGACGCCTTCGGCGTGTGTGACCAGCAGCGTCACGAACGGCACGACCAGCACCGTGCCGGCCTTCGTCGCGCGCGGCCCGAAGCGCCGGATCCAGATCGAGGCCGCCACCGCGGCCGTGAACGCGGCGTCGCCGAGGATCTGGTGCCGCAGGATCAGGGAGCTGACCTCCGAGGCCCCGGCCGCGGAGGCCGCCAGCACCGCGGTGCCGATCAGCCGGTCCCAGGGGTCGGCGCCGAGCTGCACGCGGGCCAGCGTCATGGCGACGGCCACCGCGGTGATGACGATGTCGACGTGCAGATGGGCCCGGTGTTCGATCCAGATCGCCGACGCGTAGGCGGACAGCACGGCCGCCATGGTGACGGCGGCGGCGCGGAGCGCGGCGGGGCGCCACACCGGGCGGCTGCGACCGATGGCGATCAGATTAGTACTCATTCGCTACTACCTAGAGTAGTTGGCTGCCGTATTCTGCAGCGTGCGTGCCTATGGTCGAAGTCTGGTCGAGGACAGATAGTAAGTGATAGCTTAGCGACGTGACAAGCCATCCGCCGCCGGACCCGGACCTGCTCGCCATCGCCGCCGCCCTCCGGCAGGGCACCACCCGCCTGGCCCGCCGCGTCCGGACCGTCCGCCCCACCGGCGCGCTCAGCACGAACAAGATCAGTGTCCTGAGCCACCTGCGCCGCCACGGTCCGTCCACGCCCGGCGACGTGGCCGCCTCCGACCGCCAGCAGCCCCAGTCCCTCACCCGCGTGTTCGCCGAACTGGAGCGCGACGGCCTCGTGGCGCGGGTGGCCGCTCCCACCGACCGCCGCCAGTCGATCATCACCATCACCGAAGCCGGTGCGCGGGCCCTGGAGGAGGACGTGGCCGAGCGTGATTCCTGGCTCGCCGCCGCCCTCGCCCCGCTGACGGTGACCGAACGCGAAGTGCTCCGCCTGGCCGCCGCCCTGATGGACCGCGTCGCGGACGGCTGAGCCGCTTTGCGGCGGTCTGACCACGCCGGTTCAGGTTCGTTCAAGGTTCGCACCCGCGGGGGTGCGCCAGCATCGCCGTATGGAAGCAACGGCGATGAACGATCTGGGGATCCTGTTCCCCGGACAGGGCACGCAGCGTCCCGGGATGGGGCGGCCGTGGCAGCAGACCGAGGCGTGGGCGCTCATCGGTGACATGTCCGAGTGGACCGGCGTCGACCTCGCGTGGCTGTTGCTCGAAGCGGACGCCGGGGAACTGCGGCGGACCGACCGGGCGCAACTGGCCGTCTTCGCGGCCGGGGTTCTGGCGCATGCCGAGGCCGGGCGGCTCGGGCTGCTGAGCGGCGCGGTCGCCTACGCCGGACACAGCCTCGGCGAGTATGTGGCCTTGTACGCCGCCGGGGCCATCCGCCTGAAGGACGCGGCGCACCTCGTCGCCGAACGGGGCGGCGCGATGCGGGAGGCGGCGGCCGCCCGGCCGGGTGCCATGGCCGCCGTGAAGGACGCCGTGGCGCAGGACGTCGAGGGCGTGCTCGGCGCGTGCCGGGCGGCCGGGTTCGAGGTCTGGTCCGCGAACCTGAACGCGCCGAACCAGGTCGTCGTCTCCGGCACCGACGACGGCGTCGCCGCCGCCTGCGAGCGGGTCGAGGAGGATCTCGGAGCGCGGTGGGTGCGGCTGGACGTGGGCGGCGCGTTTCACAGCCCCCTCATGGAGCCGGCGGCCAAGCGCCTGTGGTCGGCGCTGCGGCACGCGGGGTTCGCCGCCGAGCACGCGCCGGTGGTCGCGAACGTCGACGCCCGGACGCACGTCGACGGCGCCGACTGGCCGCGGCTGATGGAGCAGCAGCTCACCGCGCCGGTGCGCTGGGAGGAGTGTGTCAGGACTCTTATCGGGAAGATGGGTTGTGGGCGGTTCCTGGAACTGGGGCCGGGGCGGACGCTCGGGGGACTGGCGGCGCGCATCGACGCGCGGATCCCCGCGGTCTCGGCGGGCACCCCGGAGGCGCTGGCCGCCCTGGTGCGGGCCGAGGCGGCATGACGGTTCCCGAAATTGTTTCGCTTTCACTTATAACTTACGCGGTGAGGCGTACGGTTCACCAGTTCGGCCGAACGGCTCAAGTTAATACTTCGTGACGTGTCGAAGGCAGCACACCGCAGACGGTCCGCGTTCCGCTACGCTAGGTTCGAACGCTGATAGAACTACGCGATCGCGTAGTTTTCTCGATCGGCGTGGTGAACCGTGCGGGGGGAGCGATGGACTTTCAACCTCAGTTCCGACTCATCGGTCCGGTGGAGTGCTGGGGCCCTGACGGCCGCGTCGACCTGGGCCCCCTGAAGCAGCGCACCGTCATGGCCGCGCTGCTCGCCGACACCGGGCGCGTCGTCACCCAGGAGACGCTCATTGAGCGGGTCTGGGACGACGCCCCGCCCGCCGAGGTCCGCAACGTCCTCTACACCTATGTCACGAGGCTCCGCAGGGTCCTGGCGTCCGCGAACGGGGAGGGCGAGGAGTCCGCCCCGGTCCATCTCCTGCGCCGCTCCGGCGGCTACCTCCTGGAAGCCGACCCGGACGCCGTCGACGTCCACCGCCTCCGGACCCTGACCGCCCGGGCCAAGGGCCCCGGCCTGGACGACGCCGAACGCAGCACCCTGTTCCGGGCCGCCCTGGCCGGCGCCGACGGCATCCCGCTCGCCGACCTCACCTGTGCCTGGGCCGCCCGCGCTCGCGAGCACCTGGTCCGCCAGCGCGGCGAGGCGCTCATCGGCTACGCCGCCGTCGAGACCCGCCTCGGCCGCCCGGCCACCGTCGTCGACGCCCTGCACCAGGCCCTCACCGACCAGCCGCTCGCCGAGGACCTGGCCGCCGCCCTGATGACCGCCCTGCACCACGCCGGCCGCACCGCCGAGGCGCTGGAGGTGTTCGCCCGCACCCGCGGGACCATCGCCTCCGAACTCGGCGTGGAGCCCGGCGCGGAACTGCGCCGCCTGCACGAGGACATCCTGCGCGGCGCCCTCGATCCGGTCGGCGCGGACCGGCGGACGGCGCCGGTCCTGCGGCGCGGCGGGCCGGATCCGGCACCGGTACGGCCGCCGATCGCGCACCGGCACCGCGCGTGGGCCGAGCACCCGGTGGTGCGCCCCCACATGCTCCCGGCGCAGATCGACCACTTCGCCGGCCGTCCCGAGGAGGAGGCCGCGATCGCCGCCGCGCTCACCGGGGCCGACCAGCCCTCGGCCGCCATCGTCGCCGTCATCGGCGCCAGCGGCCTGGGCAAGTCGGCCCTCGCCCTCCACGTCGCCCACCTGCTGCGGGAGGAGTTCCCCGACGGCCAGCTCTACGCCGAGCTCAACGGCGGCGCCGGACCCGCCGTGACCGCGCAGATCCTCGTCCGCTTTCTGCGGGCCCTCGGCGTGGCCACCGAGACGCTGCCGGACACCGTCGAGGAACTGGCCGACCTCTACCGCGGGGCCCTGGCCGGCCGCCGCGTGCTCGTCGTCCTCGACGGCATCGCCGACGAGGAACAGGTCGCGCCGCTGCTCCCGGGCTCGCCGGACTGCGGCGTGCTGATCACCAGCCGCGACCACCTGGCCGGCATCGGCTGCACCCGGGTCATCGTGGACGTGCTGCGCGAGGCCGAGGCCATCCGCCTGCTGGCCGCCGTCACCGGCGAGGACCGCGTCCGTGCCGAACCCCAGGCGGCCAGGGTCCTGACGGAACTGTGCGGCCGGCTCCCGATAGCGGTCCGCATCGCCGGCGCGCGCCTGCTCACCCGCCCGCACTGGCCCATCTCCCGGCTGGTGGCCCGCCTGTCCGACGAGCGCGGCCGCCTGGACGAGCTCGTGCACGGCCGCATGGCCGTCCGCGACGCCCTCGACCACGGCTACCGCTCCCTGGACAAACCGGCCCGCACCCTGTTCCGCCAGCTCGGCCGCCTCGACGACGACCACTTCGACCCGCGCCTGGTCTCCCAGCTCCTCGGCGTCGACCAGGACACCGCCGACGATGTCCTGGACCAGCTCGTCGCCTCGCACATCGTCCGCCCGGCCGGCCGCGACGACCACGGCAAGCCCCGCTACCGCCTCGGCGGCCTGGCGCGCCTCTACGCGCGGGACCGGGCCGAGGCGGAGGGGACCGACCGCGAGGCGCGCCGGGCCGCGACCCTGTCGCTGGAGGCGCACCGCGACACGCGGCGGATCGCGGGAGCCGTGTGTCATCCACGGGGGGCGACGCTGCTGCCGCGGACCGGCTGAGGACCGGCTGAGGACCGGCTGAGGACCGGCTGAGGACCGGCAGCAGGCGGGAGCCGGTGCCGAGCACGATCAGCCCCGGGGATCCACCACGATCACACCCCCCGACACCACGAGCGCCGGATACTCCAGCAGCTTGAACCGGGACAGCGCGTCGCCCCGGGTCCCGATCAGATCCGCGGGCGCCCCGGCGACCAGGCGTCCGAGCGGAGCCAGCCCGAGGTGCTCGCCGGCGCGCGCCGTGGCCGCCGCCAGCACTTCGGCCGGGGTCGCCGCGCCGCCGGCGGTGTGCAGCATCAGCTGGAGTTCGAACGCGTCGATGCCCCACGGCACGTCGGGGTGCGCCAGGTCGGTGCCGTACAGCAGCCGGATCCCGGCCTGTGCCATGCGGACGGCGTTGGGGAACGACCCCGAGGTCCGGGACAGGGTGTCCAGTGTCCCGATCACGCGGACCCCGGCGCTCGCGGCCTTCTCGATCAGCTCGTCGGGCAACGCGTCGCAGGGGACGTGCGCCCACTCGTCCACGCCGGCGGCCAGCGCGATCTCCGCACCCGCCGGCCCGGACAGATGCGCACTGACGATCAGCTCGTGGGCGTGCGCCTCGGCGACGATCGCGGCGACGGTCTCCACCGGAAGCAGCGGCCACGGCGGGGCGGACGTGGCCGCGTGCGCGCTCCACGGGGCGCCGCCGGAGCCGCCCGGCTCCAGCCCGATCTTCACCATCGCCGCCCCGCCGGCGGCCAGGTTGCGGACCGCCTCGCGCGCCGCGTCGGCGTCGGCGACCTCCCGGGCGGCCCGCGGTCCGAACACCGGTACCGGGTAGCCGCCCGGCGCGGTCAGGATCGGCCCGGAGCCCAGGACCCTGAGGCGGCCGTCGCCTCCCTCCAGCGGCACCAGAGGCCCGCCGGTGTCCCGGACGGTGGTCAGGCCGTGCCGCAGCACCACGTCGCGCGGCGTCTGGTCCAGATGCACGTGGGCGTGCAGGTCGATGAATCCGGGCAGCAAGGTGCCTTCGAGGGCGATGGTGCGTCCGCGCCCGCGCAGTTCCGCGCTCGGCCCGACGGCCGCGATCCGGTTCCCGGAGACGGCCACCGCGTGGTGTTCGTGGACCTCCTCGCCGTCGAAGACGCGGTCGGCGGTGAGGACGTAGTCGACGCTGACGCTGTCCATGATCATTCACCGGTGGTCTCGTCGGCGATCTCGGCGACCAGGGGCTGGGGGTCGGCGATGAGCGCGAACGCCTCCCCGGCGCCCGGGATCGTCGCGACGTCGTCCAGCGCCCGTTGCATGTGCTCGGCCGACTCCCAGCGCCAGTGGTCGATCCACGTGCGCTCGTCGACGCGGGCCAGCCGGGTCTCGGTCAGCCCCGCGAACCGCTCGCGGGTGGCGCCGATCAGCGCGGCCCGGCACTTCAGCATCGCCTCGGCCTGCTCGGGCTCGGTGGTGAAGCGGACTATCCGCAGCACAGGCATGGTGTACCTCCTGAAGTCAGACACTAGAGTTGAGCTTTAGAGTTCAACTCTAAAGCTAGACTTCAGTCATGAGTCCCGTCAACGCCAAGCAGGCGGAGAAGGCGCGGCAGACCCGGCGGCGGATGCTCACCGCCGCCGAGGAGCTGTTCGTCGAGCACGGTTACGGCGCCACCACGCTGGTCCAAGTCGCGGACCGGGCCGGCGTGTCGGTCCAGACGATCTACTTCACCTTCCGCAACAAGCGCTCGCTGCTGAAGGAGGTCGTCGACGTCGCGGTCGCCGGCGACGACGACCCGATCCCGACCATGGAGCGCACGTGGTTCACCACGGCCCTGGCCGCGCCGACCGCCGCCGAGCACCTGCGGGCGCACGTCGAGGGCGCCGTCGGCGTCGGCTCACGGGCCAGCGCGGTGTTCGAGGTGCTGCGGACGGCCGCTGCGCAGGAGGCAGAGCTCGACGAGCTGTGGCGCGAAGGCAACGCACAGCGGCTGACAGTGCAGCTGGCGGCCGCGGAAGCCCTGCTCGCCAAACCCGGCGCGCGTCCGGATGTCAGCGTGGAGCGGGCGGCGGACCTGCTCTACGCGATGCTCAGCCCGGAGCTGTACCTGCTACTGGTACGCGACCGGGCCTGGTCCATCGAGCAGTTCGTGGATTTCGCCTACGACTCACTGCGCGGTCAGCTCGTGCTCTCCACGGACGCGTAGCCGGCGCCGGCGAAGACACCCGGCGTGATGCCGTACGTGCGCTTGAACCAGCGCGCCAGATGCGCCTGGTCGGCGAAGCCGCTCAGCGACGCGGCGTCGGCGGGGCGGCTGCCCGCGGCCAACAGAGACCGCGCGTGCCGCAGGCGCAGCAGGCGCTCGTAATCGCTGGGGGACATGCCGAACTCGGCGTGGAAGGCGCGGTAGAGCGCGAACCGGCTGCACCCGGCGGCCTGGGCGAGCAGCTCGACCGGGACCGGCTCCGGATAGGAGTCGCGGATCAGCGCCCGCGCCCTGAGCGCGGCCCTGCGCTGGGCGCCGCCTTCGAGCGACCGTGTCTTCGGCGGCCGGGTCGCCCCGCGGGTGGCCGCCGCGAGGATGACCGCACGGAGGCGCTCGTCCCGGACCAGCTCGTTCGCGGCGCCGGCCAGCGCCGCGTGGAAGCGGGCGATCGCGTCGGCCAGGCGGCGGTCGCCGATGACCGGCCGGGTGAACAGCGGAAGCGGGGCCGTCGCGCTCGCGTCGCCGAACGGCTCGGACAGGTCCGTCGGCAGGTCCGCGGCGTCGGCGAGCACCGAGCTCACCACCCGCGGATGGACGTAGACGATGCGGTAGTGATAGCCGAGCTCCACGGCCGCGCGCCCGTCGTGGACCTCGTCCGGGTTCAGCGCCATCACCATGCCCGGGGTGCTCGTGTGCAGGGCTCCGCGGCAGTGGAACTGCTGGGCCCCGGCGTCGGTGACGCCGAACGAGTACGCGTCGTGGGTGTGCGGGGTGTAGACGTGCTCGCGGAAGCGCGCGTGCATGGCTTCCAGGCCCCGGCCGTCGTCCCGCCAGTACTCCGCCCACCCGCGCGTGCTCGTCACCCGGCCATTCTCATACCGTCCAGTCCGGATGCACCCGCACGAGCGTTCAAGACCGGAAGCGCGGGCCGGGGCCAGGGTCGGGGGCATGTCGGCCGATCAACGCTCGCGGAACCCCTTCCTGCTCCTCACCGTCACCATGATGCTGTGGGGCGGCGCCTTCTCCAGCTCCAAGACGGTCGTCGACCACGTCCCGCACACCGTCGCCGCCACGCTGCGGTTCGGCGGCGGCGCGATCGCGTTGCTGGTCGCCGTGGCGGTGTCCGGCCGGCGGCGTCCGGCCCGGAAGGTCACGGCGCGCGCCGTGACCCGCGCCTCGCTGGCCGGCGTGCTCGGCGTCTTCGCCTACAACGGGTTCTTCTTCTGGGGCCTGTCGCTGGCCCCGTCGCTGGACGGCGGCATCTTGATCCCGGTGATGAGCCCCGTACTGACCACCGCCTTCCAGCTCGTCCGGGGCGTCGAGGCCGTGTCCCGCAGGAGGCTGCTCGGGCTGGGGCTGGGCTTGGCCGGAGCCGCCGTCTACCTCGTCGGAGCCGACGGCGGCGGAGCCGGCTCGGACCGGCTGGCCGGCGACGCCCTGTACCTGCTCAGCGCGGTGTGCTGGGTGGCCTTCACGCTCTCCGCGCCGAAGGTTCTGGCCGACATCGAGCCGTTGACGGCGATGACGTGCGCGACCTGCGCGGGCGCGGTGCTGCTCGCCGTCCTCGCCGCGCCCGACTTCGGCCGCGTCCCGTGGGGCGCGCTGCCCTCGCAGGTCTGGCTCAACGTGGCCTACCTCGCCCTCGGCGCGACCGCGGTCGCCAACGTCTTCTACTACCGCGGCATAGGCGCCGTCGGCCCCACGTCGGCCTCGCTGATGATGTTCCTGGTCCCGGCTGTGAACACGTTCTGCGGCACCGTGTTCCTCGGCGAGTCCTTCACCACGCTCCAGGCCCTCGGCGCGGCGGGGCTGCTGGTCGGCGCGGCGCTGGCCGGACGTGCGCGGATCAGGCTTCGCCGACGGCGGCGGCCCGGCACCTCAGCCGTCCAGCCCGATCTCCTGGAGCAGGCAGCTGCCGTCGTCTAATCCAGTGCTGACCAGGCGTTCCGGAGAGCGGCGATCTCAGCGGGGCTGCTCTCGCGCGCGATGTACGGGATCTCCAGCACGTAGCGCATGCGGTCGCGGGGCATGCGGCGGTGCACCTCGGCGAGGTCGTCGAGGATCATGCCGTAGAGAGCGGCGCCGTCCATGCAGAAGATGTCGATGAGGATGAGGCGACCGTCGAGGGCACGGCGGACGTGTGCCTCGTTGAGGTCGAGGCCGTCCCACCACGGGGTCGCGGCCCGGTAGCTCGCGTCGATCTTCCCGGCGGCGTCGCGGACCTGCTGGAACTCGTCGTCGAAGCCGGTGCCGTCACCGTCGCGGAACCGCTCGGCGAGTTCTTCGGCGACCTCGGGCCCGGCGGGGGCCGCGTACTCCAGGAAGACCGCCGAGCCGCCGCCTTCCAGCTCGGCGGCGAGCTCGATCTTCGGCAGCCACGGGTTGCCGGCGCAGACCCGGCACAGTTCGACGAACGCGGCGTAGGCCGGATCGAACGGGCAGATCCGCGCGACGAGAGTCCCGTCCGGGGATCGCAGACCGGTGGCCCAGTCGCCGACTCCGCTCGGCACCCAGCCTGCTTCGATCAGCGCGGCGAGGACCTGACGGTGGGACAGGGAGGCCCAGCGCAGCTCGGGGACGCGAGAGTGATCTTCATGTTCGGCCACTGTGACACCGTACTGGTGGGCAGGAAAGCGCCGACGAGAGCCCGTGGCGCGCCGGCTGACCCGCCCGCTCAATCCCCGGCGGCCTCCACCGCGGCGGCGATCGGCACCAGCCGCGCGATCAGCTCGTCGAGCTCGTCCGCGCTGAGGACGTCGTAGGCCGGCGCCGCCAGCTCGTCGGTGAGCGCTTCGATCCGTTCCTTGGTCTTCCGCCCCGCGTCGGTGAACCCGCCGGCGGCGTCCACCAGGCCGCGCCTGTGCAGCCCGTCGACGACGGCGGTCAGCCGCGGCCTGGGCAGGTGGTGAAGCCGGCCGAACTCCTCTGCCCGCATCCCGAGGGAGAGGGCCATCAGCACATGGGCCTCGGTGCCGCCGATCCCATGAGCGAGGAGTGCGGCGTTGTGACCGTCCCCTCGGTGCTCGCGCAGCAGCGTCGCGACGTGCCAGAGCCGGGCCACCGGATCCTCGGGCAGGTCGAGCGCCCGCAGCCCGGCGTACAGCGCCCGGCCCTCGGTCGGCGCGCTGACCGCCGCCCGCGTGGCGAGGTCGACGGCCCGCACCAGGCCGGGGTCCTCGGCGAGCTGCCCGATCCGCTGCCGCAGCGCGGCCGCGCTGCCGCGCTCGCGCACGGCGATCGCCTCCTGAGGCGTGACCTTCCCCCAGACCCACGGGATGTGCCGCGCCACCTCGCCCTCGGCGAAGTTGTAGAAGACCGCGTGCACCACCTCGGCCGGCGCCGGCCCCAGCGGCGCGGCCCGGCCCGCGAAGTACCCATCCCAGTAGTTCCGCATCCCGACGGCCAGGAACGCCTCGTTCGGTACCTCTGAGAAGGTGACGGTACCGATCGGCTCGATGAGCTCGGACATGCGGTGGATCTTGGTCAGCGGGTGTGGCATCTGGCGTCATCTCCTGCGGTCGTGCGGCGGACCCCTCACGGGCGGCCCCTTCACCTTGACCACGAACGGGGCGGGCCGGATCCGACAACTCCCGGGCTCCGGTTTCGCGACTTCCGTCAGACCAGGCGGGGAACTCGGGCTCGACGATGGGCCGGATGTCTATGGTCATGGGTAGATCCTATGCGCGGTCCTTACCGCTGCGCTTGGATCCGTCGCTCCAGCAACCGCCGCTCGGCGTCGGTCGGCGCCAGATCCAGCGCCGTGCGCAGGCTCTTCTCCGCTTCGGCGGTCCGTCCGAGGCGGCGGAGCAGATCGGCGCGCGTGGCGTGCAGCAGGTGGTAGCCGTCGAGGCGGCCGGACGCCGCGATCTGGTCCACCACCGGCAGCGCCTTCTCAGGGCCCTGCGCCATGGCGAGTGCGACGGCGCGGTTCAGCTCCACCATCGGACTCGGGGCCACCTGCTGGAGCTGGTCGTACAGTCCGACGATCTGTGGCCAGTCGGTGGCCTCGAACGAGGGGGCGGTGGCGTGGCAGGCCGCGATCGCCGCCTGGATCTGGAACGGGCCGGCGCGGCGGCGCCGCAGGGCGCTTTCGAGGATCGCCGAGCCCTCCTCGATGTGCTCACGGTCCCACCGGGCGCGGTCCTGCTCCTCCAAGGTGACGATCCCGCCGTCCGCGTCCCGCCGCGACGGACGGCGCGCGTCCTGCAGCAGCATCAGCGCGAGCAGACCCCGCGCCTCGGGCTCGTCCGGCATCAGCGTGGCCAGGACCCGGGCCAGGCGGATCGCCTCCGCGCTCAGGCGCACTTTCTCCTGCTGGTCGCTGTAGCCCTCGTTGAACAGCAGGTAGAGCACGTGCAGGACGGCCGGCAGCCGGTCCGGCAGCAGGTGGGCCGGCGGGACGCGGAACGGGATGACGGCGTGCCGGACCTTCTGCTTGGCGCGGAAGACGCGCTGGCCCATCGTCCGCTCCGAGACCAGGAACGCCCGGGCGATGTCGGCGGTGCTCAGACCGGCCAGCGCCCGCAGGGTGAGCGCCACCTGGGCGTCGAGATTCAGCGCCGGGTGGCAGCAGGTGAACATGAGCTCCAGGCGCTCGTCCGGGATCTCGCCGTCGCTGGTGTAGGGCGGGGGCGGCTCGGCCTCCAGAGCGGCCCACTGCCGCAGCTTCGCCGCCTCGGTCGCGGAGCGGCGCAACCGGTCGACGGCGCGGTTGCGGGCGGCGGTGGTGAGCCAGGCCAGCGGCTGGCGGGGGACACCCTCCTCCGGCCATCGGCGCAGCGCCTGGGCGAACGCGTCCTGCGCGCACTCCTCGGCCAGGTCCCAGTCGCCGCCGGTGAACCGGATCATGGTGGCCACGATCCGGCTCCACCCGTCGGCGTAGATCCCGGCGATGAGCTCACTCGCCGAGGCGGCGCTGCCGAGCCCGTCGGCGCCCTCGGCCCCGTCGACCCCCTCGATCCTGTCGACCCCCTCGATCCTGTCGACCTCGTCGGCTCCGTCGGCCATCGCCGTTCCCCTCGCCTTCCCGCGCGTCGCGTTCTGCCTGTCGGCGCTGCCCGATCAGTCGTCGGTGGCGACCATCTAGTCGTCGGCTCCGTCGGCTCCGTCGGCCCAGAACGGCCGCAGCTCGATCACGCCGTGCCACGCCATCGGGTGCCCCGCCGCGACCGCGACGGCCTCGTCCAGATCGGCGCACTCCAGGACGTCGAACCCGGCGATCAGGTCCTTGGTCTCCACGTACGGGCCGTCGGTGAGCAGCACCTCGCCGCCGCGCACCCGCACGGTGGTCGCGTCGCTCTCGGGGCGGATGCGGTCGCCCAGCAGCCGGATGCCCTTGGCGTCGTTGTCCTTGACCCACTCCTCGACGTCGGGCGCCCCCGGGTCCCGCTCCTTGAAGCCGGGGTCCACGCACACCAGCATCAGGTACTTCATCTGTCTGCTCCGTTCACTCCTCGTCGGACGGCGTCTCGCGCCGTTGGCGTCTGATTGACGAACGGGCCGGCCGGATCACTACAGGCTCGCCGGAAAAACTTTCAGCCGCACGCCCGGTGCCCCGGAGCCAAGAACGGGGACGACCCGTCGTCCGGAGGACCGGGGAAGTCCGAGACGGCCAGCTCGACCTGGGCTTCGCAGTCCGGCAGATCGCACTCGCACAGGAACGCGTGGCGCACGGAGGCCAGGTCGCCGGAGCTGGTCGGCCGGGCGTGGAAATCGGTGTGGCGCTGGACCTCGGCACGGTTCGCGTAGCGCAGGAGCGCGCGCCGTTCGGCGGCCGTGCCGGCCTTGGGGCCGCGGGCCAGAGCCCGCGCGAAGTGGGCCTCGACGGCGGCGACGGCTTGGTCGGGCGACAGGTCGTCGACGGCCAGGGTCGGCGCGTCGGACTCCTTCAGCTCGTCCGCGATCACCTGTCCGAGGTGCAGGTAGCGGGCGGGGACGGAGCCGGGCCCGTGGCGCCGGTCGAGCCGTTCGCGCCGGCGGTCCGCCGACAGCGTGAGAAACAGCGCCGGCGCCCCGCTCGGGACGACGTCCGGGGTGATCGGCGTGCCCTCGGCGATGATCAGCGGCGCACGGGGGAGCGCCGCCAGATCTTCGACGGTCAGCGGGCCGCGCTCGCGGTTCAGCGCCATCGCGAGCTGCTCCGGCATCGGGAGCGCCGCGCGCTGCTCCGGCGAGAGCGCGTCGAAGCGGAGCGCGGCCGGGACCCCCGCGCGCACGGCCCGCGCGCGGTGGTCCCACGTATGCGGGTCGGAGCAGTACCACCGCAGGCCGTGGCGCCGGGCGATCCGCCGGGCGATCGTGCTCTTCCCCGATCCCGGCGGGCCGCCGAGCCACAAGACGTTCATGTCACCATCTTCCAGGCGACCGGATCCGCTGGACTACCGGTATCGGTGGGGCACGATAGTGCTGATGTGGCTCCGCACGACGGTGTCGGGTGTGTGCTCTCTCACATCGTGATCAGTTTCTGCCAAAAAACGCCCAAGCAGCAGATACTCCCTACAACACCTCAGTAACCGGAAGGAGGTGCCCAGTGGCTGTCGCCCGTGCCCTCGCCGCCCTGATCGCGGCCTACATCCCCTTGCGGCTGGCCTTCACCGCGCTGTTCTACTGCCGCGAGCGTGACACGCCGCGCGAACCCGGCCGCTGGGCGCGCCGCGCCGACTGGATCACGCGGCACCCGAACTTGTTCCCTGCGGGGCGACGGTTCCTGACCAGCCCCGCGGCCTTGTGCCTGCTCACCGTCACGGGGAGTGGAGCGGTACGCCTGTTCCTCTAAGACTCAGCTGGGCCACGCACCGGGCGGTAGGCGGCCGTGAAGACCTGGACGGCGGCGTCAGCATAATGATCGAGCTCTGCTTGAGTGAACTGGGTGTCGTCGCCGCAGAACATGACCTTGTTGACCGGGATCGAGACGACGAGCCAGGTGAAGTGGTTGGCGGCGAGGACCGGTTCGTCGATCCGCAGCAGTCCGCGGTCGGCGAGCTGTCCGAAGGCCGACGCCAGCGCGGCGTGCACGCGCTCGGGTCCGGCCTCGAAGTAGGCGAGCCCGAGATGGGGGAAGCGGCCGGCTTCGGCGATGACGAGGCGGCGCACCCGCAGCTGGGACGGCTGCATGATGGTGTGGACGAATTCGCGCGCGACCGCCGTCAAGGTGACCTCGACGTCGTCGGTCACCGCCAGCTTGCGGATGGCGGCCTGGAAGATCTCGTCGATGCCGCCCAGGCGGTCGAGGACGATCTGCTCGAAGAGGTTCTCTTTGCGACCGAAGTGCTTGTAGATCGTCTGCTTGGACGCCCCGGCCACCGACGCGATCTCGTCGGTCTTGGCGCCCACGTAGCCGTCTCGCAGGAACACCTCCATCGCGGCGTCGATGATGCGGTGCCTGGCCTGCGTGGTGACGTCCTCACCGGCGTCCGAGGGTGACGGACCGGCCTTCTGCATCTTCGCTCCTCCCGCTTCGGTGCCAGCGACCGTTGACACCCTCAGGAGTGTACCGTACGGTACAGTACCCACAGGCAGTACCGTACAGTACAGTTCACCTTGGAGATTCCGATGCGCAAGATCGTCGCGAGCTTGTTCGTTTCCCTGGACGGCGTGGCCCAGGCACCCGACACCTGGCACTTCCCCTACTTCGACGACGAGATGGGTAACGCCGTGGGCGCCGCCATGGCCGACTGCGACGCGATGCTGCTGGGCCGTGTCCAGTACCAGGAGTTCGCCGCCTACTGGCCCACCAGCGAAGACGAGTTCGCCGGCTTCATGAACAACCAGAAGAAGTACGTCGTCACCACCACCCTGACGGAAGCCACCTGGAACAACACCGAGATCATCACCGGCGACGTGCTGGCCGGAATCAGCGCCCTGAAGGACACCGAGGGCAAGGACATCGCCGTCACCGGCAGCATCACCCTCGTCCGGTCGCTGCTCAGGGCCGGACTCCTCGATCGCCTCCAGCTGTTCGTCCACCCTCTCGTCCTCGGCAAGGGCACCCGCTGGTTCGACGACCTCGAAGACGTGAAGCTGAGCCTGTCGTCGGCCGAGGCCTTCGCAAGCGGTGTGATCAACCAGATCTACACCCCGGCTGCCTGAGCGAGTGGCCGCTGGTGACGCTTTGGAAATGAATCAGAGGCCCGCCTCCCTAAGGGAGGGGGGCCTCTGCGGCAGAGGCACCGACAGCTACATCGCGGGACCTCGGCCCCGCGGAAGCTAGCTCAACTGCTCGGCGAGCGCGACGATGATGCCGCTCGGCCCGCGCAGGTAGCACAGCAGGTAGCTGTCCTCGAAGCGCGTCACCTCGCCGACGAGTTCGGCGCCGTGTGGGCGCAGGCGCTCAAGAGTGCCCTGGAGGTCGTCGACGGCGAACATGACGCGGTGCAGGCCCACGGTGTTCGGCGGATAGACCGCGGGTTCCGGGACGATCGCCTTCGGGGCGTGGTACATCGCCAGTTCGAGCCGGCCCGGCGCGTCCGGGATCCGCATCATCGCGATCTCGCTCCGCATGCCCTCGATCCCGACGCACTTCTCGGCCCAGGGCCCCTCGATCGGCATCCTGCCTTCGAGCTCCATGCCGAGTTCGGTGAAGAAGGCGACGGCTGCGTCGAGATCTTCGACGACGATGCCGACATTGTCCATACGCTGAATCGCCATATACCCGAGGGTAGCGGGACGGGGCTACAGCGAGGCCACCACCGCGGCGCCCGCCAAACCGACTCGCAGGTCGACCACGACCTCCTCGCCCTCGACCCGGCCGCGCTGCGAGATCTCCAAGCCGATCATCGCCAGATCCGCCGCCTTCCCCCGCACCTCACGCTGCTCGGTGGTCTCGAGGGTGTCTTCGTACGGGTCGTCCCGCTCCCACGCGGCCACAGCGGCCTCGGCCACAGTTTTGGGCAGGCGTACCGTGACGCGGCCGACTTGGGCGTCGACCAGTTCCCCGATCGCCGCCAGCAGGTTCGCATCTTCCTGATACCCCGCGTACCGCTCGTGATTGTCCACGCGCAGAGATTACTCAGCCTTGCGCGATCCCCGCAGCCGGGAAAAGAAGCCGCTGCCGGACGCGCCCTTCGTTCGTGCGCAGTCGCAGCGCTCCGAGCCGGGTACGCCGGCGAGCACCTGCTCGACGTGCATCCCGCAGCCCCGGTAGGTCGCCTTGCCGCAGGTCTTGCAGGTGGCGCGTCGGCACATGTGAGGCACTCCCTTTCTTCGGCGTCTCCGCCCACTATACCCTAGGGGGTATCTGGTGAACGGTCGACGGGCCCGGCGAAGGGGATGGGGCAGCAGATGCTGGTCGCACAGGCGGTCAGGTCGTCGCATCCGGCCTCCACGGCGGCGACCAGGGCGGCGCGGATGCCGATCAGGCCGGCGATCTTCGCGTCGATCTCCGCGAGCTTGGCCTCGGCACGCGCCCTCAGCCCGGGAACGCCGCGGTCGTGCCGGTGGCGGCCGGTCTCCAGCAGCTCGGCGACCTCCTCCAACGTGAAGCCGAGCCGCTGAGCGACCTTGATCACCCGCAGTACGGTCACGGTGTCCTCGGGGTACAGGCGGTGTCCGCCGTTGCTGCGCTCGGGCTTCGTCAGCAGGCCGCGCCGCTCGTAGTAGCGCAGCGTCTCGACGTTGACCCCGGCCGCCGCGGCGACCTGTCCGCTGCGCAGGCCGCCGCTCACCGCGCCTCCACGGACCGCGTGATCCGCGTGGCCAAGGACTCCAGAACCGCCTCATGCACCGGGTCCACCACGATGTCCAGCGCGATCCGCCTCTCGTCGCCGGAGCTGGAGACGGCGAAGGTGAAGAACGAGCAGCAGCCGCCCTCCCGCTCGGCGAGATCACGCACCCGCTCCCCGACGCCGGGCCCGCCCGCAAGCTCAACACGCAGACGCAGCGGCTGCGGCCGGGACAGCGACACCGCATGGCCGGCGAACAGCGCGTCCCACTCGGCGACGCGCAGCGGTTGTTCCTCCGTGGGCAGCGTGCAGGACTGCGGCACCCAGGCAAGATCACTCATCGCGCGCACTCCCGTCGTCACGTCCCTGCACAGGGACCTGTATGACGGTAAACCCGTACCTGAGTACCGGTTGCAACCCCGACGAGATGGGGCTGCTGCCGGAGGGCTGAGCCGCGGCGGCCGTCTGCAGTCGCAGTCCGCCGCCGGCCGACATAGGGTGCGAGCACGAGGCGGCTGGATGATCGACGCCGACCTCGTGGACATCGGCGGGAGCACCCGTGGAACTGCTCAGCACCTCCGGTCGGGCCGCCACGCTCTGGATGCTGGCGGCGTTCGTGGCGGCCTTCGCGGTCACCCGCATCGTCACCCACCTCATCCGGGCCGGGCGCGGGCCCTTCCGGGACAACGTGCAGGGCGGCGTCCATGTTCATCACCTGGTCTACGGCATCTTCGCCATGATGATCGCGGGCGTCGCCGAGTTCTCCTTCCGCCCGGGCGCGCCCTGGTACCACGTGTTCGCCGCCCTGTTCGGCGCCGGCGCCGCACTGACCCTCGACGAGTACGCCCTGTGGCTCTACCTGGGCGACGTCTACTGGGCGACCGAGGGCCGCAAGTCCGTCGACGTCGTGGTCTACGCCGCGGGCTTCGGCGCCCTGCTGCTCGTGGCGAGCAACCCGTTCGCCGACGACCAGCCCGGGACCGGGCGCGGGACCTTCGCCGCGACCGTCGCGGTCAACCTCGCGTTCGCGCTGGTGTGCGCGTACAAGGGCAAGGCCTACACCGCGGTCTGCGGAGTCCTGGTCCCCTTGATCGCCCTGGTCGGAACCCTCCGCCTGGCCAAGCCGGACTCCCCATGGGCCCGACGCTTCTATCGCCCGGATGGCCGCAAGGCGCGGCGCGCACAGCGGCGAGCCGACAAACGGAGCAGCGGCAGGCTCGCGCGGTGGCGGGACGCTGTCGCCGGCTCCGAGGCTTCCGACACCTAGGCGGTCGTCCAGACGGTCCCCTACGTGATCTTCAGGACCACGGGATGGCCGCTGACCGGCGGCAGGCACGTCGACCTGCTGCACGCGGCGTAGCCGACCAGCACCGTCGCATCGCCGTGGTCGGCGACGGTCACCGGGAGGTCGACCGTCACCGGCCCGTCGGGGTAGACCGGCAGCGTCAGGTCCGTGCCCGTCAGCGTGAGCGTGGTGGCGGCGGTCTCGGCGCTCAGCGGGCCGGTCGCCGTCAGCATGCCGCCCTTCGTCGCCGCCAGCGAGATGGGGCGGCCGACACCGTGGATGCCGTCAGGGGGCAGGTCGATGCTGTAGAGATGGAAGCCGGGGCGGTCCGGGGCGAAGGTGGCCACCAGGGTGGCGTGGGCCGCGGAGCGGTCCTTGACGCCGATGGTGACCGTCACGCCTTGATCGGAGAACCGGGCCAGCTGCGTGGACCCTGACGGCTTGCTGCCACCGTCATCGGCTGTGGCCACAGCGGCCACATAGGCGGCGCCGGCGGCGATCACGAGGGCTGCGACGCCGCCGGCGAGCTGGATCCGGGCGGGCTTCATCCCGCCCACTTCTTCAGGAACGCCAGGAACGACGCCGTGTCGAAACCGGGATTGCCGCTCTTGTCCGTGTCCACGCGCGTGGCGCCCGACGGACTGAGAATGATCAGCACGGGCAGGCCGTAGCCGCCGGCACTGTTCGGCGAGTACTGCGCCAGCAGGTTCATGCTGCCGCTGGCGTCCACGTCGATCTGCACCAGGTGGTACGACGCCGCCAAGACCGCTTGGACCTTCGGGTCGTGGAAGTCCTTGTCCATCGCGACGCAGTTGCCGCACCAGCTCGCGCCGAAGTCGAGCAGGACCTCGCGGTTGTCGGCCTTGGCGGCGGCGCGCGCCGCGGCTATCTGGCCCTTCGAGTCGGCCGAAGGGTTGTAGCCGAAGGACGAGGGTACGGTGCCGGGTGTCGTGGGCCGTGTCGTCGTGCCGGCCGGACTGGTGGTCTTGGACTTGCTGGGCGGGGTGGTCGGCGCGGGGGTGGTCGGGGAGTGCGAGGACGTCGGCTTGGCGGCGGGGGAGGACGTCGGTTGCGGGGTCGGGTCGGCCGCCGCGGGCGTGGTCGCGTCCGTCGAGTCGGTCGCGTCCGTCGAGCCGGTCGTGGCCGAAACGGAGGAGGGAGCCGAGTCCGTCCCACCCGCCGCCTGTGACTGCGGGGCCGCGGACGAGGCACATCCGGCGAGCGCGGCGGCGAGGATGCCGGCGGCCACGGCCGAAGGGGTCTTGCGCATCAGGGGTGCTCCTTGGTGAGGGGTAGTTGACCAAGGAGACGCGGGGGCGCCGCGGGGGTCACGTTTTTTCATCCGCGCCTTTCGAGGGGAGCCGATGTACACGATGGACGAGAGCGCGGCGGAGCCCGACGGCCGCGAGGAGCGACGCCGCGCACAAGCTGGTCCCCGACGACGAGGCCGACTGGAGCCTCCACCGCCACATGGTGGCCGCCCCGCGGTGCGAGACCGCCGCAGACCGTGCCGCCCCGGTGTTGTCAGTCCTGCGTGTCAGACTGCGAACAACCCGGGCCAGCCCCCAGGCCGCCCGCCCTACCGTGGCGGGCTCCAGGACACTATCCGCAGAAACGATTACCCTGCGCTGGAGACATCGTGAAACTGCTCCTCACCTCCGCCGGAGTGAAGAACCCCAGCATCCAGCAGGCCCTGGTCGACCTCCTGGGCAAGCCCGTAGAGGAGGCCGACGCCCTGTGCATCCCCACCGCCGGCTACGGACACCCCATGGGGAGCCCGGCCGGAGCCTGGCGCTTCATCACCGGGCGGGCCACCACCCCGATGTGCGAGCTCGGCTGGAGATCCATGGGCGTCCTGGAGCTCACCGCCTTGCCCAGCATCGGTGTGGAGCGGTGGCTGCCCTGGGTCCAGCAGGCCGACGTCCTGCTCGCCAACGGCGGTGACGCGCTGTACCTGTGCCACTGGATGCGCCAGTCCGGCCTGGCGGAGCTGCTCCCCTCCCTGCACGAGAAGGTATGGGTCGGGCTGAGCGCCGGGAGCATGGTCATGACGCCCCGCATCGGGGAGGAGTTCGTCGGGTGGAAGTCGCCCACCGGCAACGACGAGACCCTGGGCCTCGTCGACTTCTCCCTCTTCCCGCATCTGGACCACCCGGCCCTGCCGGAGAACACCATGGCCGAAGCCGAGCGCTGGGCAGCCGCCTTGCCGAACCCGGCTTATGCCATCGACGACGACACCGCCGTCATGGTGGCTGACGGAGCCGTCGAGATCGTCTCCGAGGGCCACTGGCGGCTTTTCTGAACGGCCCCGGAGAACCCGGTGGGGCCGACGACCGACAGTGGTGACAGCGACACTCGACGACCTTCTCGCGGCCCTCGACCGCCGTGGCGGGGCTGCCGCCGTCAGCTCACGGAGGACGCCAAGATCCACGGGATTCGGCCCTACTGGGAGCCCACCGGCTTGCGCCCCACACCACAGATCTGAGGCAGCTGTTGACCCTCCGGCGCCGCCTGACGCCACTCCGAGCAGTGGACCACCCCGGGCTCCACGATCTCCAGCCCCGTGAGAAACGCACCGACCTGCTGCTTCGTACGCAGCTTCAACGGTGCGACCGCCCGCGTGTAGGTCTGCACAGCCGTGTCGATCCGCTCAGCGTCCTCCGAGGTGTCGGCGCCATGCGAGATCGCGAGGAAGCTCCCCGGCGGCATCGCATCGCGATACGCCGCCACCAGCGCCTCGGCCTCGGTGTCGTCCGGGACGAAGTGCAGGACCGCGCTCATCAGGATCGCGATGGGCTCGTCCAGGTCGAGGAGCAGGAGGCGCTTCACCTCGGGGTCGTCGAGGATCGCCTTCGGCTCGCGGAGGTCGGCGTTCAGGACGGCGACGCGGTCGTTGCCGGCGAGCAGCTTGCGGGCGTGGATGACGGCCGTCGGGTCGTTGTCGACGTAGACGACGCGGGCCGAGGGGTCGACGGCCTGCGCTATCTCGTGGACGTTGCCGTTCGTCGGGATGCCGGAGCCGAGGTCGAGGAAGTAGCGGATGCCCTGGTCGGCCAGGTATTGCACGCAGCGGCCCAGGAAGTCGCGGTTGACCCGGAGGACCGCGGGGAGCTCGGGCATCGAGGCGACCACCTGGGCCGCGGCCTCGCGGTCGGCGGGGAAGTTGTGGGTTCCCCCCAGGTGGTAGTCGTAGATGCGCGCGATGCTGGGACGGTTGACGTCCACTTCGGCCGGGACCCACTCCTCAGTCATTGACCGCTCTCCTCGCTCGTGTCCGCCGGTGGTGAAGTGCCTCGGTCTCCGTCGTGGCCGCCGTCGCCGTGACCGTCGTCCGGTGCGGCGCCGTCGAGCTCGAACCAGACCACTTTCCCGTCCTCGGTCCTGCTGTAGCCCCAGCGATCGGCCAGTGCGGCGACGACGCCGAGGCCGCGACCGGATTCGCTGAGCACGTCAGGATACTTCCGAGCCGGGAGCTTGTGAGCGTCGTCGTAGACCTCGCACGTGAGTGTCTCGGTGCGGATCAGCCGGACGGTGACCGGACGGGAAGCGTAGCCGCACGTGTTGGCGACCAGTTCGCCGATCAGTGCCTCGGCGGTCTCGGAGAGGTGGCCCGCTTTCCAGTCGGCGAGCCGGCGGCGCACCAGGCGGCGGGCCTGGCCGGCCGCGCGCGGCACCGGCTCCAGCGACCAGCTGGCCACCTGGTCGTCCGCGATGCCGGCGAAGGAAGCCATGACCAGCGCGGCGTCATCCCCGCGCGGCACCGTCGCCAACATCTGCACCACCGCGTCGCACGCCTGCTCCAGCGGCGACCGCAGCCCGGTGACCAGCGCGCACAGCGCATCGAGCCCTTCCCCGACCTCGCGTGTCCGGGTCTCGACCAACCCGTCCGTGCACAACACCAGCGTCGTCCCGTCCGGTATCTGCAGGTGTGCGGTCTCGAACCCGTGCCCGCCGACCCCGATGGGGGTCCCGCAGGGGATGTCCGCAAGCGCCGCGCGCTGACCGGGCACGGCCAGGATCGGGGGTATGTGCCCGGCGTTGGCGACCGAGAAGACCTGCGTCACCCGGTCGTAGATCCCGTACAGGCACGTGGCCAGGTGGGTGTCCGACAACCTCCGCGCGCACTCGTCCAGTTCCCACAGCACCTCGTCCGGCGGCAGCCCCAGGTGGGCCAGCGTCTGCACCGCGGTCCGCAACTGTCCCATGATCGCCGCCGAGGCGACCCCGTGCCCCATGACGTCGCCCACCACCAGCGCGATGCGCTTCCCCGGCAGCGCCATCGCGTCGAACCAGTCCCCGCCGACGGCGGTGACGTCGTTGCTGGGCAGGTAGCGGAACGCGATGTGCGCACCATCCAGGTGCGGCGGAGCGGACGGCAGCAGCGTCCGCTGCAGCGCCTCGGCGAAGTCCTGAACCGACTCCACGGAGCGCTCCGTGTCGATGCCCGCCAGCTGTTCCAGATGCTCGGCACCCAGCCGACGCGGGCCGTCTAAGCCGGGGAGCTTTGACATGAACGAAGCATAGTCCGCACCGGCGAGCAGTAGTCGGGTCTTGCGGTACTCGGGGCGATCCAGGGTGAGCAAGTTCACCACGTTTCCGTCTCCGGGATCTGCCTCGTCCCGAGAGGTATAGCCCTGCCGTTCTCCGTGCAGCAGCAGCTCCACGAATCCTCTCCCGAGATCCGTCGCACTCTGACCGCCCTCGAACGCGGCTTGGAAGCCGACGACGAGGGCGTCGCAGAACTCTGCACCGCCGCTCAGCACGCCATCCGCGCGGCTGCTTATGCGGCGTGGGCGGCGGCCGCCGCAGAGGTCAGTGCGGAGATCGCGCGGACGGCGAGCCCGGCGAGTATCGCTACCCGGCTTGCCGAGCTGCGACGGTGAGGACCAGCTTGCCGGTCGTCCGCCCGGTCTCGCCTCGCTGCTGAGCCTCGGCGGCCTTCTCCAACGGGAGGACATCGTCGATCTCGACGCGCAGCCGGTCCTGCGCGACGAGGTCGGCGATCGCCTCCATCCCCGCGTGGTCGGCCTCGACGGTCAGGTGCTCCACCCGGACGCCGTACTCCCGCGCCATGGCCTTCACCTGCTCCCGCTGCGAGAACACGATCGCGACGAGCACGCCGCCACGGCGCATGGTGCGCAGGGAGCGGGGCGCGTAATCGCCGCCGACCGCGTCGAGGACGACGTCGACGTCCCGCACGGCCGGGCTGCTCGACGGCCGCCCCGCGACCACCCACTGGGAGGAGGCCGAGGCCTGCCGGCGGCTGTTCCCGGGGGTCGACTGGGACGCCGACGTGCTCTTCGTCGACGACGGCGATGTCCTCACCTCCGCGGGTGTGGCCGCCGGTGTCGACCTGTGCCTGCACCTCATCCGCCGCGACCACGGCAGCGCCGTCGCCAACCAGGCGGCCCGCCACTGCGTCGTCCCACCGTGGCGCGACGGCGGCCAGGCCCAGTACATCGAACGCGCGGTGCCCGACGCGGCCGATACGTCGACCTCGGCCACCCGCTCCTGGGCCCTCCAACGCCTGGACCAGCCGCTGCCGCTGGACGAACTGGCCCGCCACGCCCGCATGAGCGTCCGCACCCTGACCCGCCGCTTCCGCCAGGAAGTCGGCCTGACCCCGGGCGACTGGCTCATCCGGCAACGCGTGGAGTACGCCCGCCACCTCCTCGAAACCAGCGACCTGCCCGTCGACCACCTCGCCCGGAGCGTCGGCTTCGGCAGCTCCGCGTCGTTGCGAGGCCATTTCAACGCGACGGTCGGCGTGTCACCTCAGGCATACCGGAGAACGTTCCGGGGGAGCGAGGGCGATGAGCCGGACTGACACTGGAGCCATGGACCCGGGCGAAGCCCTGCGGCGGATCGCGTTCCTCCTGGAGTGGCGCGGCGCCTCCCCCTACCGGGTGCGGGCCTTCCACACGGCGGCCGACGTCGCGCGCGACCTGCCGCCGGGGCCCGTGGACGCCGCCGCGGCCACGCAGCTGCGCGGGGTCGGCCCGGTCACCGCCGCGGTGATCGCCCAGGCTTCGGCCGGTGCCGTGCCGGGCTACCTGGCCCGCCTGGAGGCCGAAACCGGGCCGGCCGCCGCAGCCGGCTGGGACCTGGCCGCGGCGAGCCAGGGCGACTGCCACGTCCACTCCGACTGGTCGGACGGCGGCAGCCCCATCGGGGACATGGCGGCCGCCGCCCGCGCCCTCGGCCACCGCTGGACGGTACTCACCGACCACTCGCCGCGCCTCACGATCGCCCACGGTCTGAGCCCCGACCGGCTCCGGCGCCAGTTGGACGTGGTGGCGGACCTGAACGCGGGGTCCGAACCCGGCTTCCGTCTCCTGACCGGCATCGAGTGCGACATCCTGGAGGACGGCTCCCTCGACCAGGAAGAGGACCTGCTCGACCGGCTCGACGTCGTCGTGGCCTCCGTGCACTCCAAACTGCGCTCCGACCCCGAGCCGATGACCGCGCGCATGGTGGCGGCGGTGCGCAACCCGCACGTCGACGTCCTGGGCCACTGCACCGGCCGCATCGTCACCGGCCGCGGCCGCCCCCAGTCGCGCTTCGACGCCGAGGCCGTGTTCGCGGCCTGCGCCCAGGCGGGTACGGCAGTGGAGATCAACTGCCGTCCGGAGCGCCGCGACCCACCGGACGATCTGCTGCACCAGGCCGCCGCCGCGGGCTGCCTGTTCGCCGTTGACACCGACGCCCACGCCCCCGAGCAACTGCACTGGCAGTCCTCCGGCTACGCCCGCGCCACCCGCGCCGGCCTGGGCACGGACCGGCTGATCACGACCTGGCCGCTCGAGCGTCTGCGGGAGTGGACGGGACGCCCGCGGTGAATCGTCGGCGACGGCGTCGGCGAGCAGTGCGCGGAGCATCAGGATGCTTCGGCGCCGGTGCCGGCGGCTCCAGCGTTCCGCCCGGCCGGCGACGCGTTCGTCCGGCGAATTCGCTACCCGGCGGCCGGAGCACCGTGGTACACCATCCCACGTGCAAAACATCTTGGAGTTCCCCGAGGTCCTGCGGCTGATCGAAGACCGCTCGGCCGCGTTCCGCGCCGCGATCGCGTCCGCCCCCGACCTCGACGTCCAGGTCCCGACCTGCCCGGACTGGACGCTGCGCGACCTGGCGCAGCACCTCGGCGACGGCCGCCGCCGCCAGGCCGCCATCGTCGCGGCGGGCCCGGGCGCCGAGCCCCCGGCGAAGACGGACCCCAAGGGCGCCCCGACCGCGCCTCGCGACCGCGAAGCCCTGGACGCCTGGCTCGCCGAGTCGACCGGGCTCATGCTCGACGCGCTGCGCGAGGCCGGCCCGGACCGCGGCTGCTGGACCTGGTGGGGCCGCTCGCAGGCCCCGCAGACCAGCGGAGCCGTGGCCCGGCACCAGATCCAGGAGATCGCCCTCCACACCTACGACGCCCAGCTCACCCAGGGTGCCGCACAGCCGCTGCCGACGGATGTCGCGGTCGAGGGCGTCGACGAGTTCCTGACGACCGTCTCGGCGACGACCGTCCCGTGGCCGTTCAAGCCGGCGACGATCGACCTGCACGCGACCGAGGGCCGCTCCTGGCGCCTGACCCTCGACGCCGACGGCGTCCGCTGCGACGACCTCGCCGCCGACGCGGAGCCGGGCGACATGACGATGCGAGGCGCAGCGAGCGAACTGGTCCTCTACTTCTACGCGCGCATCCCGCTCGACAGCGTGGAGACCACCGGCGACACCGAGCCGATGGAGCAGCTCGCGGAATGGGACCCGAACGCGTAGAACGCGCACTTGTGACGCATCTGTCGGTGGTGCGGGCGTGCCTGCGGGCGCCACTGGGCCCGGGGCCGACAGATCGCCCGCCGTGTCATCGGCGGCGGGCGATCACGTGTGTCGCCGCACCGAGGGATCAGGAGGCTACGACGCCTTCACCGCCGACGGCGTTCGGCACGAGCTCGGAGTCGATCGGGGTGAGGCTGCCGTCGGGGTTGATCCCGAACGCGTCCAGGGTTCCTGTGCCTCCGGTCTGGACGTAGAGGTACCGGCCGTCGCCTGATGCGGCGGAGTCGACGGTGCCCGGGTGGGTGAGGGTGGTGCCGACCGGCTGGAACGAACCGTCGGCGCCCACGCGGTAGACGCTGACGGTGGCGCTGCCGGCGTTGGACACGTACACCAGGTCGCCGACCGCGGTGATCCAGCACGTCACCGCCTGGCCGGTGGCCGCGCTCATGTCCCGCTCGACGTCTCACCGGTCGCGCTCGGCCTGCCGATGAGACGAGGAATGCCGATCCGCAGGGCGTCGATGGCCTGCTGCGAAGTCATCCGTCCGGCCCGCACCTCCTCGCCGGCGGCATGGCCGAGGGCGAGGGTGGCGGCCAGCAGCCAGTCCACCGAGGCTTCCGGGTCGATGTCGCCCTCGCGCTGACCGCGGATCACCACGCGGCGCAGGTGCTCCAGGACCGGGGCGTGACGGTCGCGGTCCTGTTCGGCGGGGGCCGGCGCCGCGGACAGGTGCAGCAGAAAAGGGTCGTCTTCGAAGCTGCGCCATCCGGCTTCCAGAAGCCGGACCAGGGCTTGGTCGGCTGGCCCGGTTTCCAGGTCGGCGGCTTCGATCGCGGCGACGACGCGTGCGGTGGCCCGGTCGATCAAGGCGTTGATCAGGGCGTCGCGGGAGGGGAAGTGCGTGTACAGCGTCTTGCGGCTGATGCCCGCGGCCTTGGCGACCTCGGCCAGACCTGCCTCGGGTCGTTCGGTCAGCACGGCGGAGGCGGCGTTCAGGATCGCCTGGGCGTTGTGCACGGCGTCGGCGCGGCGTCGGCGGGGGGCGGGCGACGGGCTTAAAGGTGACACGGTTGCCAATCTTACCGCGGGCGGTTTACGGTGACAGAACTGTCACGTTTATGGCCGCGACGGTGAGCGCGCCGCCGTGCCACGACGAGGGGATCATCCATGACTCCAGCATCCGACCTGGCAGTCCACGCGGTCGGGCTCACCAAGGACTTCAAGGGCACCCGTGCGGTCGACGGGCTGGACCTGGCCGTCCCGGCGGGTTGCGTCTACGGCTTCCTCGGGCCCAACGGCGCCGGCAAGACGACCACGGTGCGCATGCTGGCCACCTTGCTGCGCCCGGACGCCGGAACGGCGGCCGTCTTGGGCCACGACGTCACCCGCGATCCCGAAGCGGTCCGGGCGCGGATCGCTCTGACCGGCCAGTTCGCGGCCCTCGACGACGACCTGACCGGCGCCGAGAACCTCAGGGTCCTGGCCCGGCTGCTCGGCCACCGGCCCGAGCCGGCGGCCGGCCGCGCCGCGGAACTGCTGTCGGCCTTCGGCCTGGACGAAGCCGCCGGCAAACCGGTGAAGACCTACTCCGGCGGGATGCGCCGCCGTCTCGACGTCGCGGCCAGCCTCATCGTCACCCCCGAACTGCTGTTCCTGGACGAGCCCACCACCGGCCTGGACCCCGCCAGCCGCAACCAGGTCTGGGACGTCGTCCGGACCCTGGCCGCCCAGGGCACCACGGTGCTGCTGACCACCCAGTATCTGGACGAGGCCGACCAGTTGGCCGATCGGCTGGCCGTGATCGACCACGGACGGCTGATCGCCGAAGGCACCCCCGGCGAACTGAAGGCCGCCACCGGCACCGGCGCCCTCCACATCCGCCTCGTCGAGCCCCACCGCCGTGACGACGTCGCACACCTGCTCGCCGCCCGCCTGGACGCCCCACCGCGCCTGGACGGCGACCCGGCCGCGCTGACCATGACAGCACTCGAACCCGGCCGGGCCCTGGCGGTTCTGACAGAGCTCGAACAAGCCGGTGTCGCGCTGGCCTCCTTCGCCCTGGAGCAGCCCAGCCTGGACGAGGTCTTCCTCACCCTCACCGGACACACCCCCATCCCGAGCTGACCGAACCAGCCATCACCTGACCACCGCCGGGAGCAGACATGAGCACGACCACGCCCGCCCACACCGCCGCCGAGCCACGACAGCTCATCAAAGCCTTGTCACCCGCGGCACGGCCGCCACGCCCCGGACCCGCTGCCGCCGCCCGGGTCTTCGCCTGGCGCGCGTTGCTGAAGATCAAGCACGTGCCGGAGCAGCTGTCCGACGTCATCGCCGTGCCGATCATCTTCACGGTGTTGTTCACGTACCTGTTCGGGGGTGCCATGGCCGGATCTCCGCACCGCTACCTGCAGTTCCTCCTGCCTGGAACCTTGGTGATGGCGGTGCTGCTGGCCACGATGTACACCGGCGTCAACCTGAACGCGGACATGGACAAGGGCGTCTACGACCGGTTCCGCACCCTGCCGATGTGGCGCCCGGCTCCGATCGTCGGCGCCCTGCTCGGCGATGCCCTGCGTTACCTGCTCGCCTCCGTCCTCGTCGTCGGCCTCGGGCTGGCGCTCGGCTTCCGTCCCCACGGCGGCGCCGGCGGGATTGTGCTCGGCATGGCTCTGGTGATCGGCTTCGCCTCCGCCCTGTCCTGGGTGTTCTGCTGGCTGGGACTGCTGCTGCGTTCGGCCAACGCCATCATGAGCCTGGCGATGGTCGTGCTGTTCCCGCTCACCCTGGCCAGCAACACCTTCGTCGACCCGCACACCATGCCCGGCTGGCTCCGTGCGGTCGTGGACGCCAACCCGGTCACCCACCTGGTCACCGCCACCCGCGCCGCCATGGCCGGGAGCATCACGGCGGGGCAGGTCGCAGGGGTGCTGCTCACCGCGCTGGCGATGATCGCGGTGTTCGCGCCGCTGACCCTGGGCGCCTACCGCCGCAAGAACTGACCGTCGTCACCGAGACGGAGCCGACCGCGCCGTTCCCCGTCCGCGTTCAGCAGGCCGCGATCGTGCGGCTGCCGCGGCGGGGCTGTGGTGCGGAGCCTGTCCGCGCTGGAGCCCGTGGTGGAAGCCGGTGCGGATCCGGCCTAGGTACTAAAATGATCGTACCTAGGAAGGTGATTCCTATGTCTGTACCGGCTGATCACACCGGTCTGCCGCCGCTGCGGCTCAGCCTGCTTGCGCGTATCCGCGTGTTGTTCCTTCTGCTGCTCTCCCGTGACCAGGGGTCGTTCACCATACTCTGACCAGTGGCCCAGCACGTCGGGCTGCCGTGTGGCGGTCCCCGGCCGAGCCCATTGACCTTCATGGTGTGCGAGCAAGCCGTGAGATCGGCGTGGCGAACTCGTTTGTTGATCAATAGGCTGTGCGGTGGTGCGCCGGGAAGTCTGGTCGGCTCGGGGTTTCCCGATACCTGCCAGAGGTGTCGGATCCGACGATCGGGTTCAGGAGCTTTCCGGTGCTGCATGCGGTGGGGATCGTGCTGGTGTTGGTGGTGTTGGGCACCGCCGTGGCCACGTTCGCGGGCCGTTGGGGGATCCCGGCGCCGTCGTTGCTCGTGCTGGCCGGGATCGCGGTGGCGCTGGTTCCCGGAGCGCCCACCGTCCACGTGGCCCCGGACGTGATCGCGCTGGTGGTGTTGCCGCCGCTGTTGTATGCCTCCGCCGAGGAGATCTCCGCACGCGATCTGCGTCGGGTATGGGCCCCGGTTCTCGTGCTGGCCCTGGGGCTGGTGTTGGCCACGGCCGCCGTGGTCGCCTCGCTGGCGCTGGCGTTGACCGCATTGTCCGGGGCGATGGCGTTCGTGCTGGGCGCGGTGCTGGCCTCCACCGATCCGGTCGCGGTGACGGCCCTGGGGCGGCGGCTGCCGCTGCCGGGCCGGATCCAGGTGCTGGTGCAGTCCGAGAGCCTGTTCAACGACGCCACGTCGCTGGTGTTGTTCAAGGTCGCGGTCGTGGCCGCGGCGGCGGGCTCGGTGGGGGTGTTCGGTGCGGTGGGGAAGTTCTTCGTCCTGGCCGGCGGCGGCATCGCGATCGGCGCGGCGCTGGCCGGGGCCGTGGCGTTGTTGCGCTCGTTCATCGACGACCCGGTGCTGGAAACGGTGATCGCCCTGGTCACCCCGTACACCGCGTATCTGCTGGCGGAGAGTGTCGACGTCTCCGGGGTGACCGCGGTCGTGGTGGCCGGGATCGTCTCCGGCAGCGTCGCCCACCGGATCACCGACGCCCACACCCGGCTGCACCTGCACAGCGTCTACGCCGTCGTGGTGTTCGGTCTGGAGTCGGTGGTGTTCGCGCTGATCGGCCTGCAACTGCCGACGCTGGTCCGCGATCTCGGTCCCGGCGACGCCTGGTGGCCGCTGCAGGCGGCGGTGCTGGCCGCGGCGCTGATCGGCGTCCGCATGGCCTGGGTGTGGCCGACGACCGCCCTGGCCCGGCCGACGCGTTCGTATCCGACGTGGCCGCTGACGCGCGTGGTCACCTGGGCGGGGACCCGGGGCGTGATGCCGCTGGCGGCGGCGCTGTCGATCCCCCTGCTGGCCGACGACGGCACCCCGCTGCCGGGCCGTCCGCTGGTCCTGGTCCTGACGACGGCCGTGGTCGCCGCCACCCTCACGGTGCAGGGCCTGAGTCTGGCCGGCGTGGTGAAGACCTCCGGGCTGGCCGTCGCTCCGGAACACGCCGCGGCCAAGGAGGAGGCGGCCCGCGCGGCGATGGATCAGGCCGTCGTGGAGTACCTGGACGACTTGGCGGCGACCGGCAAGGTGAACGAGTTGGCCGTGGTCCGGTTGCGGGGACGCTATGCCGAGCGTCTGGACCCGGACACCGACGCCGCACTGCTGGAGGACCTGGCCATGTTGCGTCGCGATGTCCTCAGCGTCCAAGCCGCCGAACTGCGGCGCCTGTTCGCCGAGGAGCAGATCGGCGACGGGCTGCGCCGCCGCCTGCAGGCCGAACTCGACCGGCGCGAAGCCGGGCTCGACGCCTGATCCGCCGATCCGCTGAACCGCTGACCCGCCGACCTGCTGACCTGAGCAGCTCTCCTGCGTCTCTGACGTGCGGGAGGGGCATTCGACCGGACACCCGCGTGGATTCTCGCTGAACGAGCGTTTAGTATGCTGTACATGCGTTCAGTCAGGGATGATCGGACCGCGCGGGCGGTGATCCGGGACGAGGCGCTGCGCCTGTTCGCGCAGCACGGCCCGGACGCGGTGTCGGTGCGGCAGATCGCCGCCGCGGCGGGGGTGTCGGCGGCGCTGGTCGTCCATCACTTCGGTTCGAAGGAGGCGCTGCGCGAAGTGGTCGATCGCCACGTGCTCGAGACGTTCGACGCCATGCTGGCCGAGATGACCGGCCAGGGCCCGGAGATGTACGACCCGGCGGCGACCGGGTCGCTGGTGGAAGCGGTTCAGCGGCACCTGCCGCCGGACTCGCCGATGCCGGCGTATCTGCGCCGGATGCTGCTGACCGATTCGGCGGCGGGCCGGGAGTTGTTCGCCAAGCTGTTCACCCTCAGCCGGGGCATGCTGGCCGCGCTGTCCGAGGCCGGCATGGCCACGCCCGGGCAGGACCCGGCGGTGCGGGCGGCGTTGCTCATGGCCAACGACCTGGCGGTGTTGCTGTTGCGTGATCAGCTCACCGAGGCCCTCGGCGTGGATCCGCTGTCCCGGGAGGGGATGGCGCGGTGGTCGGCGGAGATGCTCGCGATCTACGCCACCGGGCTGCTCCCACCCGCGCAGGAACAGGGAGGGCAGCCGTGACTGCCGTACTGACCGCCGAGGGCGTGCGCAAGTCCTACGGCCACCATCAGGTACTCACCGGAGCTGATCTGTCAGTGGATCCGGGCCAGCTGGTCGCGGTCGTCGGGGAGAACGGCGCAGGCAAGTCCACGCTGCTCAAGGCGCTGGCTGGAACGCTGAGGACCGACGCCGGATCGGTGCGGCTGTCCGGGAGTCTCGGCTACTGCCCGCAGGAGGCGGTGCTGTCGGACAACCTCACCGTCGCGCAGCATCTGCGCTACTTCGCCGCCGCCTACCACCTGCCCGGGCTGGATCGCGGCGAGCAGCTGCTGGACAGGCTGGGCTATGCCGAGTACCGGAACGTCTCGGCCGGATCCTTGTCCGGTGGCACCCGGCAGAAGCTGAACCTCACTCTCGCCTTGCTGCACGAGCCGGACGTGCTGCTGTTGGACGAGCCGTATCAGGGCTTCGACTGGGAGACCTACCTGAGGTTCTGGGATCTCGTCGGCGAGCTGCGCGAGCACGGCACGGCGATCGTGCTGATCACCCACCTGGTGTTCGAGCAGGACCGGTTCGACGTCCTGGCCGACCTCACCGGCGGCAAGCTCCATCTGCGAAGCCCGCGCACGGACGGCTCAGGAGGCGATGATGACCGGCGCTGATCTGATGGCCCGGCCCGCCGCCTCGCCGCGGGGACGGGGCGGGTTCGCGCAGTTCCCCACGGCTGTGCGGTTCGCCCTGCGCAACCAGACACGCAACCGCCTGGCCGCCGTGCTGCTGGTGGCGTTCGTCCCTGCCTGGTACGCCCTGATGATGGCGATGGTCGGGCACCAGAGTCTGGACTTCAAGCTGTACTCCACCGGGCAGACGCTCACCGTCGACGGCGGGCAGCTGACCCTCATCAGCGCCGGTCTCAATGCCCTGTCGCTGATCGTGGGCTTCGCCATCTTCGACGCCATCCGCAAGACCCTGGCCTTCGACAAGCGCTTGGTCTTCGCCGGCTACCGGCAGGCGAACCTGATCGGTGCCAAGACCCTGTCGATCAGCGTCATCGCCACCGCCGTCGCGCTCTACGCGGCTCTGGTGCTGCTGGTGTTCTGGCGGCCCTCGTTCGGCGGCTGGCTGGCGATCGCCGCGGGATACGCCGTCATCGCCTTGACCTACGGCGCGTTCGGGCTGCTGCTGGGGGTATTGGTCAAAGGCGACCTGGAGGGCTTCTTCCTGATCATCATGGGTGGTCTGATGGACACCTTCCTGCAGAACCCCCTCGGCAACCCGCTGGCGAACAAGCCGGTGCTGGAGTGGTTCCCCTCGTTCGGGCCGATGCAGGCCGCCGTCGGCGGCGCCTTCGGCCACACCGCCTTGTGGGGGCGGCTGGCGCTGGGACTGGCGTGGGCAGCCGGGTTCGCGCTGTGCGGGCTGGTGGTGTTCCGCATCAGGACTCGTAGCCGTCGCCTTGATCAGGCCGGGCTGCGGTGCACCGCCAGCAGCACGGCCTGATGTGTGATCCATCCGGACAGTCCGGTGCCGGTTTCGTCGAGCACCGGCAGTCCTGAGGGCGCGGCGGCGACCAGGTCCGCCAGAGCTTCGGCCAGGTCGCTTTCCGCGTGGACCGGCTTGGGTGCCGAGACGACTTCGCGGACCGGCTCGTCGTCACGTCCGCCTTCGGACAGCACTTCGGCGACCGCCTGGGCCGATGCGATTCCGAGGAACGATCCGTCGTCGTCGGTGACGGGCAGCGCGCCATGGCGGGAGATGGCCAGGGCGTCAGCGGCCTGCGACAGGGAGGTGGCCGCCGGGAGGGCGGCCGGGACCGGCTCCATCACCTCGGCGACGGTGATCCCGGCGAACGGCGACGTCGGCGCCGGAGTGGACAGGTCGATGCCGCGGCGGCGCAGTTTCAGGGTGTAGATCGTGTCGCCGGTGATGGCCTTGCTGGTCAGGGTGGCCAGCACGATCGCGGCCATCAGCGGCAGAATGATCGAGTACTCGCCGGTGAGCTCGAACATGATGACGACCGCGGTGATCGGGGCCCGCGCCGCGCCGGCGAAGACCGCTCCCATCCCGACCAGCGCGTAGGAGCCGACCGGACCGACGGTCGAACCGAAGACGTCGTGGGCGGCGAGCCCGAACGCCGACCCGGCCATCGCCCCCATGAACAGGCTGGGGGCGAACACTCCGCCCGAGCCGCCGATGCCGATGGTCAGGCTCGTGGCGACGACCTTCCCGGCCAGCAGTGCCAGCAGGAACCCGATCGCGTACTTGCCGGCGACCGCGTTCTCCAGCACCGGGTATCCGACCCCGTACATCTCGGGCAGTACCAGCAGCACCGCGCCCAGCAGCAGCCCGCCGACGGCCGGGCGGGCCCACTCCGGCCAGCGCCACGCCCAGTCGCAGGCGTCTTCGATCAGGTAGAGGATCCTCGAGAAGGCGACGCCCGCGATCCCCGCGCCCACGCCGAGCGCCGCGAACAGGACCAGCTGCGACACCTGGGCGGCGTGGAAGGGCGGCAGGGTCAGGAAGGGCACGTTTCCGAACGCGGCCCGGCCGATCACCGAGGCGGTGACCGAGGACAGCACGATCATCCCGAAGCCCTCAGCGGCGAAGGAAGTGAGGATCAGCTCCATGGCGAAGAAGACCCCGGCCAGCGGGGCGTTGAACGTCGCCGCGATCCCTCCGGCCGCGCCGCACGCGACCAGCAGCCGCATCCGGTCCTCGCCGGCGCCGGCCACCCGGCCGACGGTCGAACCGAGCGCCGAGCCGATCTGCACGATCGGGCCCTCGCGGCCCACCGATCCACCGGAGCCGATGCACAGCGCCGAGGCCAAAGACTTCACCACCGCGACCTGGGGGGCGATCCGGCCGCCTTTGCGGGCCACGGCGTACATCACCTCGGGCACCCCGTGCCCGCGCGCTTCGGGGGCGAACTTGTAGACCAGCGGGCCGTAGATCAGCCCGGCCACGACCGGGGTGAGGAGCACGAACCACATTCCCAGGGCCGGAACATGCGGGTTGGCGACGTGCCCGGCGGCGGAGTAGTCGGCATGGCCGGAGAACAGGTGCGTGAACGTGGTGATCAGCCAGCGGAACACGATCGCCCCGCCTCCGGCGCCGGCGCCGATCGCCAGGGCCAGGACCACCAGGCCGCCCCGGCCGGTGGCCAAGGTGTCGAGGAGGCGGTTCAGCCCCCGGCGGTTCGGGACCGGCAGCAGAGGGGAGGGTATCCGGCGTGCGGCGCCTTGGACGGAGGGCATGGTTTGCATTATGCAAACAATGGGGCTGGTCGCGTCAAGCCGGTCTCACGTCCGACACGGCGTTCGTGGGCGCGATAGAACTGGACGCATGAGTCCGCGAACCGCCGACGACGACAAGGATGCTCCGTCCTCCGCAGCCGCCCGCAGGGCTCGTGCCGCCAGCGAGGTCGACCGGGTCACCGATGCCGTCCTGACCGCGTCCCGGCTGCTGGTCGCCGTGTCGGCGCGCTCCTTGAACGAGGTCGAGGACAGCCTGACCCTGCCGCAGTTCCGCGCCCTGGTCGTGCTGGCCTCTCGCGGACCACTGCGGCTGACCCACCTGGCCGGGCATTTGGCGGTGAACCCCTCCACGGCGATGCGGATGGCCGAACGACTGGCCGCCGCCGGGATGATCGACCGCTCGCCCAACCCCGAGAACCGCCGCGAGTCCATCGCGTCTCTGACCGACGCCGGCCGGCAGGTGGTCGAGCAGGTCACCAGCCGGCGACGCGAGGAGATCACCGCCATCGTCGAACGGATGCCGGCCGACCACCTCGACCGGCTCGCCGAGGCCCTGGAATCCTTCAGCGCCGCGGGCGGCGAACCGTCCGCGGGATATGACCCGATCCCGCTCGGCTGGCAGTAACGCAAAGCACTGTCACTCGTATCCTCACCGCAGGCTGAGCGGGGTCGCGGAGGCGACGCGGGTCAGCTTCTCCGGATTGCGCACGTAGGAGAGGCCGGTGATACGGATCAGGTGGGCGCGTGGTGTACCCGTCATGACCCTGTTAGCGCCTGCTTGAGGATGCCGTAAAGAACGTATTGCTGTTCCGGGCTGAGGACGGCGAGCGGCGTGTCCTGGGCAAGGAGTTCCAGGAGTCGCTCGCGAGTGGCGGCGCCTTCCGCGGTGAGGACGAGGTGCTTCGCACGGCGGTCGGAAGGGTGCGCATGCCGCTCGACAAGGCCCAGTCCCTCGAGCTTGTCGATCACGAAAGTGGCGTTGGACGGCTCACAGCCCATGCGCTCGGACAACTCCCGCATGGTCATCGGTCCGGTCATCTCCCGCAGCGCGGTCGCCTGCGGCGCGGTGAGGCCCAGGGCGACGGCGCGTTCGCGCAGGTGGTCGGCGATCCGCTGTGCCAGCCCGTTCACCATGCCGCAAAGATTGCGCGCGGCGACGGCGGGCGGTTCTTCCGGCGTGGTCATGCGCGTACTCTAGCAACTCATCAAGCTGAAATATTTGAAGCTTGCATACTTCTGACTTGATGCTTATGGTCGTGGTGCCAACCCGAGGAGTGCGGCCGAAGGCCCTCGGCAGAAGGAGGGTTCGACGGTGACGCGGCTTGACGGTGGCGAGGACGAGCGGCTGCGACGGCCGGCCGGCATCCGCACGGTGCGGTTGGGCGACGCTCGGTTGTCCTACGTACCCGATGGCGTGGTGCGGCTCAGGCCCCTAGCTTCGCTCCCTGATACCACCAGCGAGGTCTGGGCCGCCCACCCCCAGTACCTGGACGAGTCCGGCAACCTCGTGGCGAGCATCGGCGGCCTGTTGGTGGAGTACCGCGGCCGGGCACTGCTGATCGACGCGGGGTTCGGCCCGCGGTCCTGGCTGCCCGGTGCCATCCACGGAGGCGCGCTGCTGGACAGCCTCGCCGAACTCGGCCGCAGGCCCGAGGAGATCGAGGCGGTGGCCTTCACGCACCTGCACCCGGATCACACCGGCTGGGCCTGGCACCCCGTCCCGGGCGGCGACCGGTTGCCCTTCGCCCATGCCACCTACCTCCTGTCCGAAGAGGAATGGGCCGGGCGCGACCTGGTCGGGGCACAGGAGATCGCCGCCCTGACACCGCGCGTCCGGATCGTGGCCGACGGGCAGGAGGTGTTCCCCGGCGTACGGATGCGGGTCACCGGCGGCCACTCGCCCGGGCACGCCGAGTACGTCATCACCTTCGGCGGGCAGCGGCTGATCGCCTTCGGCGACGCCCTGGTCTCCCCGATCCAGGTCGGCCACCCCGGCTGGTCCTCTTCCTTCGACCACGATCCCGCCGAGTCCGCGGCGCATCGCCGCCGTCTCGTCGCCGAGCTGGCTGAACCCGGCACCATCGGCTTCGGCGTGCATTTCGCCGACGTGGTGTTCGGCCGCGTCCGGCCGGAGGGCGATCACTTCGCCTGGCATCCTCTGGATGCCTGACGGCCATGGAACCTGGCCGGGCATGGTGAACCACTAGAGACGTGTCGCGGTCCTGACAAGGTCGGCGACGGCCCTGGACCGGCTGTGCGGTGGCCAGGCGATCACGGTGGTGACGTTCGGCGCGTCCAGCACGGGCACGGCGGCGAGGTCGGCGTGCAGCTGGGTTCGGCACGACTCCGGTGAGACCGCGCAAGCCCGGCCGAGCGCGACGAGCTGCAACAACTGGGCGTGGTCGCGGACTTGCGGGCCGGGGCCGGGCGGGTAGGTGCCGTCCGCGTTGGGCCAGCGTGGCAGGGGCAGGCCCGGCAGGCTGGAGATGTCGGCCATGTGCACATGGGACCGAGCGGTGAGCGGATGCCCGGCCGGCAGGACCACCACTTGGCCCTCCGTGCTGAGCTCTTCGGTGTGGAGCCCGGCCGTCGAGTCGAACGGCCGGTGCAGCAGCGCCACGTCGGCTCGGCCCTCGCGCAGGAGCCGTCCCTGCTCGGCCGGGCCGCACAGGATGACGTCGACGGGGACCGCGCCCGGTTCGGCGGCGTACGCGTCCAGCAGTTTCGCCAGCAGTTCGCTGGACGCGCTGGCCTTGGTGACCAGGACCAGGCCGGGGCGGCCGGTCGGGGAGAGGGCGGCGCGGCGGGTCCGGCGCTCGGCGGCGTCGACCGCGTCGAGGGCCGCTCGGCCCTCGTCCAGCAGCACCGAGCCGGCCTCGGTCAGCGTGACGGTGCGGCTGGTCCGCTCCAGCAGCACCGCCCCGAGTCGCCGTTCGAGTTGTCGGATCGCCCGGGACAGGGGCGGCTGCGCGATCCCGAGCCGCTGCGCGGCGCGCCCGAAGTGCAGCTCTTCAGCGACAGCGACGAAGTAGCGCAGTTCCCGGGTCTCCATCCGGCCACAGTACTCCGCATCGATACCCTGACGGTATCGTTGCCCACCCAATCGGTCTTGGACGCCCTCGGGAGTCCGAAGGCAGCATGGTCCCCATGAGTGCACGAACGATTGCGCTGGTCACCGGCGCGAACAAGGGAATCGGCTACGAGATCGCGGCGGGTCTGGGCGCCCTCGGCTGGAGCGTCGGCGTCGGTGCCCGCGACGACCAGCGTCGTAAGGCCGCGGTGGAGCGACTGTGCGCGGCCGGTGTCGACGCCTTCGGCGTACCACTGGACGTGACCGACGACTCGAGCGTAACCGCCGCCGCACGGCTGATCGAAGATCAGGCCGGGTGCCTCGACGTGCTCGTCAACAACGCCGCCATCGCCGGCGTCATGCCGCAGGAGCCCACCCGCACCGACCCCGCCACCATCCGAACGGTCGTGGAGACCAACGTGATCGGCGTCATCCGCGTCACCAACGCGATGATGCCGCTGCTGCACCGCTCTGCCTCACCGCGGATCGTCAACATGTCCAGCAGCGTCGGCTCACTCACCCGGCAGTCAGGACCCGATCCAGAGCAGACGGCGGGTCCGGTGGCGGTGGCGTACGCGCCGTCGAAGACGTTCTTGAACGCCGTCACCCTCCAGTACGCCCGAGAGCTCAGCGGCACGAAGATCCTTATCAACGCCGGCTGCCCCGGCTACGTCGCGACCGATCTCAACGGCTTCCGCGGCGTGCGCACCCCCGAACAGGGCGCGGCGATCGCCGTCAAACTCGCGACCCTGCCCGATGACGGCCCGACCGGCAAGTTCTTCGACGACGCCGGCGTCGTGCCCTGGTGATGCACAGAACGCCCCGTCGCAGGCGATCAGAGCGCTGATGGCGACGGCTGCGAATGAGTAGGCGCCGAAGAGGTCGGTCTTCCTGCCGCCCCGGGCCGGGCACCGGCCGAGTATCCGGCTGAGGGTGGTGATGCCGGTCGGATGGCCCATGGGTCGTGAGCCTTCTGGGACGCATCGACTGATGGGGCGAACCGTGCGGATGTCCGACGCGTGAGCGACGTCTGCGCCGTGTAGTCCTCGATAGGCTTGCGATCATCTCCGAAAGGGGCGAAATGTCTTCAGCCATGTCAAAGAGATGATCATGAAGTCTCCCTCCGGCCCTGAAGGAGTGCCCGGCGGTGCCGACCAGAACGGTCAGGCTCACGGCGCGTCCGAAACGGGCGCGACCCTCCCGTCGCCCGGTCCACCTGCTTTCGCGGACACGGAAGAGGCGTGGATCGTCGTGGAGATCGTTCCGAGCCGTCGCGCCGCCGAGCGTTCAGTGGTGCACCTGGGCGGCGCGTTTCGGCGCCAGGCCCGCCGCGGCTGGGCCGACGCGTTCGTTGTGACCGGGGACCAGCACGGCACCTTCCAGCTCGTCCAATCCAGGTTCGTGACGGCCAACGGCCTGGTGGCGGCCGTCATGAAGTTCTCGGCCTCCATCATGGTCGGATTCCACGGCGTGGTCTCGGTGTTGAAAGGCGTGAGGTCCGGGGCCGAGGCGGTGCGCGCGCGGGAGACGCGTGTCGGCGCGGGGGCCGAGCGAGTCCGGGAGCTGCTTGGCGAGGCCGGTGAACACAAAGCCGGGCTGGTGATCCGCTGTACAGACGACGTGACTGTGCAGCATGCGGAGGCTCGCGCGGCACAGCACGCCATCGATCACTGGTGCGGCTCACGTTCGGAGTTCCTCGCCGCGCTCGAACACCTGGGCAGCGCTTACGACTGGCTGCGCCCTGCCGCAGACGGACACGGGCTTACCGCGGGGCGACGTCGGCGGCTGATAGGTCGGCTCCGAGGGGAGTCAGGGAGTGGATGACGCGGCCGTTGCGGACAGTGGTGATCAGGCCGGCCTCGCGGAGGGCTGCGGCGTGGACTGAGGCGGTGGGCGCGGTGACCCGCACCCGCACCCGCACCCGCGCCCGCCCCCAACCGCATGCCGAACCGACCCCCGAAAGATCGACGCGGCGCTGCCCTATCGCCGCATCGTGCTCCCTCGCTCGATCAACCGGGTCTCCAGCTCAACGCGTGCGGATTGGAGGGGTTCGCCGGCCCGGAGCCGCAGCAGTGTGTCGGTGGCCAGTCCGGCCATCTCGCGGACCGGTTGGCGGACCGTGGTGAGCGCGGGACTGAGCCAGCGGCCCTCCGGGAGGTCGTCGAAGCCGGTGACACTCAGATCGTGGGGTATGCGGAGCCCACGCTCGGCGGCCGCGTCGAAGACGCCCAGCGCCATGTGATCCGAGCACGCGAAGACGGCCGTCGGGGGCTGCGGAAGGTCCAGCAACGCTGCTGTCTCCCGGGCGGCTCCCTCTCTGGTCCAGTTCCCGTGGCGGACCAGGTCTGGGTCGTCCGGCAATCCGTATGCGGCGAAGACCGACCGGAATCCGTCGATCCGAGCCTGACTGTACCGGTGGTGCGGAACGCCCCCGATGACCGCGATCCGGGTGTGTCCCAACGCTAGGAGATGCTCCGCGGCCTGACGGCCCCCGGTCCAGTTCGTCGCGCC
Organism: Catenulispora subtropica; assembly: GCF_039531675.1. Lineage (NCBI taxonomy): Bacteria > Bacillati > Actinomycetota > Actinomycetes > Catenulisporales > Catenulisporaceae > Catenulispora > Catenulispora subtropica. Next base: position 63,509 of record NZ_BAAAQM010000013.1, read on the forward strand.
GATCGTCGGGGTGCCGTTGGACAGCGGCTGATGGGGGTCGAGGGCGACGAGCTGGATGCCGGCCGCGGCCAGGCGGCGGTCTTGCGCGGGGGCCGGAGTGACCAGGGCGAGTATCGCGTCCTTGCTTCCGCGCTGAACCAGGCGCTGCACCCAGTCGTGACGTTCGGGTTCGTCTTGCCGCGCGACCACGACGACCACGTCCTGGCCGGTGCGCGACAACGTGTCCTGGACCCCGGTGAGCACGACGTTCGCCCAGGTGCCCTCGACGCCGGGCACCACCAGGTCGACCAGACCGCTCGAAGCGGGAGCGGGTCCCGGGTCCGCCACGGTGTAACCGGCCTCGCGTAGGCGAGCCGTGATGGCCTCGCGGACCGGTGGCGATACGTCACTCCGTCCGTTGAGCACCTTCGACACCACGGGGACCGGCACGCCGGCGGCGCGGGCGATCTGGGTCAAGGTCGGCGACCCCGGCGGTCTGCGCCACGCGCGTTGAGTCATCTGCTCAGCATGGCGATGGCCGCATGAGTTGCGCAACTTTTGATCTCTGTTTCTTGCTGGAAGACGTCTGTATGGTCAGCGCGAAGGGGGATTCTGCGGTTGGAAGTTGCGCAACTTTTGAGGAGGAAGATGCCGGACAGCCTTCGGATCGGTTTGATCGGCCACGGATTCATGGGCCGGGCGCATTCGCTGGCCTGGCAGGCGGTCGCACCGGTCTTCGACCTCCCGCTCGTCCCCGAGCCGACCGCCGTCGCCGGCCGGAACCCCGACGCCGTCGCGGACTTCGCCCGCACGTGGGGCTGGGCGTCGCACGAGAGCGACTGGCGCCGTCTTGTCGAGCGCGACGACATCGACGTCGTCGACATCACCGTTCCTGGAGCCCTGCACGCCGAGATCGCGCTGGCCGCGCTGGAGGCGGGCAAACACGTCCTCTGCGAGAAGCCGCTGGCGAACACCCTGGCCGAGGCCCGGGCGATGGCGTCGGCCGCGAAGGACGCCTCGACCCGAGGTGTCCTGTCCATGGTCGGGTTCAACTACCGGCGTACTCCGGCACTCGCCCTGGCCCGCGATCTGGTGGAATCCGGCCGGCTCGGCGAGGTCCGGCACGTTCGGGCGGCCTACCTGCAGGACTGGATCAGCGATCCGGAGTTCCCGCTGGTGTGGCGGCTCCGTAAGGAGGAAGCGGGTTCCGGAGCGCTCGGCGACCTCGGCGCCCATCTGGTGGACCTCGTCTATTTCCTGACCGGGCAGCGCATCAGTGGAGTGAGTGCCCTGACCGAGACGTTCGTCAAGGAGCGGCCCTTGCCGCAAGCCGCGGCGGGGCTGAGCGGCGTAGGGGGAACCGGCCGCGGCGCGGTGACCGTCGACGACACCGCGATCTTCATCGCCCGGTGTGAAGGCGGAGCGGTGGCGACCTTCGAGGCCACCCGCTTCGCGCCCGGCCGCAAGAACGCCATGCGCATCGAGCTGAACGGCTCGAAGGGCAGTCTGTCCTTCGACTTCGAAGCCCTCAACGAGCTGCACGTCTACGACGCTACTGCCGACGGTGCGCACTCGGGTTTCCAGCGCATCCTGGCCACCGAACCGCAGCATCCGTACCTGCAGGCGTGGTGGCCGCCCGGCCACAGCCTCGGCTACGACCACACGTTCGTCAACCAGGCGCGTGACTTCGTCATGGCCATCGCACTCGGCACACCGCCGAGGCCGTCGTTCACCGACGGCCTTTATGTGCAGACCGTGCTGGACGGTGTCGAGACCAGCGCCCGTGAAGGATCTGCCTGGAAGCCCCTGACGTGGGAAGAAGGAATCTGATGGTTCGTCCGGTAACCCTGTTCACCGGCCAGTGGGCCGATCTGCCGTTCGAGGAGGTGTGCCGACTCGCCTCGGGCTGGGGCTACGACGGCCTGGAGATCGCTTGCTGGGGCGATCATTTCGAAGTGGATCGTGCTCTTGCCGAGCCCGACTACGTCCGGCGCCGCAAAGACCTCCTCGCGAAGTACGGCCTCGACGTCTACGCCATCTCGACCCATCTGGTCGGCCAGGCGGTGTGCGACGCCATCATCGACGACCGCCACCGGGGCATCTTGCCCGCGCGGATCTGGGGTGACGGGGAAGCCGAAGGCGTCAGGACGCGCGCCGCCGCCGAACTCGCCGACACCGCGCGGGCCGCGGCCGAACTCGGTGTCCGGACCGTCGTCGGTTTCACCGGTTCGCCGATCTGGCACTACCTGGCGATGTTCCCGCCGGTGTCGGCGGACGTCGTCGATCGCGGATACGCCGAGTTCGCCGAGCGGTTCACCCCGATCCTCGACGTCTTCGATTCCGTCGGCGTGCGGTTCGCCCATGAAGTTCATCCCAGTGAGATCGCGTACGACTACTGGTCGACGGTCCGCGCTCTGGAGGCGGTCGACCACCGCCCGGCCTTCGGGTTGAACTTCGATCCCAGCCACTTCATGTGGCAGGACCTTGATCCGGTGACCTTCCTGTCCGACTTCCGGGACCGCGTCTATCACGTGGACTGCAAGGAGTCGGTCAAGCGTCTCGACGGCCGCAACGGCCGTCTGGGTTCGCACCTGCCCTGGGGAGACCCGCGTCGCGGCTGGGACTTCGTGTCGACCGGACACGGCGACGTGCCGTGGGAGCCGGTCTTCCGGATGCTCAACGCCATCGGATACGACGGCCCGATCAGCGTCGAATGGGAGGACGCGGGGATGGACCGCCTGATAGGCGCCCCGGAAGCGCTGGGCTTCATCCGGAAACTCACCATGATCGAGCCGCCGAAGGCGTCATTCGACGCCGCCTTCAGCCAGAGCACGGCAGACTGAGAGGGAGAGGCGATGCCGCACACTGCCCACCAGGCGCTCGTCGTCCGCGGCGGCTGGGACGGCCACGCCCCGGTGGAGGCCACCGAGTTGTTCACTCCGTTCCTGAAGGAACGAGGGTACGAGGTCGTCATCTGCGACAGCCTCGACGTCTACACGGACGCGGCGCTCCTGGCGAGGACCGATCTGATCCTCCAATGCTGGACGATGGGCTCGCTCAGCGCAGACCAGGCGAAGGGCCTGCGAGACGCGGTCGCATCCGGTGTCGGACTGGCCGGTTGGCACGGGGGCGTCGTGGATTCGTTCCGCGCCACGCCGGAGTATCTCCAACTGGTCGGCGGCCAGTTCGTGGCCCATCCGGGTGGGATCTCCCAGCACACTCTTCAGGTGGTGCCCGACCGCTCGGAGCACGGCATCGTCAAGGATCTGCCGGCGACGATCGCCGTCGAGGACGAGCAGTACTGGGTGTTGACCGACTCCTACAACGACGTGCTGGCCACGACGACCCTTCCGGTCCGCGACGGCAGCCCGTGGGCGACACCGATCACCGTCCCCGCGGTGTGGACCCGGACGTGGGGCTCGGGCCGCGTCTTCGTCTGCACCTCCGGCCACCACCCGCCCGCGCTGGAAGTACCCGAGATCCGCACCATCATAGAAAGGGGGCTGCTATGGGCGAGCCGATGAGAGTGGGTGTGGTCGGAGCCGGGAACATCAGCCATCAGTATTTCCGGATTCTGAGCTCCTTGAGCCCTTCCCCCGTGGAAGTCGTCGCGGTGAGCGACCGCGACCTGCCGCGCGCCCTGGCCGCGGTGGAAGTGATGCCTGGTGCGAGAGCGGTCCCGGTGGACGAACTGCTGGCCGCCGATGACATCGACGTCGTGCTCAACCTGACGACACCGGAGGCGCATGCGGAGGTCGCCTTGGCGGCGCTCGCTTCGGGCAAGCACGTCTACGGGGAGAAGCCGCTCGCGGCGAACCTGGCCGACTCGACCGTGGTGATCGATGCGGGGCGGAAAGCCGGGCTGCGCGTGGGATGCGCACCGGACACGGTGCTCGGCACCGGTATCCAGACGGCCCGCAAGATCGTCGATGGCGGAACCATCGGCACACCGATGTCGGCGACCGCGGTGATGGCGTGCTTCGGCCACGAGCTGTGGCACCCTGACCCCGAGTTCTACTACCGGCCCGGCGCAGGGCCCCTGCTGGATATGGGGCCGTATTATTTGTCGGCCCTCATCCATCTGCTGGGGCCGGTGAAGTCGGTGATGGGCGCGGGAAGCCGACTTCGCCCGATCCGGACCATAGCTTCCGGCCCACGCGCCGGCACCGTGTTCCAGACCGAGGTCGACACCCACGTCACCGGCATCCTCGAACATGAGAGCGGCGCGCTCACGACCTTGATCATGACCTTCGACGTGGCGGCCACGAAGGCGTCGAACATCGAAGTCCACGGCACCGCCGGATCGCTGATCGTCCCGGACCCCAACGTCTTCGACGGCGAGTGCAAGCTCTGGCGTGCCGGGCACACCGGCTGGTCGACCGTGTCGCCGGCCGCCGGCTTCGCCGGGGCGGGGCGGGGATACGGACTCACGGAGATGGCCCAGGCCATCGCCGAAGGGCGACCCCACCGAGCGTCCGCCGATCTGGCGTATCACGTCGTCGATTGCGCGTACACGCTGCTGGAGTCGGCAGCCGAGCGAACGACGCTCAGCGTTGAGAGCCGGTGCGAGGTACCTCCGCTGGTGCCGCTGACCGGCTGCTCTTCACGGGGGAAGTAGTCCGCCACGGCCGTCATCGAAACGCCACCCGAATCAGCTCGGAAACGAAACCCCGAACCACACATGACGAACGATTACTCTTGGTCAGCGCGTCCGCGCCATTGATCATCACCGCGATTCTGGGAGGTCTGGACCGATGAGCGCGCGGCCCCGCAACTGGGCGGGCAACATCACTTTCCGGGCTGGGCGGATGCACCGGCCGGGTTCGCTCGCGGAACTTCGCCGGGTGGTGGGAGCCGCCGACGCGGTCCGGGTGCTGGGGACCGGGCACTCGTTCAACCGCGTCGCGGACGCCGACGGCGGCGACCAGGTGGTGCTGGACGCGTTGCCGGCGTCCGTCGACGTCGACACCGCCGCCGGCACGGCCGAGGTCGCGGCCGGGATGCGGCTGGCGGAGATCGCGCCTCGGTTGCAGGCGGCGGGCTTCGCGTTGCCCAGCCTGCCGTCGTTGCCGCACATCTCGCCGGCCGGCGCCTGCGCCACCGGTACCCACGGGTCCGGCGACGGGCTGCGCGGCTTGGCGGCCCTGGTGCGCGCGATGCGGCTGGTCGGGCCGGAGGGCGATGTCACGGAGCTGAGTCGTGACGGCTCCGAGGACTTCGCAGGGTGCGTGGTGTCCCTCGGCGCGCTGGGCGTCGTCACCCATCTCACGCTGGACCTGGTGCCGGCCTTCGACGTCGCGCAGCACGTCTGGACGCGGGTCCCGCTGGACCGGGTCTTCGAACACTTCGACGAGGTGTTCTCAGCCGGCTACAGCGTCAGCGTGTTCACCGACTGGACCGATACGGCGACAGTTTGGGTGAAGCTCCATGCGGCGCAGTCGGACGACATCGCGCTCCCTCCACGTGACGACGACTGGCTCGGCGGCCGTCTGGCGGACCGGCCCGTCCATCCGATCCCCGGTCTGCCCGCCGAGAACTGCACCGAGCAGCTCGGCGTGCCGGGTCCCTGGCACGAGCGGTTGCCGCACTTCCGTCCCGAGTTCACGCCGAGCAGCGGCGAGGAGCTCCAGTCGGAGTTCTTCCTCGCGCGGGACCGCGCGCAGGCGGCGTTCGCGGCTGTGCGAGCGCTCGGTGCGCGGATCGCCCCGGTCCTGCTGGTCTCCGAGATCCGCACCATCGCCGCCGACGATCTGTGGCTGAGCCCCTGCTTCGAACGGGACAGCGTCGCCATCCACTTCACGTGGATCGCCGACCGGGCCGCGGTGGCGCCGGTTCTGGCGGCGGTGGAGCACGAGCTGCTGCCGTTGGGCGCACGTCCGCACTGGGGCAAAGTGTTCTCCGGCGGGCCCGACGCCGCCCTCGCCACCTATGAAAAGGCCGACGAGTTCGACCGCATCCTTCGCCGGCACGATCCGCGTGGCAAGTTCCGCAATCAGTTCGTCAGGGACCTGTTCCCCGACCATCACTGACTGTCCGCGAGGTACGGATCGTTCCGTGGTCCCGACGGCCCAACGCGAGCGAATCCGCGCCGGATGTGTGGAATCCTGGCTGTGATGCCCATTCTCGTCGGGACTTCGGGCTGGCAGTACAAGGACTGGTCCGGGGTTCTCTATCCGCGGGAGACCCCGCAGCGGCTGTGGCTGGAGGCCTACGCGGCCGTCTTCGCCACGGTCGAGGTCAACGCGGCTTTCTACCGGCTGCCGAAGCCCGAGACCTTCGCGAAGTGGCGTGACCGGACGCCCGACGACTTCATCATGGCGGTCAAGGCCAGCCGCTACCTCACCCACATCAAGCGTCTTCGCGGCCCGCGGGAACCTGTGCGGCGGCTCATGGACGCCGCACAGTCGCTGGGTACCCGGCTGGGTCCGGTACTGCTCCAGCTGCCGCCGACGCTGCGGGCGGTCCCCGACGATCTGGATGCTTGCCTGCGCTGTTTCCCCGCCGGGCAGCGGGTGGCGGTTGAGCCGCGGCACGAGTCGTGGTGGGTGCCAGAGGTACGGAAGGTGCTGGAGCGTCACGGGGCCGCGTTGTGCTGGGCCGATCGTGGCTCGCATCTGATGACACCGTTGTGGCGTACCGCTGACTGGGGGTATGTGCGGCTGCACGACGGCCGCGCCGCCGGTCACCACTATGGGCGCCGGGCGCTGGCCCGGTGGTCGGAACGGATCCTGGGCGAGCGGCCCGCCTCCGCCGACTTCTACGTCTATTTCAACAACGACATGGGAGGCGCGGCAGTGCGTGACGCTGTCGCGTTCGCCCGCGCGGCCCGGCGTGACGGGCTCCAGGTCAGTCGAACGCCGGCGGCGCGGATGCTGGAGCGCTCCGGAGCCGTGCCGCCACGATCGCTTTGACAGCGGGACCGGGCCGTACTCTCCGTAACCGGGGAAAGGACCGGCCTCGCTGAAGGCCACGGCACCGACAACCACGGCCTGTGACCTGAGCGCCTTCGCGGGCTCAGTGAACGCACGATGACCACCAACCGGCGCTGGAGCTCCCGGCGGCGGCCGAGTCTCTCTCGGCGTTACGCACCTTGGCTGCTGTGCTCCCGTTGTGCCTCGTGGGAGGACCCGCCAGAAGTGATGATCATCGACAGCAGCTCGGCGACCTCGTGGTCGGCTTCGGCGCGGTGCCGGAATCGGCATCGGCGGGGCGTCAGCCGAATACGCGCCGTTGGATCTCCTGGCGGTAGTCCTCGAGAGTCCTGTCCAGATGGACCCCGGTCGCCGCGGCGGCGGCCTCCGGGTCGCCGTCGCGGATCGCCTCGTAGATCGCGGCGTGCTCGGTGATGGCTTCGGCCGCGTGGCTGCCGATCGCACCGCGCATGCCGATGGTGCTGGACTGGCGTTGCAGGCGGCGGGCTTCGCGGACCGCGGCGAGCAGGAACGGGTTGTGGGACGCGGTGGCGATGCCGAGGTGGAAGTCGTCGTCGCCGCGGTCGAAGGACGCCGGCCGGCCCGTGAGGTGGCCGTGCTCGCAGAGCTGCGCCGCGGCCTCGATGGCGCGCAGCTCGGCCGGGGTCGCGCGGGTCGCCGCCAGCCGGCTGGCGGCCGTCTCCTGGACCCGCCGGAACTCGAACAGCCTGTAGACGTGGTCCAGGTCGGTGGGCATGAAGAAGCCTCCCCACCGTGCGGAGCCCAACATGCCCTCGTCGTCGGCCACGTACAGGCCGCGGCCCTTCTGTGCGCGCACACGTCCGATCGCGGACAGGATCTTGAGCGCTTCGCGGACCATGGTGCGGCTGGCGCCCACGTGCGCGGCCAGCTCGTTCTCGGTCGGCATCCGGTCACCGGGTCGCAGCCGGGATTCGGCGATCAGGTGGAGGATCTGCTCCGCGACCACCTCGTAGCCCGGACGGTAGGCGTCGGCCCGAGTGCCGTGCTCCGTCAGTTCGGGTGCGCCGTCCACCGGACCACCTCCGTTGTCTTCGGCCACATCGAGCGTGACTGATCCTGGGTCGGCAAGGAACATACACCGCTCGGCCAGCCCAGGCCAGATGTGTGTTACTCATTGCCGATGGTCAGGGGGAGAAATACTGCGAAAACCGGAGTATCCGGGAGGGGGTGTGGCCGCAGCGTTAAAGAACTCTGAAGTGATGTGTCCTACCCCCTTGACTCGAGTGGCTGGGGGCGGCTCTGATATGTGACGAAGGTTACAGCGTGAAGTGCGCAGGCCGAGACCGGTCGCCCGCGCACTCCGGGGCCGGCTCGGATCGACGAGCTCGTGGGCCCGATGAGTACGACACATATCCCAGTTTCGGCCCGCCTGGGCTCTTCCGGCGGTGCCCCAGCGAGTGGAGTCGTTCATGAACACGAAGTTCCGCGCCGTCGGCGGACGAGGCCCGGCCCGGCCACGCGGGCGCACCGGATTGCTGGCGATCGGAGCCCTCCTGGCCCTCGGCGTCGCCGCCTGCGGTTCGAGCAGCGGCAAGGGCGGTACCACGCCGGGCGCTCAGGGCGGCAGCTTCAAGCCGGCGGAGCAGACCGGCGGGACGTTGACGGTCTGGGTCGATTCGACCCGCCTGGCCGCGGCGCAGCTCTACCAGAAGAACCACTCCGACGTGAAGATGGACATCGTCACCTACGACGGTGACGCCAACGGTTCGAACTATCTGCAGACGAAGGTCTCGCTGTTCAACCGCACCGGCTCGGGCTGGCCGGACGTCGTCTTCAGCTCCCAGAACAACGAGACCTCCTGGGCGGTGCAGGCCGGGTTCACCGCACCGCTGAACAAGGGTCTGATACCCCAGGCCACGCTGGACGGCTGGGCCACCAACGCCAACGCCCCGTGCACCGTCGACGGCACCGTCTACTGCCTGCGCAACGACCTGTCCCAGACCGTGCTGTGGTACAACGCCAAGCTCATGAAGCAGTGGGGCTACCAGGTGCCCGCGACATGGGAGGACTACCAAGCACTGGGCGAGAAGGTCGCCACTGAGCACCCCGGCTACCTGGTCGGTGCCGCGGGCGACACCTTCACCCCCGAGGTCTACCTGTGGGCGAGCAAGTGCGGCGCCAATCAGATCACCGGCCCCAAGGCCGTCACGGTCGAGACCGCGAGCGCGAACTGCACCAAGATGGCGACGCTGCTCGACACGCTGATCAAGAACAAGACCATGTCGACCTCCAGCGTGTTCAGCTCCGACTTCGATAAGAACGAGGCCGACAAGATCCTGATGCTGCCCGGACCGGCCTGGTACGGCGGCGCACTGTTCCAGGGCACCTTCAAGACTCCGGCCGGCGAGACCGGCGTGGCGCCGATGCCGCAGTGGGCCGGCGACTCCAGCCCGGCGGTCGGCAACGTCGGCGGCGGCACCTGGCTGCTGTCCGCGCACAGCAAGAACCTCAAGGCCGCCACCGACTTCCTCACCTGGGTCACCACGTCCGACGACTACCAGGGCAAGCTCGCCCCCGGATACCCGGCCTACTCCGCCGCGGCCAAGACCTGGCTGGCGGCCCAGGTGGCCTCGGGCTACTACGCGAACGACATCACCGCGCCGCTGACCGCAGCGGCGAACCAGGTGTGGCCCGGATGGGGCTACGGCCAGTTCAGCCAGGAGGCGATCTGGGCCGCGACCATCACCCCGGGGGTCAACGCCGGCAAGAGCATCTCCTCGCTGCTGCCGGCCTGGCGCGACGCCATCGCGAACTACGCCAAGGCCGACGGATACCAGGTGACGACGAAGTGAGCACGTCCCCCGCGACGGCCGACCGGACCACCGCGCAGCGCGATGCACGGCGCGCGCCCTGGTCCGGCCGGGCCGGCTACGGCTTCGTCGCCGCCTACGTCGTGCTGCTGATCGCCTTCGGCGTCGTGCCGACCGGCTACGCGGTCTACTTCGCGTTCACGGACGAGGGTGCGCACTTCACCGGGCTGTCGAACTTCACCCGGGCGGCCGCGGACTTCCGTTTCGGGCCGGCTGTCGGGCACGTCGCGCTGTACTTGGTGTTCTGGCTGGCGGCACTGGTCGTCTTCGTCGTGGGCCTGTCGCTGCTGGTGCACCGGCTGTCGGCGCGCGGCGTGAGCAAGGCCCTGAGGTTCCTGTACTACATCCCCGGCGCGCTGGCCGGAGCGGCGAGCGTGATGGTCTGGCTGTTCCTGCTCGATCCTTCGGTCAGCCCGGTGAGCTTCCTGCTGAGAGCCCTCGGGTTCGACACCTTCGGCCAGGTCGTGGCGCCGGGGCAGCTGCCCGTCCTGTTCACGCTCATCGCGTTCTGGACCGGCGCGGGGGGCTGGATCGTGGTGATGCACGGGGCGTTGAACAACATCCCCCACGAGGTCGTCGAGGCCGCGCGGATCGATGGGGCGTCCGCCTGGCAGACCGCGAAGCGGATCCAGATCCCGATGCTGCGCAAGTGGATCGTCTACATGGTGATCCTGGCGTTCGCCGGCGGCACCCAGCTGTTCGTCGAACCGCAGCTGCTCGCGCAGGCCAGCGTCGGTGTCGCCGGCCGCGACTACTCGCTGAACCAGTTGTCCTACGACTTCGCCTTCCAGAACGACGACGTGAACACCGCCGCCGCCGTCTCGGTCGAGCTGCTGCTGATCGGTCTGGTCGTCGCCGCGCTGTTCGTCGCCAGATCGGGGTTCTTCGATGCCGACTGAGACACACTCCGCCGCGGCCGCACGTATGGGGGTGTCCATGCCGCCCGCCGACACCGGCCGGCCGCGCCGCTCCGTCCGCCGCGGCCCGGGCAATCCGCTCCCCGCGCTGGTGCTGGGGCTGTTCGCGGTCTTCTTCGTGCTGCCCGTGCTCTGGCTGGTGCTCGCCGCGACCAAGACCGACGACCAGCTCGTGCACGGCAACCCGCTGTCGTTCGGCTCCTGGCACGCGCTGAAGGCGAACTGGGACGCGCTGACCTCCTATCAGGACGACGCGATCTTCCAATGGCTGCGCAACTCCGCGGTCTACTCCTTCCTCGCCCTGGTGATCACTCTGGCCGTGGCGATTCCGGCGGGCTACGCGCTGGCGATGACCGAGTTCCGCGGACGCCGGACTCTGCTGATCTCCACCCTCGTGGTGATGCTCATGCCGAACGCGACCCTGGTCGTGCCGTTGTTCCTGGAGATCGACGCGGTGCACTTGGTCGGCTCGATGTGGTCCGTCATCCTGCCGTACGCGTTCTACCCGTTCGGCGTGTATCTGGCCTACATCTACTTCAGCACGGCCCTGCCCAGGGAACTGTTGGAGGCGGCGCGGCTGGACGGCTGCGGCGAGTTCGGCGTCTTCCGCCGGGTCGCCCTGCCGTTGGCCGCCCCGATCGTGGCTCTGGTCGGCTTCTTCAGCTTCGTGGCCAACTGGACGAACTACTTCCTGCCGTACGTGCTGCTGCCGCAGAGCGATCAGTTCCCGGTCCAGGTGGGCCTGGGCACGCTGCTCGACGATGTGCCGCAGTTCAATCCGACCGTCGGCGATCTGGCCGTGCAGCGACCGGAACTGGCACTGGCCACTCTGCTCGCGATCACCCCGGTGCTCATCGTCTTCCTGTTCTCCCAGCGCTTCCTGGTGGCCGGCATGCTCGCCGGCGCCGCCAAGGGCTGATTCCGAAGCCATGTCCGAAACGGAGAAACCCGCATGCATCCCGTCATCACGGCCTCGGTGCCGCTGCTCGAACCGCCCGGCTGGGCGCTGGCGCAGCGCGAGCTCTTCGATCTGCTGGACCGGTCGTGGCGGCGCTTCGCCGACGACTTCACGGGGCCGGACGGCGAGCTCACGTACAACGGGACGCTCTCCAGCCGCGACGGCGGGGACGATTTCTACGAGGTCTTCTTCAACTGGCCGCAGCTCTACCTGCTCGGCGGCGCCGACGACCTGCTGCCCGCTTCCGAGCGGCATTGGGAAGGCGTCACCCGCCAGCTGACGGAGCTGGGCATGCTCAAGGACGAGTACGAACGCGGGTACGACTGGTTCCACCAAGGCGAGAGCCTGCTCCTGTTCTACTTCCTGTGCATGGCCGCGCCTGAGCGCTGGGCCGAGCGCGCCACTCGTTTCGCAGAGCTCTACGTCGACCCCGCGCACGGCAACTACGACGCCGAGCATCGCATCATCCGGCGCCCGCACAACGGCAGCGATCCGGCGCGAGAAGGCCTGTCCGACACCGCGAGCTACCCGTGGCTGCCGAAGGAAGCCGAGATGTACGGCTTCCCCCTGAACTGGATACTGCCCGAAGGCTCCGAGACCCCGCCGCTGGACGAGGACCCGCGCTTGGGCGAACAGATGCGGCTGCGCACGGGCTACGGTGACACCGCGGTCAACCTGGCGGCCACCGGTCTTGCCCTCAACGCTCTGATCCTGACCGGTGACGTGCGCTACCGGGACTGGATCACCGAGTACGTCGGTGCCTGGCGGGAGCGTGCGGTCGCCAACGGGGGAGTCCTTCCGGACAACGTCGCCCCGGACGGTACCGTCGGCGGCCTGCTGGAAGGGCGCTGGTACGGCGGCCACTACGGGTGGAACTGGCCGCACGGCTGGCACAGCGTCGGACCGGCTGCCGCCGTCGCCGCTCTCGCCGCGGCCGCCGCCACCGGTGACGACTCCTTCCTCGACCTGGTGAGACCGGCGCTCGACGAGGTCATCGCGCACGGCAAGACGATCGCCTTCGAGGACGCCGACTCCAGCCTGCAGTCCAAGTGGACCATCCAACTGCTCGACGACGTCCGTACTCCCACGCTGCATGTCCCGTACCGGTACGGCGACGAAGGCTGGTTCGACTTCAACCCGATGCCCTTGGTGGTGCCCGCCGCGCTCTGGCACCACACCGCGGCGGACGCCGACCGTGAGCGCATCGAGCGGCTGCGCAGCGCGTCCGGCATCGACTGGAGCATCGTCCGCCCGTTCCGCAGCAAGGAGGAATCAGGGCACGAAGAGCCCTGGTACGCCTTCCTCGCCGGAGACGATCCCGGCTATCCCGAACGCATCCTCGCCGCCGCGCAGGCGCAGGTGCGTCACCGCTTGGCCCGCATGGAGCGCTACCGCGGCCTGGACGTGCCGGAGGCGGACATCCACCTCTGGCAGCAGTCGAACCCGGTGGCCACCGAGGCCCTGGTCCAGCTCACCTGGGGCGGTCCGCAGGTGCTCTACAACGGCGGGCTTCAGCAGGCGCGCGTGCGCTACTACGACGCCGAGTCCCGCCGCCCCGGCCTGCCGTCGTCGGTCGCGGCGCTGGTCTCCAGCATCGATCCGCAGGCGACCGTCGTGGAGCTGGTGAACCTCGATCCGGAACGCGGGCGCACGGTGATCGTGCAGGCGGGTGCGTTCGCAGAACACACGATCGCCGAGGTGGCATACACGATCTGCGAGGACTCCTCATGGATCGGCGACCTCTACGACTACGGCCACCGGCAGCCGAGCGAGACGGTGGTCTCGGCCGAGGTCGGCGGCCCCTGGCTCACCGTCGAGCTGCCTCGCTCGACGCGTGTGCGCCTGACGCTGCGTCTGGACCTGCGCACGCGTCAGCCGTCCTACCGCACGCCGTTCGACGCAGAGCAACGGGGCGGTACGGACTGACCGACAGGCACCAGGGCCGCGCAGGGCACGACGACGCCGGCTGCGGCAGCCGTCACTCGAACCCGGGAGCCGTCGCCTTCGACGGCTTGGGAAGTCGAAGGGTCCCCTTCATCAGCGTGTCGACCGCCAGAGGGCCGGCGCCGACGATGGCGATCAGCAGGAACGCCCACGAGAACAGCGCGGCCTGCTCGCCGCCGTTGGCCATCGGCAGCAACGCGTGCTTCTGGTGTACGGAGAAGTAGGCGTAGGCCATGGTCCCCGACAGGATGACGGCGGAGATCCGTGTTCCCAGCCCGAGCATGACGAGCAGCCCGAAGACGAGCTGGAGCACTCCGGCGATCCCGTCGGGCCAGGTGGTGGGCGAGATGGTGTGCCCGGAGAAGGGCTTGACCGGGAAGCCGGTCAGGGTGGAGGCCCCATGGCAGGCCATGAGGAATCCGATGACGATCCGATAGAGCGACAGGCCGATGGGCGGCAGTGACTTGAAGTCGGGCATGCGGCTTCACCACTTCCGTGTGGATACGTCGGGGTAGGAGGCAGACGTCTGGGTACGTCGGCGGTGGGAACGTATCGGTTCGATGCTCTGATGCGAAACGGCGGTACAGGTCTGTTCCCGCGGCTCTTGTCGGGAATCAGAGCCTTCGGTGCCTTGGTACCACCGCCGGATAGGCGGTTCACCTGCGATGAGGCGAGGGCTGCGCCGCGGAGGGCGGGCGGCGAGGAAGATCGGGTTCTTCGACGCCGCCGCCGAAACTTTCAGCTGGCGAAGACCTGCATGGACCACCACGAGTAGCTCCACTGGGTCCCGCGGGTTGTGTCATACATGCGCACGCAGCGGCCCGTGCCCTTCAACCCGGTGAGGTCGTTCACGCCACCGGTGCCGCCGGTCGTGCCGTAGAGGGTGATCCAGGTGGAACCGTCGTTGGAGGTCTGGACCTGGTACGCCTTGCCCTAGGCGTTCTCCCAGGACAGGACGACGCGGCCGATGCTCTGCACCGATCCGAGGTCCACCTGAAGCCATTGCGGGTCGGAGAAAGCGCTGGACCAGAGCGAGGCGGGGTTGCCGTCGACGGCGTTGCCCGGGCCGAGCGCGGAGCTCTCGTTCGACGAGGACGTCGCGGTCCGGCCGAGCGCCAGATCCAGGGACGGGTCGAACAACGGGCGGTCGTAGACCTCGAAGGCGCGGACCGAGGCCCAGCAGCCGGAGTTCAGCGCGGTGACCGTGAGGCGGAGGTGGCGGGTGGCCGCGCTGAAGCCCACATTCTGGACTTGCGAGGTGCTGGTCGTCGTCCTGCCGGGTCGGGTGACGTCGGTCAGGTGCCTCGTTTGGCGGCGATCGCGTAGTAGAGGAGGATCAAGTAGGCGGCGAGGGGGATGGTGTAGACGAAGAGCCCCAGTCCCGGAGTGGGTGAGGGATAGGTGCCGGCGGCGTCCGTGGCTCGGATGAAGCTCCCTGCGTGTTTCGTCTGGACTGGCAGCCAGACCCAGAATGTCGCGAAGATGACAGCTGGAAGGTTCATCAGCGACACCAGTGCCGCGACGCCGTCCTTGACCTGTCTGAGGGTCATGAGCAGGCCGATGATGAGGGCTGCGGCGGGCAGCACGATGCACAGGGCTGTGGCCCAACTTCTGTAGTTCTGGTCTCCCAGGCTGGTGAAGCTGGTGTAAAGGCTGACGTAGCTGGTATGGCTGCTGGTCGCCTGCGTGGTCTTGCCCGCCAGGTATGCGGCTGCATTGCTGTAGGTCTGCTTGACGCCGACCCCGGTGGGGATCAGCAACCCCGCTGCGAGCAACGCCGCGGCTGTGCCGAGGCAGAGCAGCCGATCGCGCAACGCTTCCGGTTCGGGTGCGGTCCCGTCCGGCTCGTGGCGCTGCGACGGATCAGGTCCGGCGGTGGCCGGCTCCGGTTCCTTGCCCGGCGCTGACACCTCGGCGGTGAGGGTCTTCGTCCTTGCCGGCCTTCCGGCCGTGGCGGCGCCGTGCAACAGCTGTGCTGCCTCCGGTCCGGTCAGGCGGTGGTCGGGGTCCTTCACGGTCAGGCCCTCGATCACCGCCGCCAGCTTCCGTCCGGCGTTCCCCGGTGCTGGAAGTGGTTCCAGCAGCACGGCCGACAAGGTGGCCACACCCGAGCCGCGGTGAAACGGGGAGACGCCTTCGACCGCGTGATAGAGGGTCACGCCCAACGAGAACAGATCGGAGGCCGGTGTCGCCGGTTCACCCTGGGCACGCTCGGGGGCGATGTACTCCAGGGAGCCGATCACCATGTCCTCGGCAGTCATGGCCGAGGTTTCGGCAGATTTGGCGATGCCGAAGTCCGTGAGCAGGATCCGGCCGTCGTCGGCCATCATGATGTTGGCCGGTTTCACGTCCCGGTGCGTGATCCCGGCGGCGTGGCAGGCGGCCAGTGCCGACAGCAACGCGGACGCGATCTGCTTGACCTGCGGCCTGGGTATCGGGCCGTCGGCGGCGATCTGTTCAGCCAGTGATCGGCCGGGAACGTACTGCATGACAGTCCACGGCGTCCCCCGCTCCACGACGACATCATGCACGGTGACCACATTCGGATGGTCCCGCAGCCGGGCAGCACTGCGGGCTTCCCGGGCCGCACGCTCGATGCGCTCGACGGTCTCTTCCGGTGTCGCGCCGGGCGTGACGAGCACCTCCTTGACCGCCACGTCGACGTTCAGCGTCTGGTCCCGCGCCAGCCACACCCTGCCGAACCCGCCTGTGCCGAGTTGGCGCACCAGCTGGTACCGACCACCAGCCAGAGCCAGCCCGTGCGCAGCAACGGTGGAAGGGACGTTCGAGGACGCAACCACAAGACCCCCGGTCTCTGCGGATGGACAAGCCACATTGGAACGTCAGTCTACTGAACCGCCTTCGCCTGTCAGCGGCGGCACGATCAGTCGGCCGTCTGGACTTGGAGCTTGCCGACACCGGTCATGGGCCCGGCTGTCGTGATCGCGAGCCGCTTCCTGGTTCGGGGATGTGCCATGGTGACCGTCCTTCGGATGACGAAACGCGATGGTGCACAACGGAATCGCCAGTCGAACCGGTTCGTCAGAACGTAGAGGTGCGGCTCGCGCCTGTCAACGGCCGGGCCGAGGCGATCCCGGAGCCTCTGGAGGCGCAGGGCCCTGAAGTGGGGGAGGGATCGTCGCTCGTCGTTCACATGGTTGACACGTACCCCGGGCGCGCCTACCCTCGCTTCACATCGCTGGTCGAACCGGTTCGATCAGAAGCCATCGTCGACATCGGAGACGCCGCGCGTGAACATCGGTGAGATAGCCCGCAGGGCGGGAGTGTCCCGCAGCACCGTGTCCTACGCGCTGTCCGGGAAGCGGTCGATCTCGCCCGCGACCCGGGCGCGCATCCAGGCGGTGATCGACGAGCTCGGCTACCAGCCGAGCGCCACCGCGCGGGCCTTGTCCTCCGGGGAGACCCGGACCCTGGGTCTGGTGTTCCCTCCGGCCGGCAGCCACTACACCGACATGCAGCTCGACTTCATCGGCAGCCTCGTGGAGGCCGCCGCCGGGTTCGGCTACGACGTGTTGCTGGCCGCCGCCGTCGGCGACGGACAGCAGGGGCTGCGGAGGCTGGTCGCCGAGCGGCGGGTGGACGGCGCGGTCCTGATGGAGATCCGGCTGGACGACGCACGCGTCGACTACCTCGCCGAGGCCGGCTTCCCGTTCGTCACCATAGGCCGCACCGGCGAGCCGGAGCGCACCCGCTGGGTCGACCTGGACTACACCGCCCTGGTCCGTTCCTGCGTGACGCACCTCGTGCAGCTCGGGCACCGGCGGATCGCGTTCGTCAACCGCTCGGAGCGGCTGTTCCACGCCGGGTACGAGTCGGCGCACCGGAGCCTGACCGGCTTCGAGCGCGCCTGCGCGGAGTACGGCGTCGTCGGCACCGCCCACCTGTGCGGCGACGACCCGGCGTCGGGAGAGGACGCGATCGGCCGGATCCTGGCCGCCGATCCCGGCACCACGGCCCTGGTGACGGTGAACGAGGCCGCACTCGGCGGGCTCTACCGCGGCCTGGCCGCCCGGGGACGCGCGATCCCCGGCGACTTCTCCGTCACCGGCATCGCCGCCGGACGCTGGGCCACCGCGGTGACGCCGCAGCTCACGGCGGCCGACGTGCCGGCGATCGAGATGGGCCGGGTCGCGGTGGAACTGCTGCTGGAACTGCTCGCCACCCCGGACGTGCCGCCCCGGCACGTCCTGCTCACGCCGCCGGTTTCCCTGCGCGCGAGCGCCGGGCCCGCACCGGCGTCAGACGACTGACCCCGCGGCGGGCCCCGGCGCCCGCCCGGACCTGAGAAATCCCGCGCTCCGCACGGCAATGCGGAGTCCATCAGCCGCCTCGCGGCGGCAGATCGAAAGGGAACGACCATGAAAGCACAGTCCATAGCCCGGCGCATCGCCTGTGCCAGTCTGGCTTTGGCGGTCACCGGGACGGCGGCCGCTTGTTCGGCGTCCAAGAGCTCCACGGGCGCGTCCGGGGCCGACACCGACAGCACGGCGGCCGCGGGCGGCGGCGGGGGTGGAACCTTCACGATCTGGGACCCGTACCCGCAGTTCGACGGCGGCTCGGCCTGGTCGCGACTGCTGACCAAGTGCGGCTCCGACGCCGGGGTCACCGTCAAGCGCACCGGCTTCGACACCACCGACCTGACCACCAAAGCTCTGCTGGCCGCGCAGCAGGGCAATCCGCCGGACGTGCTGATCGTCGACAATCCGGTGGTCTCCACGCTGGCCGACGCCGGGGTGCTCACCGACACCGGGGCCACGAAGCTCGACACCTCGGCGATCTCGCCGAACCTGCTGGCCGCCGGCCAGCTCGGCGGCAGGACCTACGGCGTGCCGATCGGCGCCAACACCCTGGCGTTGTACTACAACAAGGCGGTGCTCTCGGCCGCGGGGGTGGACGTCGCCTCGGTGAAGGACTGGCCGTCGCTGACCGCGGCCCTGGCGAAGGTCACCGGAGCCGGCAAGAAGGGCATCACGTTCTCGGCGATCGGCACCGAGGAGGGGAGCTTCCAGTTCCTGCCGTGGTTCTGGGGCTCCGGCGCGAACCTGAAGCAGCTCGACTCCGCGCAGGGCGTTTCGGCCGTGAGCCTGTGGGCCGACTGGCTGAAGAAGGGCTACGCACCGAACTCCGTCATCAACAACACGCAGACGACCAGCTGGCAGGAGTTCGCCACCGGACAGTACGCCTTCGCCGAGAACGGCACCTGGCAGCTGGCCAACGCCAAGAAGGCGGGCTTCGACTACGGGATCATCCCGATCCCGGCTGCGAGCGGCGGCACCGCGGCGGCGCCGACCGGCGGCGAGTTCGTCACCATCCCGGTCCAGGACAAGACCGACCGGTACGCCACTTCGCAGAAGCTCGTGGCCTGCCTGACCAGCGCCGACAACGCACTGGCCACCGACACCACCCTGTCCTACGTCGCCGCGACCAAGGACGTCCAGGCCAAGCAGGTGGCCGCGAACCCCGACCTGAAGCCCTGGGTCGACGCGGTCGCCGCGGCCAAGGGCCGGACGAGCGACGACCTGGGGACGAAGTACCCGAAGATCTCGCAGCCGTTGTGGACCGCCGTGCAGGCCGCCCTCAGCGGGTCGGCCTCGCCCCAGGCCGCGCTGAAGACCGCGCAGAGCGCGGCCGCCGCGGCGACCAAGTGACGCCGAGGACCGAAGGCGCCGCTTCATGAACTCCGTGACACGGACTGGGGCACGGTCTGTGCGGGGCGCGCGCGGGGCGGCTGCGACCGCCCCGCGGCGCGCGCCGTCGCCCCGGCACCCATCCCGCACCCGCTCGACGAACTGGGCCGGCTGGGCCTTTCTCGCCCCGGTCACGATCTACCTGCTCGCCTTCTACGCCTACCCGATGTACCGCAACATCGAGCTCAGCCTCCGCCACTACACGGTGCGTTCCTTCGTCCACGGCGGCGCTCCGTTCACCGGCCTGGAGAACTATCGCAAGATCCTGAGCGACCCGGCGTTCGGCCCGGCCCTGAAGCACACGCTGGTGTTCACCGGCGTGTCGATCCTGTGCCAGTTCTGGATCGGCATGGCGCTCGCGGTGTTCTTCAGCCGGAACTTCCGCCTCTCGGCGACGCTGCGCGCGCTGTTCCTGGTGCCCTGGCTGCTGCCGCTGATCGTGTCGGCGTCGACCTGGTCGTGGATGCTCAACAGCGACTCCGGCGTCGTCAACCACGTGCTGCACGGCCTGGGCGTCGCCCCGGTCGACTGGCTGACGTCGCCGACGTGGGCGCTGGCCTCGGTGACGATCGCGAACATCTGGATCGGCATCCCGTTCAACCTCGTGATGCTCTACAGCGGGATCCAGGCGATCCCGGACGACTTGTACGAGGCCGCGGAGCTGGACGGCGCGAGCGCGTGGCAGCGCTTCTGGAAGGTCACGTTCCCGCTGCTGCGGCCGGTCGCGGCGATCACGCTGCTGCTCGGGCTGGTCTACACGCTGAAGGTCTTCGACATCATCTGGATCATGACGAAGGGCGGTCCGGCCGGTTCCTCGGCGACCTTCGCGACGTGGTCCTACCAGCTGGGCTTCGGGAACCTGCTGCCCGAGTTCGGGCCCGGGGCGGCGGTCGGCAACCTGCTGGTCGTCATGGCCCTGGCCTTCGGACTGGTCTACGTCCGCGCCCAGCGCAAGCAGCGGGAGGCGTGATGCGGAAGTCCCGATCCCAGCACGTCGCGCGCTGGAAGACGGCCGTCGGGCTCGGTCTGACCGGGCTGATGCTGTTTCCGGTCTACTGGATGATCAACGAGTCGTTGACGCGGGACCAGGACATGCGCAAGACGCCGCCGGACTGGCTCCCCGTCCACGGAACGCTCGACGGATACCGTGCCGTTCTGCACCAGCAGCTCCCTTATCTCGGCACGAGCCTGTTCATCGGCTTGGGGACGGTCGCGCTGACCGTGGCGGTCGCGGCGCCGGCCGGCTACGCCCTGGCCAAACTCCGTCCCCCGGGCGGCGGCGTTCTGAGCTTCGCCCTGCTGATGGCGCAGATGATCCCCGGCATCATCATGGCGATGGGCTTCTATGCCATCTACCTGAATCTGGGCGTGCTCAACAGCGTGCCGGGCCTGATCGTGGCCGACTCGACGATCGCGGTCCCGTTCGGGACCCTGGTGTTCGCCGCGTTCATGTCCGGCATCCCCGAGGAGCTGATGCAGGCGGCGAAGACCGACGGTGCCGGACAGGTGCGGACCTTCTGGTCGATCGTCATGCCGGTCAGCCGCAACGCCGTCGTCACCGTGTCGCTGTTCGCGTTCCTGTGGGCGTGGTCGGACTTCATGTTCGCCAATACTCTCGACAGCGGTGGCGGCGCGCAGCCGATCACCCTCGGCATCTACCACTACATCGGCAACAACAACCAGCAGTGGAACGCCATCATGGCCACCGCGGTCGTGGCCTCGATCCCGGCCACCGTCCTGCTCGTGGTCGCCCAGCGCTATGTCGCCGCCGGTGTGACCGCAGGTGCGGTCAAGGACTGAAGAAAGATCACTTATGACCATCACCGGAACCCTTCCGGCGTTCGACGTTCGCGAGATCCCGTTCAGCCACCACGGTTCGTGGTTCGGCATCTCGCCGGTGATCGGCGAGGCCGCCTACGCCGACGACCTCCATCTCGTCTCCCACCAGAACGGACTGCACGCGGTCCTGCGTCTCACACCGGCCGATCCGTCCGGCTCGCGCGTCGAGGCGGCCGTCGCCGCGACGCCGGCCCGGCTTGCCTGGACGGTTCAGGACTCCGGGGTCGAGCTCGCCTACGAAACAGCCGACACGGTTCGGGTGCGGGGCGGCGGTACGGGACTGGGGCTGCGCATCAGTGCGGCCGACACGATACTGGGCCCGTTCAGCGGACCGTACTTCTACCGCGATCCGGTCGACGGGTCCTACATCTACACGCTCTACCAGACCGGTCGCCGCTACCGGATCACCGTGCTGGCGGGTGAGCCGGCTGAAGTGTTCGGACTCCAGGCCCTGGGAACCGCGGCACGCGGGCTCCATCTCCCCGCGGATCAGCCCTGGGAGATCGCCATTGAGGAGTTCGACAGCGCTCGACCGCGCTACCGCCGTGCCGCCACGTTCGATGACGCGGCTCAGGCGTCGGCCGCGGGGTTCGTCGCCTTCGTGGACGCTGTCGCGCCTTGGCGCAGCGACCGGACTCCGGCTGCGGAGCTCGCGGCGTATGTCCTGTGGTCGGCGACCGTCCGTCCGGCCGGGTTCCTCTCCCGCCCCGGTGTACTGATGTCCAAGCACTGGATGGACAAGGTCTGGAGCTGGGATCATTGCTTCAACGCCATCGCGCTGGCCGCCGGTGCGCCAGAGCTGGCCCTGGACCAGTTCCAGATCCCGTTCGACCACCAGGACGAGACCGGTGCGCTTCCCGATTCGGTGACGCACTCCGAGATCCTCTACAACTACGTCAAGCCACCTATTCACGGCTGGGCGCTGGGGCACCTGCGTGGCCGACTGCCCCGCGCACTGACCCGGGCCGAGATCGCGGACCTCTACGCCAGACTCTCCTCCTGGACGCAGTTCTGGCTGACCGCGCGCCGGGTCCCCGGCCAGGCGTTGCCCCACTATCAGCACGGCAACGACAGCGGCTGGGACAACGCCACCACCTTCGACGCCGATCGCGTCGTGCAGACGTCGGATCTGGCGGCGTTCCTGATCCTGCAGCTCGACCGGCTCGCCGGACTGGCCGACGAGCTCGGGCTCCCCGACGAGGCCGCCGGGTGGCGGCGCCAAGAGGCGGACGTGCGGGCCGCGATGCTGACGACGCTGTGGGCGGACGGCAGGTTCGTCGCGCGCGGTGCGGCGACCGGGCGGCCCGTGGGCAGTACGAGTCTGCTGGACCTGATGGCGATCGTCCTGGGACCGGATCTGCCCGACGACGTCCGCGGCGCCCTGGCCCGCGACATCGAGGCGCACCTGACGCCGCACGGTCTGGCCACTGAGCAGCCGTCGTCGGAACACTACGAAGCCGACGGTTACTGGCGCGGCCCGATCTGGGCCCCGTCCACGATCCTGATCGAGGACGGTCTGCGCCGCGCGGGGTTCACAGAGCTCGCGGACGACGTCAGCAGCCGGTTCCGGGCGTTGTGCGAGAAGTCCGGCTTCGCAGAGAACTTCGACGCTCTGTCCGGCGCCGGACTGCGTGATCGGGCGTACACGTGGACGGCCAGCGGCTATCTGATCCTCGCCGCGGCGTACGAGTCGCGGAGGAACCGCTAGGGAGACGGATAACGTCCAGGTCGACGACTACTGGGTGTCCGCCTGCTGAGAATCGGTCTGAAACTTTCGGCCGTCGGCGGCGCCGGTAGCGGCGTCGACCAGGCATCAGGGCCGAAGAGTACGACACATCGATTGCCCGTTCCCGGGAGGGTTCGTAGCATCCCGTCGAACCGATCGTGCGAATCGATTCGACGGAGGGTGAGGCCATGCAGAAACGCAGAGCCGTGTTCGGGCCGGTCGCGCTCATGGCGCTCCTGGTCGCCCTGGTGAGCGCGCTGACGGTGTACGGAGGTCTCGGCAGTGCGGCGGCGTCGCCAGGCGCCGCGCCCGCCGCGGCCTCCGGCGGGTGCGGCAAGGCTCCGGCCCTGGCCAGCGGCACGCACACGATCCAGAGCGGCGGCCAGACCCGCAGCTACATCCTGCGGCTCCCCGCCGGCTACGACAGCAGTCACCCCTACCGGCTGGTCTTCGGGTTCCACTGGCTCGGGGGCACCATGAACGACGTCGACTCCGGCGGCACCGACGGCTACAACTGGTCCTACTACGGGCTGCGGCGGCTGGCCGACGCCGCGGGCAACGGCACGATCTTCGTCGCACCGCAAGGCAACAGCAACGGCTGGGCCAACCCCGGCGGGCAAGATGTGACCTTCGTCGACGACATGCTCAACCAGTTCGAAACAGGCCTGTGCGTCGACACCGGACAGATCTTCTCCAGCGGCTTCAGCTACGGCGCCGCGATGTCCTATGCGCTGGCCTGCGCACGGCCGAACGTCTTCCGCGCGGTCGCGGTCTACTCCGGCGCGAACCTGAGCGGATGCAGCGGTGGCACGCAGCCCGTCGCCTACATCGGGCTGCACGGCATCCGGGACAACGTCCTGCCGATCGCGGACGGCCGATCGCTCCGCGACACCTTCGTCCGGAACAACCACTGCACCCCGCAGAACCCGCCCGAACCGGCATACGGCAGCCTGACACACATCGTCACCGCCTACTCCGGATGCCAGACCGGGTACCCGGTCGTCTGGGCCGCCTTCGACGGAGCCGGCCACGACCCCGGCCCGATCGACGGCAGCACCGGCGACGGCTGGCACACCTGGACGTCGGGAGTGGTGTGGAACTTCTTCACCCAGTTCCAGAGCGGACCCCCGAGCACCACACCCTCGACCACGCCGAGCACCACCCCGACCACCCCGTCGACCACACCCTCGACCACGCCGAGCACCACCCCGCCGCCGCCCGGGGCGTGCAGCGCCAGCTACCAGACCACCAACTCCTGGCCGGGCGGCTTCCAGGGACAGGTGACGGTGACAGCGGGGAGCACGCCGATCAGCAGCTGGACCGTCCGCTGGACGCTCGCGAGCGGCCAGACGATCACCCAGCTGTGGAGCGGCACCCTGACCACGAACGGACCCGCGGCGACCGTGGCGAACGCCGCTTACAACGGATCGCTGCCACCGGCCGGGACGACGACCTTCGGTTTCCTCGCCGACGGCACGCCGTCCAGCCCGCAGTTGACCTGCACCAGTCCGTGACCTGCCGCGAACCGCACCACGGCCGGCATCGGGAACCCTGACCCGGTGCCGGCCGCGGCCTCTCGTGCCCTGACCGTCAGAGCGCGTCCAAAGGGGTCGGCTGCGCGAGCGCGGACAGCGCGGTCGACGGTCGCCCGGTCAGCGGGATGGTCCGCCACCCGGCGTCGAACGTGCCGGTCCGCAGATCGCAGGTGATCCGGAGCTTGTGCGGCGTCTGCACGAACTGAACGTGGACGACCACCGTGTCCGCGTCGGTCCGCGCCGCGCGCGCCGCCATGTGTTCGCGCGTCGGCCAGGCGCCGGGGACCAGAGGCAGGGTGGTGACGGTGCCGTCGTCCTCGTGTAGCGCGAGGACCTGTGGCGAGAGTGCGACCCGCGTCAGCCGGGAGAGGACCGAGCTGGCGGCCGTGAACTCGCCGGTCGGCACCTCGGCTCCGGTGGGAAAGGGGAGTTGCAGGCCCGTCAGCCGGTGTTCGAGTGCTTTGTCGGCCGCCGCCGCATCGTGGCCGGCGCCTTCGAAGGCGGGGAGCAGGTGGGTCCAGGCCGCGTCGAGGACGGCCTGCATGTCCTCGGTCTCGGCGGTCAGCGCCAGGACGGCGTCCTGCTCGGGCAGGACGACGCAGAACTGGCCGTAGGCGCCGTCCCCGCGGTAGCCGTGGCGGGACATCCAGAACTGGAATCCGTATCCCTGCGACCAGTCCGGGTTCGAGCCCGTCCCGCTGTTGCCCACCTGCGCGCGGGTGGCCTCGGCCACCCATTCCGGCGCCAGCAGCTGTCGTCCGTCCCAGACTCCGCCCTGCGCATACAGCTGGCCGAGCCGGGCCACGGCTTCGGTGGTGGTGGACAGGCCGATGAAGCCGATGTCCCGTCCCGCCGGGTGCTGGACCCAGGTCGCCTTGTCGATGCCCAGCGGTTCGAACAACCGCGGTCGCAGGTACTCCGTGAGCGTCTGGCCGGTCACCCGCTGGATCACCGCGGCGAGCGTGTAGGTGGTGGGCTGGCTGTAGGCGAACGTCGTGCCCGGGACGCCGTCCGGCGGGTGGAGCAGGAAACCGCGGACCGGCTCGTCGCGGTCGGCGGCCCAGGCCCGGTCCCACTGCTCGGCGGTGTGGCCGGCGGCCATGGACGCGATGTGCCGGACCAGGATCGACCGGCTGCGCGGGTCCGTGATCTCGGCGTCCAGCTCGGGGAAGTGCGAGATGACCGGCGCGTCGAGGTCCAGCAGCCCTTCCGCCCAGGCGAGCCCGGCAGCCGTGCCGGTGAAGCTCTTGCTCAGCGAGTAAAGGTGCTGGATCCCCTGCGGGCTGTAGGGGGCCCACCAGCCCTCGGCGATCACGTGGCCGTGCCGCAGCAGCATGAGGCTGTGAGCTTCGACTCCGGACTCGCCGTCGATCGCGTCGAGGAAGGCGGAGACGCCGCGGGCGTCGGTGTTCTGCGCGGACGGCGTGCAGCGGGGGAGCGGTGTCATCGGATCTCCACAAGGGCAGGGCGGGGTTCGGCGACCCTATCGCGGGCTGCCGGGCCGCTGCGAACGGTTGCCGCCCAGATGAAACTTTCGTGAGCGGATCGGCGTCACCCCAGGTCGGTCCACGAAAGTGCCGCAGAACATTGACGCTTGGCGGTCGTTTGCCGACCGTCGCCCCATGAGATCAGGCAAGCCGCGGAACCGTGCCGCCCGAGCCCTCGCCGCCGTCGCCGCCGCCTTGTTCGCGGCGAACGCCATGGCTCTGCTGCAACCGCCCGCCGCCCGGGCGAGCACGCCTTCGAGCACCGGCGAGTTCGACTACGCCGAGGCCCTCCAGGACTCCATGCTCTTCTACGAGTCGCAGCGCTCCGGCCCGTTGCCGGCCGACAACCGGGTGCTGTGGCGCGGGCCGTCCGATCTGACCGACGGCGCGGACCACGGCCTGGACCTGACCGGCGGCTACCACGACGCCGGCGACGAGGTGAAGTTCGGCCTGCCGGCGGCGTACTCGATGACCGCGCTGGCCTGGGGCGCCATCGACGACAAGGCCGGCTACCAGAAGGCCGGGCAGTGGGCGTTCGTCGAGCGGAACCTGCGCTGGGGCGACGACTACATCATCAAGGCGCACCCGCAGCCGCACGTGTTCTACGGCCAGGTCGGCGACGGCAGCAGCGACCACAGCTTCTGGGGGCCGCCCGAGGTGAATCCCGAGCCCCGGCCGTCCTCCGCGGTCACCGAGTCGTGTCCGGGTTCTGATCTGGTCGGCCAGTCGGCGGCGGCGCTGGCGGCCTCCTCGATCGTCTTCCAGGGTGACGATCCGACCTATTCGGCCAAGCTGCTCGCGCAGGCCGAGTCGCTGTATGAGTTCGCCGACGACTACCGCGGCAAATACGACGCCTGCATCACCGGGGCCTCCGGTTTCTACACCTCGTTCAGCGGCTACTGGGACGAGCTGGTCTGGGGTGCGCTGTGGCTCTACAAGGCGACCGGCGACACCACCTATCTCACCAAGGCCGAGAACTACTTCCCGAACCTGAACAAGGCGAACCAGACCACGACCCCGGAATACGCCTGGACCATCAGCTGGGACGACTCGTCCTACGCCTCCTACATCCTTCTCGCGCAGATCACCGGTCAGCAGCAGTACATCGACGACGCCGAACGCAACCTCGACTGGTTCACCACTGGCTACAACGGCCAGCACGTGGCCATGTCACCGGGCGGCGAGGCGCAGGTCGACGTGTGGGGCACGGCCCGCTACTCGGCGAACGAGGCCTACCTGGCACTCGACTTCGCGAACTGGCTGAAGGCCAAGAGCCTCGACCCGACGCGCCAACAGACGTATCACGACTTCGCGGTACGGCAGATCAACTACATCCTCGGCGACAACCCGGGCCACGAGAGCTACGAGGTCGGATTCACCAACGGCGGCACCAACACCTCTTGGCCGCAGTTCATCCACAACCGGCCGGCACACGGCTCGTGGGACCAGAGCATGAGCGACCCGCCCTACACCCGGCATCTCGACTACGGCCTGCTGGTCGGCGGCCCGACCTCGGGCGACGGCTTCACGGACAGCCGGACCAACTACCAGCAGACCGAGGGCGCACTGGACTACAACGCCCTGTTCTCCGGCGCCCTGGCCGAGCTCACCAGCGAGTACGGCGGCACACCGAGGGTGGACTTCCCGCCGACCGAGACCCCGGACGGGGCCGAGGAGTTCATGCAAGCGGCGCCCAACCAGACCGGCACGAACTTCATCGAGATCAAGGCCCAGGTCGTCAACAAGTCCGGTTGGCCCGCCCGGCACCTCACCAACGGCTCGTTCCGGTACTACTTCACGCTCGACCCCGGGGAGACACCCTCCCAGATACAGCTGTCATCGCCGTACAGCCAGTGCAGCGCACCGAGCCCCATCACGCAGTTCTCCGGCTCGACCTACTACCTCACAGTCAGTTGCGCCGGTCAGGACATCGCCCCCGCAGGGCAGTCGGCGTTCCATCGGGAGGTGCAGTTCCGGATCACCTTCCCGGCGGCGCACGACTACACGAAGGACTGGTCCTACCAGGGGCTGGCCGGGCTCCCCACCAACGCGACACCGGTGACGACGAACTACATCGAGCTTTACGACGGTGCCACCAAGGTCTGGGGCTCCGGACCCGGCGGTGGCGGGACCGTCACGCCGCCGAGTGCCCCCGGCACGCCGACGGCGTCGGCGATCACCGCGACCGGCGCGACCCTGACCTGGCCCGCCGCCACCGCGGGCACCAACCCGATCGCCGGTTACGACGTCTACAGCGTCTCCGGCTCGACCTCCACCAAGGTCGCCTCGTCCACGACGACGTCGGCGGCGCTGACCGGTCTGACGCCGTCGACCGCCTACACGTTCGACGTCGTCGCGCGGGACAGCGCCGGCAACCTCTCGGCGGTCTCGCCGACGGTGAGCGTGACCACCGCCTCCGCCACTCCGCCTGGCGCGCCAGGCAGCCTCACCGTGACCGGAGTGACGGCGAGTACCGTCGGGCTGAGCTGGACAGCGGCGACGCCGGGCACACTGCCGATCGCGAACTACGTGGTCTACCAAACCGGAGCGTCCGCGACCGCCGTCGCCACGGTGCCCGGAACGGCGACGGCCGCGACCGTCAGCAACCTGAGTCCGGCAACCGCTTATCAGTTCTATGTTGTGGCCGAGGACAGCGGCGGGCAGTCGTCGCCGGCATCGGCCACCGTGAGTGCGACGACGGTCACGGCACCGCCCGCCTCGCTTACGGCGCAGTACCAGACCAGCGTCACCGCGGCCACGACCGGCCAGCTTCAGCCGATGCTGAACCTGGTCAACAACGGAACCAGCGCGATCTCCCTGTCGTCGGTGACCGTCCGGTACTGGTTCACCGCCGACGGCGGCGCGAGCACCTTCACCACCAACTGCTGGTACGCGGTCCTCGGCTGCGCGAACGTCACGCAGTCCGTCGTCGCGATGTCCGCGCCGGTTACCGGGGCCGACCACTATCTGCAGGTCGGCTTCACCGCCGGGGCGGGGAGCCTGGCCGTCGGCGCGTCGACCGGCCAGATCCAGAACGCGGTCAACAAGACCGACTGGTCGAACTTCACACAGACCGGCGACTACAGCTTCAACGCCGCCGACACCGCCTTCACCGCGAACCCCGCGATCACGGTCTACGTCGGCGGCCTCCTGGTCTACGGCACCGAACCCCACTGAGTCCAGCAAGGAGAAGGCATGCGAAACCGTTGGAGAACCAAGGCGCGCTCTCTCGCCTTGGCCGCGGCCACGACCCTGGCGGGCGCGGTCATGCTCGCGGGACCGGCGGCGCCGGACGCGTCCGCCGCCACCGCGGTGTCCGTGACCGTGAACGGCACAGCGGGACTGGGCACCATCCCGGGCGGCGCGATCGGTCTGAACACCGCCGTCTACGACGGGTACATGAACGACACCCCGATCCCGGGGCTGCTCAAGGCCGCAGGAATCAACGCTCTGCGCTACCCGGGCGGCTCCTACTCGGACATCTACAACTGGCAGACCAACGTGGCCCAGGGCGGTTACGACGCCCCGAACACGAGCTTCGCGGACTTCATGGGCACCGCGCAGGCGGCCTCGGCGAGTCCCGTCATCACCGTGAACTACGGCACCGGGACACCGGCGCTCGCCGCGTCCTGGGTGCAGAACGCCACGGTGACGAACAAGTACGGCGTCTCCTACTGGGAGGTCGGCAACGAGGTCTACGGCAACGGTACCTACGGCGCGAACTGGGAGGCCGACGCACACTGCCAGACGTCCTCCGGAACCCCGGTCACGATCGGCAGCGAGCCGTCGCAGACCTACAACTGCGGTCCGGGTGTGTATGCGAACAACGTGCTGAGCTACATGTCGGCGATGAAGGCGGTCAGCTCGGGCGCGCACGTGTGCGCCGTCCTGACCACGCCGGGTAACTGGCCCGACAACGTCACCAATGCGCAGACCAGCCCGCTGCCCTGGAACCAGACGGTGCTGACCGCGCTCGGTGCCAAGACCGACTGTGTCATCGTGCACTATTACCCCGGCGGCTCGAGTGCCGCGGCGATGCTCACCGCCACCAACCAGATCTCGGGGATCATCTCCACCGTCAAGTCGGAGATCAGCCAGTACGCGAAAGTGAACCCGGCCACCGTGCCGATTCTGGTCTCCGAGGCCAACTCGAACGTGGACATGGACACCCAGCCGAACGCGCTGTTCGCCGCGGACATGTACATGACGTGGTTGGAGAACGGCGTCTCGAACGTGGACTGGTGGGACGAGCACAACGGCCCCGGCACCAATCCGCCGAGCGTCGTCGACGGCGCGCAGGACTACGGCGACTACGGCATCTTCTCCAGCGGCGGCAACAACAGCGGCGTGACCGAACCGGCGGTCGAGACACCGTTCGCGCCGTATTACGGCATCGAGATGCTCTCCAAACTCGGCGGGCCCGGCGACACGATGGTGAACAGCACCTCCTCTAACTCGCTGGTCAGGGTGCACGCGGTCCGCCGGGCGGGCGGCAGTCTCGACGTGCTGATCGACAACGAGGATCCGAGCACGCCCTACACGGTGAACCTCGCCTACAACGGCTTCACCCCGGCGGGCAGCCCGACCGTCTTCACCTTCGCGAACAACGGCACCTCGATCACCAGCGCGACGCAGAGCTCTGCCGCGTCGGTCACCGTCGCGCCGTACACCCTCACCGTCGTCCAGGTGCCGGGCAGCGGCGGGGGCGGCGTGACGGCACCGGGCGCGCCGGGTCAGCCGACCGTGTCGGGCCTGGCGTCCAGCACGTCGGGGAACGACTCCGGGATCGCGACGCTGAGCTGGCCCGCCGCCACCCCCGGCACGTACCCGGTCGCGTCCTACCAGGTCTACCGGCAGAACAGCGGCGGGGGCACCACTCTGGTCGGCACGACGAGCGCCACGACGCTGAACCTCAGCGGTCTGACGATCGGCACCACCTACACCTACGACGTGATCGCGGTGGACTCCCATAGCAACCCGTCGTTGCCCTCGCCACCGGTGACGTTCACCGTGCCGCCTCCGTCCGACGCGAGCTGCGCGGTGCACTACGCCGTCAGCAGCTCCTGGCCCGGTGGTTTCGGCGCGAACATCACGGTCACCAACCGCGCCGCGACGGCCGTGAACGGCTGGACCCTGACCTTCACCTGGCCGGACGCCGGCGAGGCGGTGCAGAGCGGCTGGAACGGGACGTGGACGCAGAGCGGCTCGACGGTCACCGTGGCGAACGAGGCGTGGAACGGGGCGATCGCGGCGAACGGCGGCTCGGTGAGTGTGGGCTTCAACGGCACCGACACCGGCCAGGCCCCGGCGCCCACGGCGTTCTCCCTCAACGGGACGGTGTGCGCGAACATCTGAGAACTGATCCCGGTCCGAGACAGGACATCGCCATGGCCGTGATTCATGGGATGTCCTGCTCTCGGGCCGAGTTGAAAGTTTCGCGGATTGTCACGGTGTGGCGATGGCTTTCGGGGCTGTCGCATAGGCTGTTTTCGCAGGTCACTGCCATAAGTGCGGATGGCTGGGCTCTCCGAGAGCCTCCAGGGGGACCTTGAGGTCATCGGGCTTTGGTGGCATTTTCTCGCCACGAGATCCCATCACCTCCAGGAGGGCGTCCCGTGAGTCTCTTCGATCGCCGAGCGGTACTCGCCGCCGTCGTGGCGACCGGTCTCGCCGCAGCGGGCGTGGCGGCCGTGACGGCCACCGCCCGCGCCGCCGGCGGCTGTCAGGTCGACTACAGCGTCTCCAGCCAGTGGCCGGGCGGCTTCGGCGCGAACATCACCATCAGCAACCAGGGGAGCCCGGTGACGTCCTGGCAGCTGACGTGGTCGTTCGGTGCCGGTCAGACCGTCACCCAGTTGTGGAACGGGACATACACGCAGTCCGGCGGGCATGTGAGCGTCACCAACGCCGCCTACAACGGGTCCATCCCGTCCGGTGGCAGCGTCGGCCTCGGCTTCAACGGCACGTGGACCGCTAGCAATCCGGCTCCCACGGACTTCGCGCTCAACGGTGTGCTGTGCGACGGCTCGCAGCCGCCGCCGACCACTCCGTCGACGGCGCCGTCCACTCCACCGACCACGCCGACCACGCCGACCACGCCGCCCACCAGTCCCTCGACATCCCCGAGCAGCCCGGGGGGCTCCCTGCCGAGCAGCTTCCGCTGGAACTCCAGCGGCATCCTGATCAGCCCGAAGTCCGACTCCCGGCACACCATCATCGCTGCGAAGGACCCGTCCGTCGTGTTCTTCGACGGCAAGTGGTACGTGGTGCTGTCGACCGTCGACTCGAACGGCGACTACGGGATGGCCCAGACCAGTTTCAGCGACTGGTCGCAGGCCGACTCGGCGCCGTGGACGTACCTCGACACGACGCCGATCGGCGGCGGCTACAAGACGGCACCGATGGTGTTCTACTTCGCGCCGCAGAAGCTGTGGTACGTGACCTACCAGGAGGGCTCGAACATCGGGTACTCCACGAACCCCGACATCAGCAACCCGGCCGGATGGAGCGCGCCGCACAACTTCTACAGCAACGGCATGCCGACGATCATCAGCCAGAACATCGGCGGCGGCTACTGGGTCGACAGCTGGGTGATCTGCGACTCGGCGAACTGTTACCTGTTCTCCGTCGATGACAACGGCCACGTCTACCGGTCGACGAGTTCGCTGTCGCAGTTCCCGAACGGCTTCGGTGACGGCGGCAACACCGTCATCGCCGCGTCGGCTCCCAACAAATACGACATGTTCGAGGCCGACAACGTCTACAAGGTCGATGGATCGAACACCTACCTGATGGTCGTCGAGGCCATCGGTTCCGACGGCCACCGGCTGTTCCACTCCTGGACCTCCGACAGCCTCACCGGCAGCTGGACCCCGTTGGCCGCCACGCAGTCCAACCCCTTCCTGGCGGCCTCGGACACCACCTTCAGCGGGACCCCGTGGACCCAGGACCTCAGTAGCGGCGAGGCCGTCCGCAGCGGCTACGACCAGAACGTCACGCTCAGTCCCTGTCATCTGCAGTACCTGTACCAGGGCAAGGATCCGTCCGCGAACCAGGACTACAACCACCTGCCCTGGCGCCTCGGGCTGGCGACCCAGACCAACTCCACGTGCTGAACCTCGAGGGAGACAGGAGGAAGGACGACCATGAACGACAACCCACGACGCGCAAGGGGCCGCACCCGAGGAAGGCGACTTCTGACAGCTCTCTGCGTCATGCTGCTCGCAGCCTTCGGAGTGCTTCTCCCGGGGACGGCCAGCGCCGCGACCGTGTGCAACAGCCAGACCGGGAACAGCAACGGTTACTACTTCTCGTTCTGGACTGAGGGCAGCGGGTCGGCGTGTATGAGCTTCGGCTCCGGCGGGAACTACAGCACCTCCTGGAGCAACGCCGGCAACTTCGTGGCTGGTGAGGGCTGGAGCACCGGCAGCCGGCGCACCGTGAACTACTCCGGCAGCTTCAACCCCTCCGGCAACGGTTACCTGTCGCTGTACGGCTGGACCACCAACCCGCTGGTGGAGTACTACATCACCGACAGCTGGGGCAGCTACCGGCCCACCGGCACCTACAAGGGCACCGTCACGAGCGACGGCGGCACCTACGACATCTACGAGACGCAGCGGGTCAACGCCCCCTCCATCATCGGAACCGCCACCTTCAACCAGTACTGGGCGGTGCGCCAGTCGAAGCGGGTCGGCGGCACCATCACCACCGGCAACTTCTTCGACGCCTGGGCCGCCCACGGCATGAACATGGGCCAGTACAACTACATGATCCTGGCCACCGAGGGCTACCAGAGCAGCGGCAACTCCAACATCACCGTCGACAGCTCGACAGGCGGCGGGGGAGGGGGCGGGGGCGGCGGCACCACCGGTGAGGTGCACGCGGTCGGCGCCGGCAAGTGCCTGGACGTCCCCAACGCCTCGACGACGCCGGGCGCCCAGACGCAGATCTACAGCTGCTGGGGCGGCGCGAACCAGATGTGGACCAAGACCTCGTCCGGCCAGCTGACCGTCACCATGAACGGGACCACGCTGTGCTTGGACGCGTACAACCACCAGACCACTCCAGGCACGAAGGTCGAGACCTGGACCTGCAACGGCGGCGCGAACCAGCAATGGAACGTGAACTCCAACGGCACCATCACCGGGGTGCAGTCAGGGCTCTGTCTGGATGTGAGCGGGGCGAGTACCGCGGACGGCGCGCTGGTCCAGTTGTACACGTGCAGTGGCGCTGCCAACCAGCAGTGGACGCTGGGGTGACCTCGGTCTCCGGGGCCCGGTGAGCACCGATGCGACCGGCGCCGATTCCCGCTGCCCGACGTGGGAGTCGGCGCCACCGGTTCGCGGCGCCGGTGCTCGTACGTAAGACGGCGGGCCGCCTCGTCGAACCGTGAAACTTTCGGATCGGCGCGCGTCGCATGAAACGTCGATGGCGTCCAATGCTGATTCTGTGACCAGCACGTTTCCGGACGCCTCCAGCCTGAGTGACAACGAATCGGTTCGACTCGCCCTTGAGCATCGGGCGCCGGATTGGCACCTTCATCGGCGGATGCGGACATCAGAAGGAAAGGCACCCGGATGGCTCCAAGGTTTCTCCGCCCGCGCGCATGGGCGGCGGCGCTCGCGATCGCCTTCGCGGCGGCGGTCTCCGCGGTCGCGCTGCCGACGGCACAGGCCGCGACGACCACGTGCTCCGGCACCGGCACGATCCCGGCCGGGGACTACATGATCCAGGCCAATGAGTGGAACTCCAGTGCGCCGCAGTGCCTCACGTACACCGGGGGGACCGCGTGGACGGTCAGCACCGCCGACTTCAACCTCAGCGGCGGCGCGCCGGCCACGTACCCGTCGATCTTCAAAGGCTGCCACTGGGGGTTGTGCACCGGCAACAGCGGCCTGCCGATCCAGATGAGCAAGCTGAGCAGTGCGGTCTCCTCGTGGAGCACCACGCAGCCGTCCTCGGGGGCGTACGACGTCGCCTACGACATCTGGTTCAACTCCACGCCCACCACCAGCGGGCAGCCGGACGGGACCGAGGTGATGATCTGGATCAACAGCCGCGGCGGGGTGCAGCCGTTCGGATCCCAGACCGGCAACGCGAACATCAGCGGCCTGAATTGGAATGTCTGGACGGGGCAGCAGACCTCGTGGAAGATCATCTCGTACGTCCTGAACCCCGGCGCCACGTCGGTCAGCAACCTCGACCTCAAGGCCATCTTCCAGGACGCGCAGGCCCGTGGCTCGATCAACCCCTCGCACTACCTGCTGGACGTCGAGGCCGGGTTCGAGATCTGGCAGGGCGGCCAGGGCCTGGGCACCAACAGCTTCTCGGTCACGGCCACGGCCGGCGGTGGCGGCGACACGACCCCGCCGTCCGTGCCGTCGAACCTCGCCGTCACCGGTGTGACGAGCTCCTCGGCGTCGCTGTCGTGGTCGCCGTCCAGCGACGACGTCGGCGTGGCCGGGTATCGGGTCTACCGCGACGGGAGCCAGGTCGGCAGCACGGCCGGGACCTCGTTCACCGACACCGGCCTGTCGGCCTCTACTCAGTACACGTACAAAGTCGCCGCCTACGACGCGGCGGGCAACGTCTCGGGCCAGTCTTCCGGCGTGACCGCGACGACATCGGCGGGCGGCGGCGGAGGAAGCGGATGCACGGCGACATACGCGGTGACGAACCAGTGGGACAACGGCTTCACCGCCAACGTGACGGTGACGAACCGAGGCACGGCTCCCAGCAACGGCTGGAAGGTGACGTGGACCTGGGGCGGGAATCAGCAGATCAGCAACGTGTGGAACGGCGTTCTGAGCGGGGCCCAGCCGGTGGCCGTCACGAACGCGGCCTACAACGGATCGATAGCGCCGGGCGGCACCACCAGCTTCGGCCTCCAAGCCACCTACTCGGGTACTAATCCGTCCCCGAGCCTTAGCTGCACCACGAGCTGACAAGGGATGACACGGTGTCAGGACTCAGACGATTCTTCAAACGCCTGCGCACCTCGACGGCGGTGCTCGTCGGCGTCGCGCTCGCCGCGGGCGGCGTCGTGGCGGTCGCCGCGGCCCCGGCCCAGGCGGCCACCTCGATCACCCTCAACGGAGCGTCCGGGGGACGAACCTTCGACGGCGTCGGCGCCATCAGCGGCGGGGGCGGCAACAGCAGGCTGCTGATCGACTATCCGGAGCCCCAGCGGGGGCAGATCCTGGACTACATGTTCAAACCGGCCTACGGCGCGGCCGCTCAGATGCTCAAGATCGAGATCGGGGGAGACACCAACTCCACCTCCGGCGCCGAACCCAGTGTCGAACACACCCGTGGCAGCGTGAACTGCGACGTCGGGTACGAGTTCTGGCTCGCCCAGCAGGCCAAGGCCCGCAACCCGAACATCAAGCTGTACGGACTGGCGTGGGGTGCACCCGGCTGGATCGGCGGCGGCGACTTCTGGTCCACCGACATGGTGAACTACCTCGTCTCCTGGCTCGGCTGCGCGAAATCGCACGGGCTGACCATCGACTACCTCGGCGGCTGGAACGAGCGCGGCTACAACGTCTCCTGGTACGAGCAACTGCGCAGCGCTCTCAACGCCAACGGCTACGGCGGCGTCAAGCTCGTGGCCGCGGACTCGGACTGGACGGTGGCCAACGACGTCGACTCCAACCCGGCGTTCGCCTCCGCGGTCGGCGTCATGGGCGCGCACTACCCGTGCGGCTACCGCTCCGCGCAGTCCACATGCACGGTGCCGTCAGCCGCGAGCTCGTCCGGCAAACCCCTGTGGGCCAGCGAGAACGGCTCGGACGACTACAACTCCGGCGCGCAGGCGATGGCACGCGGCATCAACCGCGGCTACCTCGACGGACGGATGACCGCGTACCTGAACTGGCCGATCGTCGCCGCGATCACGCCGAACCTGCCGTATCCCACCATGGGCGTCGTGCTGGCGCCGCAGCCGTGGTCCGGGTACTACTCGGTCGGCAAGAACGCCTGGGTGATGGCTCAGACCACGCAGTTCACGGCGCCTGGCTGGCAGTACCTGGACAGCTCGGGCGGCTTCATCGGCGGCAACCGCGCCAACGGCAGCTACGTGACGCTCAAGGCGCCGAACAACAGTGACTACTCTTCCATCATCGAGACCGTCGACGCCGGCAGCGCCCAGACACTGAACTTCAACGTCACCGGGGGACTGTCGACGGGACAGGTGCACGTGTGGGCGACGAACCTGCGGTCCAACAGCTCTGCGGACTACTTCGTGCACACCGCCGACATCACCCCGTCGGGTGGAAGCTTCAGCCTCACGGTGCAGCCCGGATATGTCTACTCCCTGACGACCACGACCGGTCAGGGCAAGGGCACCGCGGCCGGACCCGGCCAGGGAACGCTGAGCCTGCCTTACAGCGACACCTTCGACAGCGATGCGGCCGGGACTGAGGCGAAGTACCTGATGGACTGGCAGGGCGCCTTCGAGGTCGCCGGCTGCGGCGGTGGGCGGACCGGCCAGTGTGTGCGGCAGATGAGCGCGCAGACCCCGATTACGTGGGACTCGCTCTCCGACCCGCATGCCCTCCTCGGCGACACGGGGTGGAGCAACTACACCGTCACTTCGGACGTGCTGCTCGAGAAGTCCGGCTACGCCGAGCTGATGGGCCGGGCCAACAGCCAGTCGTACACCGGGGCAGGCGGGCTGAACGCCTACCACCTGCGCGTCAGTGACACCGGGGCCTGGTCGATCCTGAGCTCGAACACCGGTGGCACCGTCAGCACGTTGGCAAGCGGCTCGGTGGCGGCGCTGGGAACCGGTCGCTGGCACAGTCTGGCCCTGTCTTTCTCCGGAAGCTCCATCACCGCGAGCATCGACGGGGCCGAGGTGGGGGCCGCTTCCAACAGCACGTGGGGCGCGGGCCAAGCCGGCTACGCCACCAGCCAGGGGGAGACCGCACAGTTCGACAATCTGTCGATCACCCCCGGCAGCGGCGGAACCGGCGGTGGCAGTGGCGCGATCGTCGGCAGTGGCTCGGGCCGGTGCGTCGACGTGCCGGGCGCGACGCAGACCAACGGCACCCAGGTCGAACTGTGGGACTGCAACGGCGGGACGAACCAGCAGTGGACCGCCACCGCCGCCGGTGAACTGCGGGTCTACGGCAGCTCCTGCCTCGACGCCTCGGGGCAGGGCACCACCGCGGGCACCAAGGTCGACATCTGGTCCTGCAGCGGGCAGTCCAACCAGAAGTGGACTCTCAACGCCGACGGGACCATCACCGGTGTGCAGTCCGGCCTGTGCCTCGACGCCACAGGTGCCGGCACCGGCAACGGAACGCTGCTCGAACTGTGGACCTGCAACGGCGGGAGCAACCAGAAATGGACGCACGGCTGAGCGGCTGAGCGCGGCCGTTCCGCCCTTCCCGTCCGGCGCGTCCGGATCCCCGGTGACACCTGGGGATCCGGGCGCGCCGACGTGCGCTTCCGAGGGTCGCCGGCGAGAAAGTTTCCGCGAAGTATTGTTCCGCGCATCCCGGGCGCCTAATATTTCCGCCAATTGAAGCGCTTCGACAACAGCGCTCCGTAGTGCGTCAGCCGTCCTTCTGGACGTGAGGCGCGCTGGGCGGGGTTTCTACGCCGTTGTCCGGCTCCTGGACTCTGATCTTCCCACGGAGGGGAAGCCAGGTGATCGAAGCGCTTCGATCAGCTCCGCCGAACAGAGAGGCACCACGCGTGAAGTTCACCGACGGCTACTGGATGATGCGCCCCGGCGTCCAGGCGGCCTATCCCGTGCAGGTGCTGGACGGGGACGTCGGCCCGGACTCGCTCGTCGTCCACGCCCCCTGCTATCCCGTGCGGGAGCGCCGCGACCTGCTGCGGGGTCCGGCCCTCACCGTGGCGTTCGCGGCGCCGCTGGCCGACGTGATCCGGGTGACGGTGACGCACTTCGCGGGCCAGGACCGCAAGCCGGATTTCGTGCTGGCCGACGCCGCCGACGGGGAGGCCGAGCCGCCGCTGATCATCGAGGACGATGAAGCGCTGACGTTCACCTCCGGCGCCCTGACCGCCCGGGTCGCCAAGGGTGCGCGGTGGAGCCTGGACTTCCTGGCCGGCGGGCGCCGGCTGACCGGCAGCGGGACCAAGGCCATGGCCGCCATCGACACCGGCTCTGGCGAGCACTACGTCCGCGAACAGCTCGATCTGGCCCTGGACGCGCACGTGTACGGCTTCGGGGAACGCTTCGGCCCGCTGGTGAAGAACGGCCAGGTCGTCGACAGTTGGAACGCCGACGGCGGCACGGCCAGCGAGCAGGCCTACAAGAGCGTGCCGTTCTTCCTGACCGACGCGGGATACGGGGTCTTCGTCAACCATCCCGGCCGTGTGTCCTTCGAGGTGGCCTCCGAGGTCGTGACCCGGACGCAGTTCAGCGTCGAGGGCCAGCAACTGGAGTACTTCCTCATCTACGGCCCGACACCCCGCGAGATCCTGCGCAAGTACACGGCGCTGACCGGCCGGCCGCCGCGCGTTCCGGCGTGGTCGTACGGACTGTGGCTGTCGACGTCGTTCACCACCTCCTACGACGAGGCCACGGTCGGCTCGTTCGTCGACGAGATGGCGCGGCGCGATCTGCCGCTGTCGGTGTTCCACTTCGACTCGTTCTGGATGCGCGAGTACAACTGGTGCGACTTCGAATGGGATCCGCGTACCTTTCCCGATCCGCGGGGGATGCTGCAGCGGTTGAAGGCGCGAGGCTTGCGGATCTGCGTCTGGATCAACCCTTACATCGCGCAGCGTTCGCCGCTGTTCGCCGAAGCCAAGGCCGCCGGGTACCTGCTCCGGCGGGCCGACGGCGACGTCTGGCAGTGGGATCTCTGGCAGCCGGGGCTGGCGGTCGTCGACTTCACCGACCCCGAGGCGCGGGAGTGGTTCGCCGGCAAGCTGGACGCGCTGATCGAGATGGGCGTCGACTGCTTCAAGGCCGACTTCGGCGAGCGCATCCCGACCGACGTCGTCTACAAGGACGGGTCCGATCCGGAGCGGGTCCACAACCTCTACGCGTACTACTACAACCAGACCGTCTTCGAGCTCTTGCGCAAACGGCGCGGCGAAGGCGAGGCACTGGTCTTCGCCCGGTCGGCGACGGCCGGCTCCCAGCAGTTCCCGGTGCACTGGGGCGGGGACTGCGAGTCGACGTTCGAGGCGATGGCCGAGAGCCTGCGCGGCGGTCTGTCGCTGGGCATGTCGGGCTTCGGATACTGGAGCCACGACATCGGGGGCTTCGAGGGCACGCCGGATCCGGCCGTGTTCAAGCGCTGGACCGCGTTCGGGCTCTTGTCCTCGCACAGCCGGCTGCACGGGCACTCCTCCTACCGGGTCCCGTGGCTGTTCGACGAGGAGTCGGTCGAGGTGCTGCGGCGCTTCACCAAACTCAAGACGCGTCTGATGCCGTATCTGCTTCGGACGGCCGAACAAGCCGTCGACGCGGGTCTGCCGATGATGCGGGCGATGGTTCTGGAGTTCCCCGACGATCCCGCCTGCACCTACCTGGAGCGGCAGTACATGCTCGGCGACGACCTTCTCGTCGCGCCGGTGTTCGACGCCGGGGGGCGCGTGTCGTACTACGTGCCGGAGGGGGTCTGGACCCATCTGCTCACCGGAGAGAAGACAACCGGCCCACGCTGGGTCACCGAGCAGCACGGCTTCGACAGCCTGCCGCTGCTGGCCCGCCCGGGCTCGGTCATCGCGCTCGGCGCGGTCGAAGACCGGCCCGAATACGACTACGCGGCCGGCGTCACGCTGCGGGTCTCGGAACTCGCCGACGGCGCCGAGGTCGCGACGGTGATCTCGGCCGCCGACGGTTCGCGGCTCGCGGAGTTCACCACGGTCCGCCGTGGCGCCACGATCCGGGTCGCGGCCTCCGGGGCGCCGGACGGCTGGAAGGTTCAGGTGGCCGGAGTCCCGGACGTGGCCGTGGACGGTGGTTCGGCGACGTCCGATCCGCTGGGGGCCGTGGTCCAGGCCACCGGCGACACCGTGGTCATCACGCTCAGGGTTGATAGCACATCCGTCTCGATGGAGGATTGAAATGGCACCTTCGCATGGCTTCACCCGTCGCCAGGTCTTCCGGACCTCGGCCGCCGTCGGCGGCGCGATAGCCGCGGCACCGCTGCTGTCCGCGTGTGGTTCGGGCAAGGCGTCCACCAAGAACAGCGGTGTCGCCGACACGAACACCGTCAAGTCCGTCATCCCGACCTACAAGGCGTCCACCGCCGTCACCGCCGACATCCCCTCGGTGCAGGGCGCCAACGGCGCGGCCAGCGACCCCGCGTTCCTGACCTTCCCGGCCAGTCCGGCGAAGTCCGTGACCGGACCGGTCGGGTCCGGCGGCAGCTACCAGGCCGTCACGCCGCTCTGGGGCTCGGTGCCTCCGCCCGGCAACAGCTACTACACCGCGGTGAACCAGGCCATCGGCGCGACGCTGACCGACAGCCCCTCGGACGGCACCACCTACGCCACGATGCTCGCGACCAGGTTCGCCTCCGGCAACATCCCCGACTGGCTGGACGTCCCGGGCTGGAACGTCTCAGCGATCCAGAATTTCGCCGAGGGCGTCGACAAGTACTTCAAGGACCTGACCCCGTTCCTGGCCGGGGACAAGGTCCTGGACTACCCGAATCTGGCTGCCATCCCGACCGGCGGCTGGCAGGCCGGAGTGTGGAACGGCAAGCTGTACGGCATCCCGCTGTGGACGTCGGCCGGCAACTTCCCGGGCATGCTGTTCTACCGCGGGGACATCTTCAAGGCGGCCGGCATCGACGCGTCCTCGATCAACTCGGCGGACAAACTCAAGGCCCTGGGCCCCGAGCTCACCGTCAAGTCCAAGGGGCAGTATGCCTTCGAGGACCTCACCTATTACCTCTACCAGATCTTCAACATCCCGTTCTCCAACGGCCACACCGGCTGGAAGCGCGACAGCAGCGGCAAGCTGGTCAACGGCTACGAGACGCCCGAGTATCTGGAGTTCCTGAACTTCGCCAACTCCTTGGCGGCAAGCGGCTGGGTGCACCCGGACGCGCTGGCCGGCGACTCCTCGAAGGCGAAGAACCGGTTCTGGGCCGGCAAGACCGTCATCACCGCCGACGGTACCGGCGCCTGGAACAAGAGCGACGCGCAGAGCGGCACGGCGGCCAACCCCGGCTATGTGCGCCAGGGGTTCAAGCTCTTCGCCTTCGACGGCGGAAAGCCGTCGCTGGCGCTCTACCCGGCCGCCGGCATGTTCTCGTACCTGAACAAGAAGCTGAACGACGACCAGGTCAAGGAGCTGCTGCGGATCGCGAACTACCTCGCGGCCCCGTTCGGCACCCAGGAGTACCTGACGGCTCGGTACGGCAAGGAGGGGACGACCTACACGATGACCCCCTCCGGCCCGATCCTCAACGACGAGGGCAACAAGGTGGTCACCGACACCTTCGACCAGCTGGCCAACTGCCAGGCGGTCACCTTCAACGCCGGCGCCGACCAGATCACCAAGGACTACGCGGCCTGGCAGGCCGACGCCGTCCAGCACGCCTACAAGCCCATGTTCTACGCCATGAACATCACCGAGCCGGCCGAGACCGCCAAGGCGACCACCGCGCTGGAGGCGGTCGTCACCGACGTGCGCATGGGACGCAAGGGTGTCTCGGATTACCAGGCCGCGCTGACCACGTGGCAGAACAGCGCGGGCAACACGCTCCGCACCTTCTACGAAGGCGTCGCCAAGCAATACGGCACCGGCAACTGAGGCTGAGCGATGGCTGCGATCACGACACAGGAGGCGAAGACCCCGCCGCGGCGCCGCTTCGGCGGCGCGCGGACCGGGGGAGGGCGGACGGCACGCGGAGGGGGAATGAACTGGCGGATCAGGCTGCGCAGGGACAAGTCCCTGGTGCTGATGACCGTCCCCGCCCTGATCCTGCTCCTGCTGTTCAACTATCTGCCGATGGCCGGCATCATCGTGGCCTTCGAGCACTACGACATCTACCAGGGGATCGTCAACAGCGACTTCGTCGGCCTCGGCGAGTTCCGGGAGCTGCTGGCCAACCCCGACTTCTGGCACGCGTTCGAGAACACGCTGGTGATCAGTTTCGTCCAGCTGATCCTGTACTTCCCGGTGCCGATCGCGCTGGCGCTGCTGGTCAACACCATCCTCAGCACCCGGGCGCGCGCCTTCATCCAGGCCGTGGTCTACCTGCCGCACTTCTTCTCGTTCGTCCTGGTCATCACCATCTTCCAGGAGTTCCTCGGCGGTGC
The DNA here is from genome assembly GCF_039531675.1 of Catenulispora subtropica. NCBI lineage: Bacteria > Bacillati > Actinomycetota > Actinomycetes > Catenulisporales > Catenulisporaceae > Catenulispora > Catenulispora subtropica. Next base: position 106,630 of record NZ_BAAAQM010000013.1, read on the forward strand.
CGGGGTGCTGAACGTGTTCCTCAACCGGCACGGGATCTCGTCGTGGGACGTGATGACGAACCCGCACACGTTCAAGTACCTGGTGACGGCGCAGGCGGTGTGGAAGGAGGCGGGCTGGGGCCTGATCGTCTTCCTGGCCGCTCTGGCCGCCATCGATCCGGCGCTGTACGAGTCGGCGGCGGTGGACGGCGCGGGACGCTGGCGCCGGATGCGGCACATCACGCTGCCGGGGCTGCGCGGGATCGTGGTGCTGATGCTCGTGCTGCGGCTGGGCAACGCCCTGAGCGTGGGCTTCGAGCAGATGCTGATCCAGCGCCAGGCCGTCGGCGCCGGGGCCGCCGATGTGCTCGACACCTACTCCTATATATACGGGATCGGCGGCGGCTTCGGCTCCGCCGCGACCTTCGGCGCCGACTACAGCTACGGCGCGGCCGCCGGGCTGTTCAAGGCGGTGCTGTCGCTGATCTTGATCCTCGGGGCCAACAAGCTCGCGCACGCCTTCGGTGAGGACGGGTTGTACCGCAAATGAGTACTCTGATCGACGCGCCGCGCGCGACGACGACGGCGCCCCGCAGGCGGGCCAAGGGCCGCGCGGTCTGGGAGGAGAACCCGACCTGGTTCGGCCGCTTCGGCAAGAGCTCGGTCATCGGGGTCACGCTCGCGGTGTTCATCGTGCCGGTCTGGGCCGTGGTGATCACCAGCTTCTCCACGAAGGCCTCGATCAACGCCGCCGGCGGCCTGGTCCTGGTGCCCCACGGCCTGAGCCTGGCGAACTACCGCCTCGTCTTCAGCGGCGGAACGGTCTCCCAGGCGCTGACCGTCAGCGCGTTCGTCACGGTCGTGGGCACCGCCATCTCGATGGTGGTCAGCGTGTTGTGCGCCTACGGCCTGTCCCGGCCGAGGTCGTTCGGCCAGCGTCCGCTGCTGCTGACCCTGGTCGTCACCATGTTCTTCAACGGGGGGATCATCCCCACGTTCCTCGTGGTGAGCGATCTGAAGCTGTACGGCAGCCTGTGGGCGATGATCCTGCCGTCGGCCGTGAACGTCTTCAACATCCTGATCATCCGCTCGTTCTTCCAGAACACCGCCAGCGAGTTGATCGAGGCGGCGCGGCTGGACGGCGCCAACGAGTGGCGGCTGCTGTGGTCGGTCGTCATTCCGACGTCGCGCCCGGTCCTCGCGGTGATGACGATGTTCTACGCGGTCGCGTACTGGGGCACCTTCTTCAACGCGCTGCTGTACGAGCCGGACAGTCGCAAGTGGCCGCTCGCGATGGTCATCTACGAGTACACATATTCCGGCAATCAGATGCCCGGGATGGGGACGACCGGTATCGGAGGCTTGCAGAACGCTTCCCAGCTGGGGCTTCAGATGTGCGTGGTGACACTGTCGCTGGTGCCGATCATCATCCTGACGCCGTTCGTGCAGCAGCACTTCGCGAAGGGCATGCTGACCGGGGCTATCAAGGGGTGAGGATGTGAGTGTGTCGGACGACCGGTCCGATCACGTGACGCTGAACCGGCGGCACTGGGATGAACGGGCGGCTGCCTGGCACGGGCCGCTGGCCCGGGACCACTGGCTTCGGCCGGAGCCGTGCTGGGGGCTGTGGCAGACGCCGGAGTCGCGGGTGAAGGTGTTCCCCGATGACGTGGCCGGGGCGGACGTGATCGAGATCGGCTGCGGCACCGGCTACGTCTCCGCGTGGTCGGCCCGGGCGGGGGCTCGTCCGACGGGGGTCGACATCTCCCGGGAGCAACTGGCCACCACACGCTCGATGCAGCGGGAGTTCGGGATCGGCTATCCGCTCGTGCTCGCGGATGCCGAGCACCTGCCGTTCCAGGACGCCTGCTTCGACCTCGCCGTCAGTGAGTTCGGGGCGTCGTTGTGGTGCGATCCGTACCGGTGGATCCCGGAGGCCGTGCGCGTGCTGAGACCGGGCGGGCGCCTGACGTTCGTCACCCGCTCGCCGTTGTTCGCGCTGTGCGCGCGGGCCGACGGGCAGGCCGAAGCCGTCCTGCGGCGTCCGCAGTTCGGTCTGCGGTCCTCGGGCGACGGCACGAGCGTCGAGTTCCAGCTGCCCCACGGGGAGATGATCCGGCTGCTGCGTTCCTGCGGGTGCGTCGTCGAAGACCTGATCGAGATCCAAGCTCCGCAGCCCGCACACCGGGAGTACGCGGAGGTCTCCGCCGACTGGGCGAGCCGGTGGCCCAGCGAGGAGATCTGGAAGGCTCGCCGGAGCCGCTGAGCGGATGCTCGGCGGCCCCGGCGGGGATCCTCAGCCGATCGTCCACTTCTGGTTCGACTGCCCGTTACAGGTCCAGAGCTCGACGGCGGTGCCGTCGGCGGTGCCGCCTCCGGTCACGTCCAGGCACAGGCCCGACTGGGTGCCGGTGATCGTGCCGTCGCTGTTGACGAGCCACTGTTGGTTCGTCTGTCCGTTGCACGGCCAGATGATCACCTTGGTCCCCGCGGTGGTGCCGCGGTTGCTGGCGTCCAGGCAGAGCTGGGAGCTGCCGGAGTAGACCGTCAGCTGGTTCGAACCGGTGTGGGTGAAGATCTGGTTCGCCGTGCCCGAGCAGCCGTTGATGTCCAGCTGCGTACCGCCGGTCGTGGAGCTGTTCGGGACGTCCAGGCACTTGCCCGCGCCGACCGCGTGCACCTCACCGGTCGTCGAACCGCCGCCGCCGCCGCCGGTGGTGCCGCCGGTGACCCGGAGCATGACGGTGCCGTGGCCGGGGACCGAGGCGCTGATCGCGCCGGTGGTGGTGCTGGTGGCCCCGGTCCACAGGTCGGTCAGCGTGTAGCTGCTCGCACCGGTTTTGCCGATCGCGCCGACCGTGGTGGAGATGGTGGCGGTGCCGCTGTTCTCGTTGAACAGCGCTACCGACACGTCGCCGTCGGCCAGCGGTTTGGCCAGCACGTCCAGGCCGCCGGAGGACGCCACCTCGACGCCCTGCTTGCCCAGCGGGTCCTGGTCGACGGCGATGACGCGGGAGTTGGTCAGAATGCCCAGCGTGGTGCTGCTGGCGTTGGCGATGTTGGTTCCGGATATCAGCGGTGCCGCCATCTCGGCCCACAGGCTGAACTCGCTACGGTCCTCGGTGGCGGACATGCCGTTGCCGATCTCCAGCATGTCCGGGTCGTTCCAGCCGCCGGGTCCGGCGTACGAGGCCAGTCCGACGTTGCTGTGGAAGATCGACAGCATGCTGCCCCAGCTGGCGTTGATGTCACCGGTGGTGCGCCAGCTGTTGCCGACGCCGGCGCCCCAGGTCCACACGTTGTCCCGGCCCCAGCTGCACAGGCTGTACACGATCGGGCGGCCGGTCTTGGCCAGGGCGTCGCGCATGGTGGTGTAGCGGCTCTGGGCGCTGGGTCCGCCCCCGCCGCTCTGATTGACCCCGTCGGCGTAGCAGTTGTCGTACTTCAGGTAGTCCACGCCCCAGGCCGCGAAGGAGTCCGCGTCGGTCTGCTCGTGTCCCAGACTGCCCGGGTAGCCGGCGCAGGTCATGGTGCCGGCGTCCTCGTAGATCCCCAGCTTCAGGCCGAGGGAGTGGACGTAGGCCGCGGTGCCGGAGATCCCGTCGGGGAACTTCGCGGGGTCGGGCACCAGCCGGCCGGAGCTGTCGCGGTTGTGGGTCAGCCAGCAGTCGTCGATGTTGACGTACTGGTAGCCGGCGGCCTGCATGCCGTTGTCGTGCATGGCCAGCGCCGTGGACTTGATCAGCGACTCGGATACGTTGCAGCCGTACGCGTTCCAGTCGTTGAACCCCATCTGCGGGGTCAGGGCGAGGTTGTTGCCGAGAGCCTGTGCGGGGTGTGCCGGGCCGAGGGCCAGTAGTGGGGCGGCGGCCAGCGCGACGACGGCGGCCAGGGCCGAGCGCCAGGACCGGCGATACCCGGGTGGGCGACCGACGGCGTGGGTCTGGGAATCAGTGCTCTGCCGGTCATGCCTCATCCAAGCCTCCACTGCTGGTTCGATCCGCCGTTGCAGGTCCAGAGCTCGACCGGCGTGCCGTCGGCGGTGCCGGCCCCGGTGACGTCCAGGCACAGCCCGGACTGCACGCCGGTCACGGTGCCGTCGGCGTTGAGGTTCCATTGCTGGTTGGTCTGGCCGTTGCAGGTCCAGACGATGGCCTTGGTGCCGTTGGCGGTGCCGCGGCCGGAGGCGTCCAGGCACAACTGGGTGCTGCCGGAGTAGACGGTCAGAGCTCCGGACGAGGTGTGGGTCCAGGTTTGGCCGGTGACACCGGAGCAGCCGCTGATGTCCGTCTGCGTGCCCGCGGCGGTCGAGGAGTTCGGCACGTCCAGGCACTTGCCCGCCCCCACCGCGTGCAGCGGACCGCTGCTCGGGCCGCCACCGCCCGCCGTCCCGTATCCGGCCGCCGCGATGTTCGCCTGGACGGCGTTGTCGGTCGCGTCGGACGGGTAGCCCGCGACGATGGCGCCCTCGTAGAACGTGCCGATGCTCAGGTTGGTGTTGGTGGCGCAGCAATCGCCGCCGCTGCCCAGGATGATGGCGCCCTGCTGTTTCATCGGACTGTAGCCCGGTGGCAGGGCTCCGCTCCACAGGGTCGTCAGGCCTCCGGATTGGGCGTCGGCGCCCTTGAGAGCGAACTGCGACGTCCCGTTGTTCTTGAGCATGGCCGTGACGTAGCGGCTCGTGAACGCTCGCTGGTTCGGGTTCCAGGACTGGCTTCCGCCGGAGTACAGACCGTACTCGAGGTCGGCCTGCACCCAGGGACCGCTGCCCGAGCAGCCGCCGAACCAGCAGCTCGTGCCGAAGTAGATCGCGTCCATGGCTCCGGCGCCGTCAGCCCTGCGGTCGGTCTCGCTGTTGCCGTAGTCGAAGCAGCAGCCGTTGTTGACATGTTGTCCGCTGGTCACCATGTACGCGCCCTGCGGCGCACTGCCCGTCGGCATGCCCGAAGACGAGCCGTTGTGCCAGTAGCTGTTGCCCTGCTTGATGTACAGCGAATACGCCTTGGCGCCGCCGACCGTCAGCGCCTCGCTCGTCGCGCTCGCCGGAGTGTCCGCGCCGCCGGCTCCGCCCGGTCCCTGATATGCCACGTCGTTGCCATGGCCGGACTGGTCGTAGACGATCGTGATCACACAGGACGTGCCGGCGCAGAACGTGTCCTGAGCCGAAGCGTTCGCGGCGCCGCCGGCGGTGAGGGTGCCGATGTCCCGCGTCGTGTTGTCGGAGGCGCGGCGGACTTGGTACAGGTTGCCGTTGTAGGCCGCGTACAGGGCGCGCACCGTGCTGTGCGCCGCCACACACGGCGTGCCGCCGGCCGCGTAGATGTCGCAGGGCCCCGAGCTGGCGGCCCGCGCCGGCGCCGTGAAGGTCAGCAGGCCTGCCAGGGCGCTGAGAACGATACCGATCGCGACACCGATCCGGGCGCGGACCGTGCTGGTCATGTCCTCTCCTCTCGTCGGATCAGACTGGTTCCGGGGGATGTTAGCGCTAACAGCCCGGCGGTAGACGCTGCATCAGACTTCGTGCTCTGTCAAGGGCCGGCGGGCGCGCCGCGGGGGAACATCTGGTGGAAGATGTAACTTTCATGGCGCGTTGACAGCAATATCTCCCAAGAGTTACCTGATTCGCACAGCCTCGCACGGAAATCTGCCGGGCCGTCCGCGACGCTGCGCCTGTCTTCGTGGACTGATGAGGAGGCCACCCCCATGCGACGACGCTCGAAACAGATGCGGCTGACCAGGCTCGCCGCGGCCCTGGTGACGGTCGTCACCCTGCTGCTCGGCACGATGTCCGCGCTCCAGCCGGCGGCGGCCGCGGGCAACCCCTACCAGCGCGGTCCGGATCCGACCGTCGCCAGTGTGGCGGCCACCAGCGGCCCGTTCGCCACCGCCCAGCTCTCGGTGCCGCCGGGCAACGGATTCAACGGCGGCATGATCTACTATCCGACCGACACGAGCCTCGGGACCTGGGGCGCCGTCGCGATCGTGCCCGGCTACACCGCGCTGTTCGCGAACGAGGAGGCGTGGATGGGGCCGTGGCTGGCCTCGTTCGGCTTCGTGGTGATCGGCGTCGAGACCAACAGCCGCACCGACTACGACGTCGCCCGCGGCACGCAGTTGCTGGCGGCGCTGGACTACCTGACCCAGCAGAGCCCGGTGCGGAGCCGGGTCGATCCGAACCGGCTGGGGGTGATCGGGCACTCCATGGGCGGTGGCGGAGTCGTCTACGCCACCGAGCACCGGCCCGCGCTCAAGGCCGCGGTGGCCCTGGCGCCGTTCTCACCGTCGCAGACCATGGCCACCGACTCCGTGCCCACCATGGTCATGGGCGGCCAGAACGACACCGTGGTCACGCCCTCGTACCTGTCCGGGCTGTATGCCACCATGCCTGCGGCGACGCAGAGCGACTTCCTCCAGATCGCGGGAGCCGACCACGTCTACTACACCCATCCCAACAGTGTCGAGATGCGGATCCTGATCCCCTGGATCAAGACCTTCATCGACGACGACACCCGCTACACGCAGTTCCTCTGCCCGGGGCTGGCCGATCCGACCGGTGTGTCGATCTACCAGAGCAAGTGCCCCTACGTCCCCGGAGGGAGCACGCCGCCGCCCACCGGTGGTGAGCTGCATGCGGTGGGGGCGGGGAAGTGTCTGGACGTGCCGAACTCCAGCACCACCGGCGGTACTCAGGTGCAGATCTATTCCTGCAGCGGTGCCGCCAACCAGGTCTTCACCCACACTTCCTCCGGTCAGCTGACCGTGACCGAGGCGGGGACCACGCTGTGCCTGGACGCGAACGCCAAGGGCACCACCAACGGCACCAAGGTGATCATCTGGTCGTGTAACGGGCAGACGAACCAGCAGTGGAACCTGAACGCCGACGGCACGATCACCGGCGTGCAATCAGGACTCTGCCTGGACGTCAACGGAGCCTCCACCGCCAACGGCGCCCTGGTCCAGCTGTGGACCTGCAACGGCCAGACCAACCAGCAATGGACCCTCGGCTGACCAGCGGGTTCTAACGATGAGGTGACTCGGGCCAGACCAGGAGCACCGGACAGGCGGCGTGGTCGACGACGAAGCGGCCGGCCGGTCCGAGACTCCGCGGCCCGGCGTGGGCACGGTCGCCGTCGCGGGCGAGGACGAGCAGTTCGGCTCCCTCGGCCGCGGCGACGACCTCGTGCTCGACGCGGCCGGTCCGCTCCACCAGGGTGCACTCGCGGTCCAGGCGCTCGGCGGCCGCCCGCAACAGCCGTGAGCCGGAGGAAGCAGCCTGGTCCTCCAGGCGGGTGCCGGGGTCGTGGTCGGGGCGGCCGCGTCCGAGGAGTCCGGCGAACGCGCCGTGCGCCACGCCCGCGACGTCGTGGTCACTGACATGGAGCAGAACGATGTCGGCGCGCGCCGGAGCGTGGGCGCGCGCGGCGTCGACGCAGGCGGGCCAGGTGCCCTCGGTGATCCACACGACGACGGCCACGGCTTCATCCTCCGATGATCTGCAGTGAGGCCCACAGTCCTACCACGGACAGCAGCAGTGCGGCCGGAACCACGAGCAATCCGAGGCGGGTGAACTCGCCGAGGTCCACCTCGGTGTCGTGGTCGTGCACGATGCGCCGCCACAGCAGGGTGGCGAGAGAGCCCGCGTAGGTGAGGTTCGGGCCGATGTTCACCCCGAGCAGCACCGCGAGTACCGCTCCCGACCCGGCGGGCGCGGCCAGCGGCAGCAGGACCAGGGTGGCCGGCAGGTTGTTGATGGCGTTCGCCAGCACCGCGGCCAGCGCCGCGGTTCCCAGCAGCGCGGCCAGTGACGTGCCGTGCGGGACCAGGTGTGCCAGTCCTGAAGACAGCCCGTTGTCCACCACCGCCCGCACCACGATGCCGAGCGCCAGCACGAACGCGAGGAACGGTACGGCTGCGGACCGGATGACCGCCGCCGGGGTGGTGCGCCCTCGGGAGAGAGCACGGACGGCGAGCACCGCCGCCCCGGCCGCCGCGGCCCAGGCCGGATCGATCCCGACAGCGGAGGTGAGGACGAAACCGGCGAGGGTGCAGGCCACGGTGATGAGGGCGAACAGCGGCATCTCCGGCGCCACCGCCGCGGCCGGCGCCTGGGCGCCCGCGTCCAGGTCGGTCGCGAAGAACCGGCGCAGCACCGCGTACTCGACACCGATGGCCGCCAGCCACGGCAGGGCCATCAGCGCGGCGAACCGGGTGAAGCTCAGGCCGCTGGCGGCGAAGGCCAGCAAGTTGGTCAGATTGGAGACCGGCAACAGCAGCGAGGCCGTGTTCGACAGATGGGTGCAGGCGTAGATGTGCGGCTTGGGCCGGGCGCCGAGCCGGGCCGCGGTGGCGAAGACCACGGGAGTCAGCAACACCACGGTGGCGTCCAGGCTGAGCACCGCGGTGATCAGTGAGGCGATCACGAACACCTGCGCCAGCAGCCGGCGCGGGCGTCCCACGGCGCTCCGGGCCATCCAGGCCCCGCAGGCGTGGAACAGCCCTTCGTCGTCGCACAACTGCGCCAGCACGAGAACGGCGGCGAGGAACCCGATGACCGGACCCAGCCGCTGGGCCTCGGCCACCGCCTCGTGCGGCGAGATGGCGCCGGCCGCCACCACCGCGGCGGCCGCCGGGACCGCGACCACGGCCTCCGGCCAGCCCCACGGCCGCACCACCGCACAGACCAGGACCAGGACCAGGAGGCCGATGGAGAGAGTCTCCGCGAGTGGCGTGCTCAGGTTGTGCTCCTAGTAAGCGGCGGCGGCAGGCCCAGCGGTGCCGCCGCCGATGGTTCAGTGCCGGGCGAACTGGACGGCGGTTCGTTGCGTGACATTCGGCGATACGGCGATCCCGTCGATCACCAACTGCTGCCCGTAGATGTCGGTCACTCTGATCTGGCCGCCGCAGCCGCTGCCGCCTGCGGAGACGAAGTAGTTATAGTCCTCTCTCGGCAGTTTTCGCCATTCGCCGCCGGCGCGGACCTCCAGCGACGCCACCGGGTTCCGGTGCCCGATCACCTGGATTCCGCACCACCATTGACTGGACCCGGTCTTGTAGCGGATCGAAATCGTTCCGGCGGTGTCGGGGCTCTGCAAGGTCCACGTGATGGGAAGTCGCCCCACCTTCAGATCGGCGAGCTTGGCGAAGGCCTGGCGGCTCAGGTCGATCTGACCGGGCGCGTAGGGAGCGGGGCATTCGTTGACGATGCGGACGGTGATGGACTTGCCGTTGGCGGCGTGGATGAGGATCGACGCGCCGCAGGCTTTGGCCGACTCGTAGTCGGCGACGTTCATCGCCGCGATCATCGGGTCGTCGGTCGGATCGAACAGACAGGCGCCGGTGCCGTCCCCGGCGTCGTAGGCGGTGGCGACGCCCTGGTAGGAAGTGCCGGGCCGGATGCGGCCGGCCAGAGCGCCGGCCGAGGGCGGCGGTGAGGACGAAGACGTCGACGGAGGTGCCGACGGAGGCGACGAGGTCGCAGCCGACGAGGCGGGACTCGGGGCGGCGGCCGGCGTCGCGGAGGTTCCCTGCGATCCCGGCGTCGCCGTCCGCGTCGCATCGGGACCGGTACTGCTCGACGCGGCGGCGACGCCGGACCCGGCCGCCGCCTCGGGCTGGCTGTTTCCACCGCACCCGACGATCCCGGTGAGCACCAGGCACGCACCGGCCATCGCTATGAACAGTCGGCGTTTGGTCACGTCGTCCCCTCGACCTTGTCCAGCTTCACAGTCGCCACGGCCGCGAGGTCCGCGCTGGACCGGCCGGCGGCGAACTCGTAAGTCCCGGCGCCGACCTGGAACGATCCCAGCTCTTCGGACCAGTGGCCCAGGCGCGCCACCGGCACCTCGAAGACGACCTTGCGTGACTCACCCGGCGCCAGCCCGATCCGCTCGAAGCCCTGGAGGCGGCGCAGGGGACTGGGTACCGAGGCGTCGAGGGCATGCGAGTAGAGCTGCACGACTTCCTCCCCGGCGACCTCGCCACTATTGGTGATCTGTGTCTCAGCGACTAATGTTAGCGCTCTCAATTGATCTTCTCGGATCGACAGCACGAGGTCACCGTACTCGAAGGTTGTGTACGACAAGCCATGCCCGAACGCGTAGAGGTGCTCCCGCTGCGAGTACTGATATGTCCACTTGGATCCGATGATGTCGTAATCATCTGGTGCGGGCAGGTCGGTGTCGGAGGCGTACCAGGTCTGCGGCAGGCGGCCGCCGGGGTTGTGGGCGCCGGTCAGCACGTCGGCGACGGCGTTGCCGAGTTCCTGCCCGCCGTGCGCGGTCCACAGGATCGACGGCACCTGCTCGGCGGCCGACCCGAGGGCGTACGGGTAGCTGGAGACCAGCACGAGCGTGGTGTCCGGGTTCGCCCGCAGAACGGCGCGCAGCAGCTCCTCCTGGCCCGCCGGCAGGGCGAGCCCGTCGCGGTCGACGGTCTCCCGGCCGTTGATGTGCGGATCGTTGCCGAGCACCACCACGGCGTGTCCGGCGCTCGCCGCCACGGCCATCGCCTCGCGGATCCCGGAGGTGACCACGTCGGTGCGGAACGCGGTGGCGTCCCCGGCGGCGTCGGCGTCCGCGACGAGGCGGCCGCCGTCGCCGACCCGCAGGTAGCGGCCACTGGCGTTGGAGCGGACCAGGATCTCGCCGTCATCGGTCTCGTGGAACTCCCACAGTTCCTTGACCACCCACCCGTCCGGGGTCGCGGCGTCGGCCAGGACGTCGGTGTCACCGTCGCCGGTGAGGGTCAGATACTTGCCGTTCTCCACCGACTGCAGGGTGTGGACGGCGACGGGGCACTGCACGCTCGTGCCCCAGTCCTGGTGGCGGAACGGCCCGTACACCGTCTCGCCGGCGCGCAGGCACACCACGTCCGCGCCGTCCACAGCGGTCACACACTGGTCGCCGAACGCGGTGCGCAGGCCGTCGGCGATGCTGACCGCGTAAGGCAGGTCGCCGCTGTACCAGTCGGTCAGGACTCGGCTGCCCAGGTGCCCGATGACCGCCACGGCCGGTGCCCCGGTGCCCGTCCCGCCGGGGGCAGGCGTCGACAGCGGAAGGGTCGCGCCTTCGTTCTTGAGCAGCACGATCGCGGCGCGCGCGGCCTCCAGCGCCAGCGCGTTGTGCTCCGGGCAGCTGATGACGTCGGCCCGGATCCCGGCGTACGGGTCGGCTCCGGTGTCGAACTCGCCCGTGGCCGCGCGCATCGCCAGCACCCGCCCGACCGCCGCGTCGATGTCCGCCTCGGTGATCAGGCCCCGTTCCAGAGCGGCGGTGAAACGCTCGATCGTCAGCCGCGGGTCCGGGCCGTTGTCGGTGTAGCTGTCGACGCCGGCCTTGAGCGCCGCCGCGTGCGACTCCTCGTGGGTGGCGAAGAACTTCTCACGGTCGACGAGGTTCGACGGGGCCTGCGCGTCCGAGCAGACGACCAGGTCCGGGTTCCAGGCGCGCAGCGCGTCGTTGATCAGCGGATGGACATGGTTGGGGACGCCGTTGGTGAGGTTGTACCCCGGCATGACTCCGGCGGCGACCCCCGCCTCGATCGGACCCCGGAACGCGGGCAGTTCGTACTCGTGCAGCACGCGCGGCGGGACTTTGATGTCGATCACGTCGCGCTCGGTCTCGACGTTGTACGCCAGGAAGTGCTTGAGCACCGGGGTGGTGCGCCAGATCGACGGGTGGTCGCCGCGCAGGCCGCGGCAGTAGGCGGTGGCGAGCTCGGCGGTGGCGAAGGGATCCTCGCTGTAGCCCTCCTCGTTGCGGCCCCATCGGGGATCGCGCAGCAGGTTCACCACCGGCGCCCAGACGTTGAGCGACACCATGGGGTGTTTGTCGGCCACGTCGTTGGCCTGGAAGGCGTTCGCCGTGTCCTGACGGAACGCCCGCACCTCGGTGGCGGCGGCCTGCCCGACTCGCTTCACCAGCGAGCGATCCCATGTCGCCCCGAGGCCGACCGCTTGCGGGAACACGGTGGCGCGGCCGATCCACGCGACTCCGTGCAGCGCCTCGCAGCCGGTGTGGAACGCGGCCAGGCCCAGGCGTTCGACCGCGGGCTGGTGCTGGTGGAGGAAGGCGATCTTCTCAGCCGTGGACAGCTCGGCGAGCAGCGCGGCGGCCCTCGCGGCGGCGTCGGGGACTTCAGTCACGGGATGACCTCTTCGTCGGGTGCGGTGCGGACACCGCGGGGGAACGTTACAAGGCCTCGGATCGCGCCCGGGTCTGGAGCGCGGGAGCGCAAGAGGGTCGAAGCGCTTCGAAAGTCCCATCTATCAGTGGGCATGTCAACCCACAGGGGCCGGGAACAGGAGACTTTCATCGCTGCTCAGGTTGGCTTAGACCAGTTCGCGGAGTCGCCGCCCGGCTTTGATCTTCGCCTCAGGCATGGGATGTCAGGGGCGATTCGCGGAGCTTGCCGATATCGAAACGTGACCACTGACCCTTGCGTCGTCGGTTGCACTCGCTTAACCTCAACGCAATATTGAAGCGCTTCGACAGTCTTCGGCGGCCCAACACCAGATCGCCCCGTCCTTCGCGATCTCCATGGCCGTGGTCGTGCTCACCCTGATCCCGATCCTGGTCGGCTACCCCGTCCTGCAGAAGCACTTCACCAAGGGCATGCTCACCGGCGCCATCAAGGGCTGAGCCACCACAGGCTGAAAGGAACATGTGTCATGCCATCGCTCTGCGACGCCACCCGCGGCCGCATCCTGTTCGGCGGCGACTACAACCCTGAACAGTGGCCGCGTGAGGTCTGGGAAGAGGACGTGCGCCTGATGCGCGAGGCCGGGGTGAACCTGGCCACCGTCGGTGTCTTCTCCTGGGCGCTGCTGGAACCCACCCCCGGTGAGCGCGACTTCGGCTGGCTCACCGAGGTGTTCGATCTGCTCCATGCCCACGGCATCGGCGTGGGACTGGCCACGCCGACCGCGTCGCCGCCGCCGTGGATGGGGCACCGGTGGCCGGAGACCTTGCCGAAGAACCCGGACGGGACGGTCCGCACCTACGGTTCGCGGAACGCGTACTGTCCCTCGTCCCCGGTGTTCCGCGCCTTCGCCGACGCGATCAGCGCCGACCTGGCGTCGGTGTACGCGCACCACCCCGCGCTGCGGATGTGGCACATCGGCAACGAGTTCGGGACCGTGTGCTACTGCGACCAGTGCGCGGAGCGCTTCCGCCGCTGGCTCCAGGCCAAGTACGGGGACCTCGACGGCCTCAACGAGGCCTGGGGGACGTCGTTCTGGTCGCAGCGCTACTCCGAGTGGGACGAGGTGATCCCGCCGCGGCAGGTCCAGTACATCATCAATCCCACGCAGGACCTGGACTACCAGCGGTTCGCCTCCGACCTGCTGCTGGCGGGCTACATCTCCGAGCGGGACATCGTCCGGGCCGCGAACCCGGCGATCCCGATCACGACCAACTCCATGAGCTTCTTCAAGGGCACGGATCTGTGGCGCTGGGCCCCCGAAGAGGACTTCACCTCCATCGACTCCTACCCCGACCCCGCCAAGCCGACCGCGGCCTGCGACGGCGCGATGGCCCAGGACCTCATCCGGTCGGTCGGCGGCGGCAAGCCGTGGCTGATGATGGAGCAGACCCCCGGCCGGGCCGGGTTCCAGCACATCGCCAGTCCGAAGCGTCCCGGGCTGAACCGCCTGTGGTCGCTGCAAGCGGTGGCGCGCGGCGCCGACGGGATCCTGCACTTCCAGTGGCGCGCCTCGAAGCAGGGCGCCGAGCGCACCCACGGCGCGATGCTGCCGCACGCGGGCGCCGACACCCGGATCTTCCGCGAGATCTGCGAACTCGGCAAGGAGCTCGGCGACTTCTCCGATGTCCTGGGCACGGCCGTGGCCGCCGAGACCGCGATCCTGCTGGACTGGGACTCGTGGCGTGGTGTCGAGCTGGACCACCAGCCGCACAGCGGCTTCCGCTACGTCGACCGGATCCGCGAGTACTACGCGCCGCTGTGGAAGGCGAACGTGACGGTGGACTTCGTCCATCCCGAGGCGGACCTGAGCCGGTACAAGCTCGTGGTGGCGCCCAACCTGTACCAGGTCTCCGACCGCGCCGCCGACAACGTCATCGGATACGTCCGCGGCGGAGGACGGCTGGTGGTCGGGCCGTTCTCAGGGGTGTCGGACCCCGACGAGCGGATCCGCCTGGGCGGCTACCCGGCCCCGTTCCGGGAGCTGCTGGGGCTGCGGATCGAGGAGTACTGGCCGCTGCCGGACAGCGAACCGCTGACGCTGCACTCGGAGACGTTCGGCGACTTCAGCGCGGTCTCGTGGGCCGAGTGGCTGACCGCGGACACCGGGACGGCGCTCGCGGAGATCGCCTCCGGGCCGCTGGCCGGCATCCCCGCCATCGTGCGCAACGGCTATAGCGCCGGAACCGCGTGGTACGTCGCGACGCTGCCGGAAGAACGCGTGCTGGCGGAATTGCTCGCGCAGGCCTGCGACGACGCGGGGGTGGCGCCGGTACTTCCGGGTCTTCCGGAGGGTGTGGAGGCGGTCAGGCGGGGGGACTTCGTGTTCGTGCTCGACCACGGCAACGGGACGGTGGAAGTGATGAAGAGGACGGGCATCCGTTGACGCGGGCCGGACCGCCGTAGTAGTAACAGAAGTTGTTACGACTGGGGGGTGTGATGGCGGAGAACAGCCGGATGACGATCGCCGTGCACGTTTTGGCGTGGATGGCTCTCGCGCAGCGCCGCGGACAAGAGGCGCTGACCTCGGACCAGGTCGCCGCCAGTGTGAACACCAACCCGGTGATCATCCGCCGAAGCCTCGGGGACCTGCGTCGAGCGGGTTTGGTGCACGTGCGTCGGGGATCCGGGGCGGGCTGGAGTCTGGCCAGGGCGCCGGAGCAGATCACCTTGCTCGACGTGTACGACGCCGTCAAGCCGCCACCGCTGTTCGGCATGCATCACACCGAGCCGAATCTGGAGTGCCCTGTCGGCAAGGGCATCCGGCCCGCGTTGGGCCGGGTCTACGGCGAGATCGAGCAGGCTGTACGGCTGGAGCTGAAGGCGACTTCGGTCGCTGAGGTACTGCGCGAGAGCCTGCGAGTGCCATAGGCCCGTCTGCGTGTCGTCTGTTGTAACAAGGTTTGTTCTCATGGATGGAGGCGGGAGTGAACGATCTGCGGTCCCCGGTCGTGGAGCTGAGGCAGTACACGTTGCGTCCGGGCGGGCGGGACGTCCTGATCGAGCTCTTCGATCGGGAGTTCGTCGAATCCCAGGAAGAGGTCGGCATGACGATCCTGGGACAGTTCCGAGACCTGGACCGGCCCGACCGGTTCGTCTGGCTGCGCGGGTTCGAAGACATGCCCGGACGCGCGGAGGCGCTGGCCGCCTTCTATGGCGGGCCGACGTGGAAGGAGCACGGCGCCGCCGCCAACGCCACCATGATCGACTCTGACGACGTGCTGCTCCTTCGCCCGGTCACCGCGCATTCCGGCTTCCCCGTGCCGGCCGCCGGGCGCCCGCCCCTCAGCCAGACCACGGCTCCGCCGTCCTGCGTGCTCGCCACGATCTACCATCGCGACCATCCGTTCGACGCGCGATTCGCAGAGTTCTTCGAGCACGAGGTTCACCCGGAGCTGGTCAGGGCTGGAGCCGAGCTTCTGGGCTGGTTCATGACAGAGCACTCCGAGAACACCTTCCCCGCGCTGCCGGTGCGCGCAGGTGAGAATGTCTTCGTGTGGTTCGCACGTTTCCCGAGCCTTGAGCAGTTCGGCGTGTACGAGAGCCGACTGGAGCGTTCGGTACGGTGGCAGGACAAGGTGCAGCCTGCCCTGGCGGAGCTGATCACCGGCGTGCCTCTGCAGCTGCGTCTGGCCCCTACCGCCAGGTCCCTGCTGCGTTAGCCGCATATCGGCGGCATATTGAAAACTGCGTAAGGGCTGACAACACCCCGCTGCCTTTACTTGGGGCATGGGCTCCTACGAACCAGCACGGATAACCAAGCGTCGCATCGGATGGGCCGCTCTCGTCTGCTCGGTCGTTCTCGGCTTGGTGCTGGCAGGAGTGTTCACACACCGGTCGCCCGCGACCGTCAGCGGCCACGACAGACCCCGGCCTCCGTCCTTCACGGCCGCGTCCGGCCAGCGAGGCGCACCTGGCGAGGCGGGGGGCGACGCAAGCGGCGAGGCAGGCGGCGAGGCGTTGTCCGGCACCGTGTGGCCGGCCTCCGGCCAGGCCGCGTTCCTGCTGGCCGGGCAGTCGCAGATCCAAGCCGGGCCGAACCAGCACGCGGCGCCGATCGCCAGTGTCGCGAAGGTGATGACGGCGTACCTCGTGCTGGGCGACCATCCGCTGGAGCCCGGCCAGGACGGCCCGACGATCACGCTCACCGCGGCCGACGTGGCCGACACCGCCCGCCGGATCGAACGGCAGGAGTCGTACGTGCCCGTCGCCGCGGGGGAACGGCTGACCGAACGGCAGGCGCTGCAGGCCCTGCTGCTGCCGTCGGCGAACAACATCGCCGTGGTGCTGGCACGCTGGGACGCCGGTTCGGTGGACCAGTTCGTCACCAGGATGAACGCGACCGCCCACGCGCTGGGCATGGCCCGATCCCACTACACGGACCCGAGCGGCTTCGACGAGGCGACCGTGTCCACCGCCGCCGACCAGGTCCGTCTCGTCGACCGGGCCATGAGCCTGCCGGCGTTCGCGGACATCGTCGCCCTGCCGAGCGCGGCGCTGCCGGTCGCCGGCACCGTGCGCAACACCGACACGCTGCTCGGCCACGACGGCTTCGTCGGCGTCAAGACCGGTTCGGACTCCGCGGCCGGCGGCTGTTTCGCCTTCCGCGCCGTCCGATCCGTCGGCGGCGAGCAGACGACGATCACCGGGGTGGTGCTGGGCCAACCCGGCCAGGACCTGATCGCGGCGGGCCTCGGAGCCGCCGACGCCATGGTCGGACGCATCGCGGATCATTAGCCGTCAGCCGTCAGCCCTCAGCCCTCAGCCCTCAAGCCATCCCGGTGTTGTCGCTGTTTCCGTCCCGGACGGCGGCCACGATCGGCAGCGTCGCACCATCGCGCAGGAACAGCGGGATCCGCTCCAAGGGCGCGTCCACCGTCACCGCCTGGCCGCCCTCGTAGGTCTGCCCGGTCCAAGCGTCCGTCCAGCTCGCGCCAACCGGCAGATACACGTCCCAGACCCGGGCGTCGGCCTCCAGCACCGGAGCGACCAACAGATCCCCGCCGAGCATGTACGGTGTTCCACCACGGGATGCCGCTCATGGCGGTGTTCAGCCCGGCGGCTATCTGGCGGCGGAAGGTGGCGAAGTCGGTGTCGATGTCGCCGGACCACAGGATGGCGCCGTAGCGCTGCGACCCGGCCCAGGCCGAGCGGTTCAGCGTCACCACGTCGCTGCGTCCCTCACTCCGCATGCCGTCGTAGAACATGCGCGAGTTCTCCCGCGGTCTCATCAGACATGGAAGACCTTCCAAGGGCATAGGCGAGCGCAGGCCGCATGGCGGCCTGAACGAAGGAGGAAGAGGAGAGGAGGCGGCTGTCAGGAGGCCGGAACGGCCGCGCTGGACTCGCGCACGGTCAGCAGCGGCGGGATCAGCGTGACGGAGGGGTGGTGACCGCCCTCAAGCTGCGACATGGCCTGGCGTACCGCGTGTCGCCCCATCTCCTCGGCGGGGATCGAGACGCTCGTCAGGCGGGGTGAGGACTGCAGGGCCACCTGGTCCGGGCAGATCGCCACCACGCTGGTGTCCTCCGGCACGGCGCGGCCGGACAGGCGCAGCAGGCTCAGCAGCGGCGTGATGGCGGCCTCGTTCTGCACGATGAAACCGGTCGTGCCGGGCCGCTCCTCGAGGATGCGGGCCAGGACCCCCGCGGTGGACTCGTAGGTCCCCTCGCACATGCGGTGCACCGCCCGCAGGCCGCGTTCGGAGGCGCGGCGCTGGAACCCGGTCATGGTGCGGGCGGCGAAGCCGGTGTGCCGGCGGTAGACGCCCTCGCTCTCGCCGATCAGGGCGATCTCGCGGTGGCCGAGGTCGGCCAGGTGGTCGACGCAGGCCGCACCGGTGGCGTCGAAGTCGAGGTCGACGCAGGTGAGCCCGGCGGTGTCGGCCGGAAGCCCGATCAGGACCGCCGGGGTGGAGGTCTCGCGCAGCACCGGGATCCGGTCGTCGTCGAGCTCCACGTCCATCAGGATCATGGCGTCGGCCAGACCGCTGCCGGCGATCCGCCGTACGCCGCCGGTGCCCTCGTCCTTGGTGAGCAGCAGCACGTCCTGGTCGAACTCCCGCGCCTCGGTGGTCACGGCCATCGCGATCTCCATGATCACGGGCACGTACATGTCGCTGCGCAGCGGCACCATCAGGGCCAGGATGTTCGAGCGGTTGGAGGCCAGCGCGCGGGCGCCGGCGTGCGGGTGGTAGCCCAGCGCGTCGATCGCGGCTTCCACTCTCCGCCGGGTGTCTTCGGAGATGGAGCGTTTGCGCGACAGCACGTACGAGACTGTCGACGGCGAGACACCCGCTTGGCGGGCGACCTCGGCGATGGTCACCATGAGTCCTCCAGAGCCGTGCCCGGATGGTATCCCGGACAATGGCCGCGCGGATAACCGGAAACGCCACCGTCGGCGGCGGTTCGGCGCGGGGGCGCGTCGTCCCGGCTGAGGACCGAGGTGAAGCGCTTCGACGTCTGGCTCGAACAGTAGCGCCGAGCCTTGTGTCAGAACAGTAGACCGGGCAGTTGTGCGCTGTCCAGGGGAAATATCGAAGCGCTTCGATTACGCTGCCCACGAGCCGCCGTTGACCAGCGGTCGGCCCCGCCGCTAGCGTGCCCGAGAAATTATCGGACGGCAATCAGAGAAACTTTCTCATCATCGGAGAGGCCTGACTCACCGTGGGCGACACCGTTGCGAACCCGATCGTTCCGGGGTTCCATCCCGACCCGAGCATCTGCCGGGTGGGGGAGGACTACTACCTCGTGTGCTCCAGCTTCGAATACTTCCCCGGCGTCCCGATCTTCCACAGCCGCGACCTGGTGCACTGGCGGCAGATCGGCAACGTGCTGGACCGGCCGAGCCAGCTCCGGCTGGCGCGCGCCAGGTCGTCCGGCGGCGTCTACGCCCCGACGCTCCGGTATCACGACGGCCGCTTCCGGCTCATCACGACCAACGCGAGCAGCGGGGGCGGCAACATGCTGGTCACCGCCACCGACCCGGCCGGCCCCTGGTCCGAGCCGGTGATGCTGCCCGGAGTCCCCGGTATCGACCCGGACCTGGCCTGGGACGAGGACGGCACCTGCTGGTGCACCGTCGCCGGAGTGTCCCAGATCCGCCTGGACCCGGACACCGGCCAGACCTTCGGCGAGCCGCTGCGGCTCTGGTCGGGCAGCCCGGGGGCCAAGGCCCCGGAGGCCCCGCACCTGTACCGGATCGGCGAGTACTGGTACCTGATGATCGCCGAGGGCGGCACCGAGCGCGGTCACGCCGTGTCGATCGCCCGGGGGCCGACACCGAACGGACCGTTCGAGCCCCACCCGGGCAACCCGATCCTGACCCACCGCGGCATCGAGCACCCGGTCCAGAGCACCGGGCACGCCGACCTGGTGCAGGGCCCCGACGGCTCCTGGTGGCTGGTGTTCCTGGGGACACGGCCCGGCGGCGGTACGCCCGGCTGGCACGTCCTGGGCCGTGAGACCTTCCTGGCCCCGGTGGACTGGGTCGACGGCTGGCCGGTCGTCGGCCAGGTCCTCACGGACCTCTCCGGGATCCCGTGGCCGCTCGAGGAGCCGGTAGCCGAGCCGGTGCGCGACGATTTCGACGACAGCGTTCTGCGTCCGCAGTGGATCTCGCTGAGGGACCGCCCCGCGGAGTCCGTCACGACGCAGGACCGTCCCGGCTGGCTGACGCTGCGGGCCCGCGGCGACTCCCTGGACGCCGACGACGTGGTCTTCGTCGGCCGTCGCCAGCAGCACCTGTCCTGCCGGGCCACGGCGCTGGTCGACGCGAGTGAAGGCGACGGCGGCCTGGCGGTCCGGCTCGACGAGTACCACTACTACGCCGTCGAGCTCGCCGACGGCGAAGTGCGCGTCGTGGCGCGCATCGGCCCGCTGCGGTCTCTCGTCGCGTCGCGGCCGGCATCCGCCGGGCCCATCGAGCTCACCGTCCAGATCACCGAGACGCAGGCCTTGCAGGACGCACGCAGCGGACCCGACACCGTCTCCTTCTGCGTGGCCGAGCCGGACGGCCGCACCGAGGTCCTCGCCACGCTCGACGGCCGCTACCTCTCCACTGAGGTGGCGGGCGGTTTCACCGGCCGGGTCATCGGCATGTACGCCACCGCGGGTGTCGTTCGCTTCGACTGGTTCTCGTACGTCGCTGGAGGTTCGTGATGACGACTGTGCGCGAAGTCCTGAGCGCCGTGGACCAGGCCGTAGGGAAGGGTCCTTCTGACAGCCCTCGGCGGGGCGCCGGACCGCCGGATCAGCGTACGGTCCCTGGGACAGGACCTGACGCTCTATACACAGCGGATCGGAGCAGTGCACCTGCTCGGTCACCCCGACCCATTGGAGTTCGAGCACGGTCCGCGGGAGTTGCTGGTGCGCCTGCCCGAAGGCGCACCAGTGCCCGCCATGCCGGTGCTGAAGATCAGCCCAGCCGAGTCCTGACCAGCGAAGCGGCGAAGGCGAGCGCCACCGGTACGTGGTGCCCGCCTCCACCCTCGTGCCCGTTGTAGGGGTAGACGCTGATCTCCTTCGGCCCGAGGTAGTGGTTGTAGGAGGCGTAGACGGTGTCCGGCGGGCACGTGTCGTCCATCAGCGCGACCGAGTACAGCGCCGGCGCCGTCGCGCGCGCCGCGAAGTTCAGGCCGTCGAAGTAGGACAGGGTGCGGAACACCGTCTCTATCTTGTCGCGGTGGGTTTTGCAGAAGTTCGCGACTTCCTTGTAGGGGTAGGCGTCCGTGATCTCGGTCGCACGCCGGATGTGCTGCAGGAACGGCACGTCGGCCAGCACCCCGGCGACGTCCGGCACCAGCCCGGCGACGGCCAGGGCTATGCCGCCGCCCTGACTGCCGCCCGCCACCAGGACCCGCGCCGGATCGACAGCCTCGTGGGTGCGGACGGCGTCCACGGCGCGGACACCGTCGGTGAAGACCCGGCGGTAGTAGTACGTGGCCGGGTCCAGGATGCCTCGGGTCATCGAGCCCGGGTACGCCGGGCCGGAGCCCGGGCCCTCGTCCGGAGTGTCGCCCACGGCCCACTCGGCGCCCTGCCCGCGGGTGTCCATGACCAGTTGTGCGTAGCCCGCGCTGGCCCACAGCAGGTGGTCGTGGGGCAGGCCGCGGCCGCCGCCGTAGCCGACATAGCTCACGACCGTGGGAAGCGGTCCCTCGGCGCCGCGTGGCCGGACCAGCCAGCCCTTGACCGGCTGCCCGCCGAAGCCGGGGAAGGTGACGTCCTCGATGGTCACGGTCGTGAGACCCGTGTCCACGGGCGTGGTTTCCAGAACGGCCGGGGCGGACCGGGCCTCGGCCAGGGTTTCGGCCCAGAAGGCTGCGAAGTCGGCGGGCTCGGTCCGCTCGGGGTGGTACTTCTCCAGGTCTGACAGACCCATCGAGACGAATGCCATGGAGACCTCTTGGTTGTTCGTGTTCGGATGGTGTTTAGGTGGCGGTGTCGGTGATGAAGATCCGGACGTCCCAGGCTCCGAGGCCGATCGCCTCACCGAAGCGGACGGAAGCACCGGTCAGGACGTCGTTCAGGGCGGCCGGGGCGGAGACCTGGACGGGCTGCCAGCTCCAGTTGTGGACCACGTGGACGCGGCTGCCGTTCGGGGCGGTGCCGGTCGTCGCGGTGACGGACTCCGGCAGCCGGCTCCAGCCGCTGCGCCGGGCCGGCGTCAGCCAGGCGGCCAGGGCCCGGGCCAGCGCGCGGTTGGGCACGGTGCCGACGGAGGTGACCCGGCCCGCGCCGTGGCGCCGGCTGGTGACCGCCGGCCAGCGTCCGAAGTGGGGGTGCACGTACTCGGCCAGCACTTCGGCGTCGGTGACGGTGAGCCCTTCGAGCCACCGGGTGGCGGCCGTGCCGTCCGGGAGGCTGAGCGGACTTCCGGGCCGGGTCCGCACCGGCACCTCGGCGTCGAGGTTGCTGACCTCGTCGTACCAGGCCCCGGCGGCGGTGGCGAGGCGGGCGGGCGCGGGTTCGTGGCGGGCTCGGGCTTCGTGGTCGCCGTAACCGGTGCGCGGGCCGAGGACGAGATGGCCTCCGGCCGCCGCGTAGGCGGCCAGCCAGTCGAGCATCGCGTCGTCGGCGATGTAGAGCCCTGCCGCGATCAGTGCGGGGTGCCGCCGTGCCGTATCTTCCGGTGCCGTCCGGCGCAGCTGCCGTGCGTGGTAGATGCGGGCCTGACCGCCGGCCTCGAACACCCCGCGGTAAAAGGCGTCGAAGATGCGGTGGTAGGAGGCGCCGTCGGGTCCGCCGTCCGCCTTCGCCAGCGGCGGGTACTTCTGCATGAGCCACTTGTTCGGAGCCGAGTAGACCATCGCCACGTCGGCGTCGGGCTCGATTCCGGCGACCAGGGAGCCCGCGGTCTCGAACTCCCTGCCGAGGCGGGCCACCTCGGCGTAGACCCGTCCCGGCCGGCCGCTGTGCGGCAGAACGCCGCCCCAGGAGGACTCGGCGCCGAAGTGCAGCGTGTGCCAGTGCCAGTACTCGATCATCCGGGCGCCGCGCGCGACGAGGGCCCAGGCGGCCTGCCGCCACTGGCCGTCGAACGCCGGCTTGTTGTCCCACGGGGCGCCGATGGCCTGGGCGTTGGTCTCGGTGACCAGGAACGGCTCCTGGCGCGAAGAGAACATGCGGTCAGCGCTCTGATACAGAGCCCAGACGCCGCTCGTCTGCCAGAGCTGCTCGTGGTCCTCGGGCGTCGGATCGGGCAGCGCCAGGCCGTCCTGCATCGTGTAGTACGGGTTTCCGGCGGTGACGTCCAGGGCGTCGGTCAGCTCGTCGTCCTCGAGCGCGACGTGCGGGTATGACAGGCAGGTGGTGACGAACTGGTCGGGACGGGCGTACTCGCGCGCGATCGCGGCCTGCCAGGCGACGAACTCGGTGGTCTGCCGGGCGAGGAACGCCCGCCACGCGGCGTCGTACTGTGGCTGCGCGTTGCCGTCCGGTCGCCAGAGGTCTGACCAATCGGTCAACCGGTGCGACCAGTAGACCAGCCCCCACTCGCGGTTGAGGGTGTCGACGTCTCCGTACTCGGCCCGCAGGTGGTCGACGAAGCGCTGGAAGACCCCCTCGTTGTGCGGCAGCCGCAGGCCGGGTTCGTTGTCCACTTGGAAGCCGATGACCGCGGGATGGACGGCGTAGCGAGCCAGGATGGCGCGCGTCACACGCTCGGCGTGGAAGCGGAAGGCGGCGTGCGAGAAGTCCGCTTCCTGGCGAGCGCCCCAGCCGACACGCCTCCCGGTCGCGGACTCCGTGGCCATCTCCGGGTAACGGCGGGCCAGCCACGGCGGCACGGCGTAGGTCGGCGTGCCGAGCACGACCGATATCCCGCGGTCGTGCGCCCCGTCGAGTACCGGCCGCAGCCAGTCGAGATCGAACCGCCCGTCCTCCGGTTCCCAGGTCGACCACACCGACTCCCCGACGCGGATGACGGTGAAGCCCGCCTCGTCCATCAGGTCGAGGTCGGTCTTGAGCCGCTCGTAGGGCTGGTATTCGTGGTAGTACGCCGCGCCGAACAGGACACGGTCGGGCAGGGAAGCCATACGGTCTCCGAGTGCGTGGTGGGTCAGGTCGGTGTGGTCGGCGGCGCCGTGGACGCGCGGACGACCAGCTCGATCGGCGGTTCCCCGGCCGTCGCGAGGGGCGTGCCCGGGTCCTCGATCGCCTGGACGAGCCGCCGCAGCCCGACGGCGGTGTGACGCGGCGCTCGTCAGTGGCGTTCAAGGACGAGCCGGCACGTGGCGTCACCCTCCGAAGCCGGACTCCCTGAAGTCGCGCTCACCGGCTCGTGTCCCGACCCGAGCCGGTGCCGGCGGATGTCAGTCCGCTGTCCGGGGCGGCGCCGTGCTGTCCCGGACGGTGAGCGTGGTCGCCATCTCCACCCCGCGCTGTCCCAGCTCCTCGCCGCGCGCCAGCGCCAGTGCCATCTCGGCGGCGGCGGCCGCCATCTCGGCCAGCGGCCGCCGCATGGTGGTCAGCGGCGGTTCCACCCACGCGCCGACCGGCAGGTCGTCGAACCCGACGACGCTCAGGTCGTCCGGGATCCGCAGGCCCGCCTCGCGGGCGGCGCGGTAGACGCCCAGCGCCTGCAGATCGTTCGAGGCGAAGACCGCGGTCGGGCGGTCGGCGCGCGCCAGCAGGTCCACCGCCGCGGCGTGGCCGGCCTCGCGGGTGAGCGCGGCCTCCAGCACCAGCTTCAGGTCCGGGGCGATGCCGGCGGCCTGCATCGCCGTGTAGAACCCGGCCAGCCGTGCGCGCCCGGGGGAGTCGCCGGACGCGCTGATCACCGCGATCCGCCGATGGCCCAGCTCGATCAGGTGCCGGACCGCCGTCTGCCCGCCGCGCCAGTCGGTGGCGCCGACGAACGGGACGTCGTCCGGCGGATCGTCGGCGGGGTCCAGGACCACGAACGGGATGCCGCGGGTCTTCAACTGGTCGCGCTCGGACTCGGAGAGCCGAGCGACGGCAAGCACGGCCCGCGGCCGGCGCTCCAGCATGTCGTCGACGGTGCTCGCCTCGCGCAGGCCGGACTCGGAGATCACCACTCCGAACCGGTGTCTGCGGGCGGCCTGCTCGACGCCGCGGATCACGTCCACGGCCTGCATCCCGGCCAGTTCGTGGAACACCAGCTCCAGGATGTTGTTGCCCTTCGCCTGCGGCTTGCGGTAGCCGTAGCGGTCGATCAGCTCCTCGATGCGGGCCCGGGTCAGGTCGGACACCCCGGAGCGGCCGTTGAGGACCTTGGACACGGTGGGCACCGAGACACCCGCCTCCTGCGCGATGCGCGCGATGGTCACCGGCTCTCCTCGTCGCTGTGTTCCCAGCTCCGGCTCTTGCGTCTCGTCGTCCGCCACGCCCTATTCATACACCAGCCGTGGGGCGCCAATGCAACGTTTCGCCGGCGCGAGCCGAAAGTTGCTCGCACCGGCGGATCAACGGCGACGGCACGATCACCGGCTAGACCGTCGGGGTGCCCTCAGGGATGGCGGTCGATGACACGCGCGAAAGTCTCGCGGTAGTTTCGCGAATGATTCTGGAGGCTGAAGCTGACGGCGTGTCAGGCTTCGGTCAAGACTTCGAGCCATCCGGCCGGGTCGGCGTGGATCCGGCGCACGACGGCGACCGCGGCGCCCCTCGCGGCGGCGGTCTCCCCGAGCTGGGAGGTGTGCACCGCCACCGGCGCCCAGCGCGCGCTGACGACATGCTCGGCCAGCGTCTGCTCGACACCGCGGAGCAGGGCCGCGGCGAACTCCGGCCGGGCGTAGACGCCGCCGAGCACGACCGCGGGCAGGTCCAGGAGGTTCACGGCGCCGGCGACCGCCCGGCCCAGGGGGTTCGCGGCGGCCTCGGGCCCGGTGCGCCGCAGGGCCTCGAGCCCTGCGACGGTCTCCAGGCACCCGCGGGCACCGCACCGGCAGGACGCTCCGCCGGGCTCGACGGTGACGTGACCTATCTCGCCGGCCCAGCCACGCGCGCCGCGGAACAGCTCACTGCCGAGCACGATCCCGGCGCCGACGCCTATCTCGCCCGAGACGTAGAGGAAGTCGGTGAGCGCCGCGTGCTCGCGGGAAGCGTGGGCCTCGGCGAGCGCGGCGAAGTCGGCCTCGTTGCCGACGATCGGATCGAACGAGGCGTCCGGGAGCAGGCCGCGCAGCTCGTGCGCGATGTCCATGTCCTCCCAGCGCAGGTTCGGCGCGCGCCGGATCCGGCCGCGCGAGGCCTCGACCAGGCCCGGGACCGCCACCGCCGTTCCGGCGACGACCGGATCCGGCGCGTCCGCCGCCTCGCGGGCCTGCGCGGCCAGCTCGGCCAGGTCGCCCAGGACCTCCGCCGGCCGGCGCCCGCGCTGGTCGCCGTGCGCGGTGAGGGTGCCGCGGACGCGTCCGGCCAGGTCCACCACGCTGGCCGCCAGATAGTCGACGTTGATCTCCAGCCCGAGACCGACGGGGCCGCTGCTGGAAGGCACCAGGCCCGCCGCGGGCCGGCCGGCGCCGGTCGCCGGGGGTGGGGAGACCTCCTGAACCAGGTCCGCGGCGAGCAGCGCGTCCGCGAGGGCGGAGGCGGTGGCGCGCGTCATGCCGGTGACGGCGGCCAGCGCCGCTCGGGACACCGGGGCCGGCGCGTCGACGATCAGCCGGTACAGCAGCGCCAGGTTCGCGTCCCGGATGGTGCCCTGGCGGGCCGGGGTCGGGGCCGCGGCGGGGTGGGTTCGGTGATCGGATACGCGCGCCATGCCTTGACAATGCCACAGGTCGACCATAAGTTCATCCATCAAACAATTCCTTCTGCCGTCCCTTCGTCTCCCTTCGTCTCCCTCCGTATCCCTTCGCGCGCGCCAGGAGTCTGCGATGCCCGCTACGCCTTCCCCCGCCGACAAGTTCACCTTCGGTCTGTGGACCGTGGGCTGGCCCGCCAACGACCCGTTCGGCGACCCGACGCGCCCGGCGCTGGACCCGGTCGAGACCGTGCACCGCCTGGCCGAGCTCGGTGCCTACGGCGTCACGTTCCACGACGACGACCTCATCCCCTTCGGCGCCGACGAAGCCGACCGGGCCAAGCACATCGAGCGCTTCAAAGCGGCCCTGGACGAGACCGGCCTGAAGGTCCCCATGGCCACCACCAACCTCTTCAAGCACCCGGTCTTCAAGGACGGCGCCTTCACCGCCAACGACCGCGACGTGCGCCGTTTCGCCCTGCGCAAGGTGATGCGGAACCTCGACCTGGCCGCCGAGCTCGGCGCCCACACCTACGTCTTCTGGGGCGGCCGCGAGGGCTCCGAGTCCGACGCCGCCAAGGACGTCCGCGCCGCCCTGGACCGCTACCGCGAAGGCCTGGACACCCTGGCCGCCTACGTCACCGACCGCGGCTACGATCTCCGTTTCGCCCTGGAGCCCAAGCCGAACGAGCCCCGCGGCGACATCCTGCTGCCGACCGTCGGCCACGCCCTGGCCTTCATCGGCACCCTGGAGCACGCCGACATGGTCGGGCTCAACCCCGAGGTCGGGCACGAGCA
This sequence comes from Catenulispora subtropica, assembly GCF_039531675.1. Taxonomy (NCBI): domain Bacteria; kingdom Bacillati; phylum Actinomycetota; class Actinomycetes; order Catenulisporales; family Catenulisporaceae; genus Catenulispora; species Catenulispora subtropica. The sequence goes on from NZ_BAAAQM010000013.1 coordinate 133,814, forward strand.
GATGGCCGGCCTGAACTTCGTGCACGGCATCGCGCAGGCGCTGTGGCACGGCAAGCTGTTCCACATCGACCTCAACGGCCAGCGCGGCGCGAAGTACGACCAGGACCTGGTCTTCGGGCACGGCGACCTGCTCAACGCCTTCTTCCTCGTCGACCTGCTGGAGAACGGCGGCTACGAAGGCCCCCGGCACTTCGACTACAAGCCCGCCCGCACCGAGGACATCACCGGCGTGTGGCAGTCCGCCGCCGCCAACATGCGCACCTACCTGCTGCTCAAGGAGCGCGCCGCCGCCTTCCGCGCCGACCCCGAGGTCCAGGAGGCCTTCGCCGTCGCCCGCGTCGCCGAGCTCGCCACCCCGACCCTCGCCGCCGGCGAGACCTACGCCGACCTGCTCACCGACCGCGGCGCGTTCGAGGACTTCGACCCGGACGCCGTGGGCGCGCGCGGAGCCGGCTTCGTGCGGCTGAACCAGCTCGCGATCGAGCACCTGATGGGCGCCCGGTGACTCAGCGCCTGGTCGCCGGGGTCGACTCCTCGACCCAGTCCTGCAAGGTCGTGATCCGGGACGCCGACACCGGCGTCCTGGTCCGCTCCGGCTCCGCACGGCATCCCGACGGCACCGAAGTGCACCCGGCCGCCTGGTGGGACGCGCTGTGCCAGGCGGTCGCCGAGGCCGGCGGCCTCGGCGACGTCGCCGCGCTGTCCATCGCCGCGCAGCAGCACGGCATGGTCTGCCTGGACGCCGAGGGCTCGGTCGTGCGTCCCGCGCTGCTGTGGAACGACACCCGCTCGGCGCGCGCCGCCGCGGACCTGGTCGCCGAGCTCGGCGCCCAGCAGTGGGCGGACGCGGTCGGCACCGTCCCGGTCGCGTCGTTCACCGTGACCAAGCTCCGGTGGCTCGCCGAGCACGAGCCGGAGAAGGCGGCCCGGGTCGCGGCGGTGTGCCTGCCGCACGACTGGCTCACCTGGCGCCTCACCGACGGCCGCGACATCGGCACCCTGACCACCGACCGCAGCGACGCCTCCGGCACCGGCTACTGGTCCCCCGCCTCCGGTGAATACCGGACCGACCTGCTGGAACGGGCCTTCGGCGGTAAGCCGCTGCTCCCGCGCGTGCTCGGCCCGGCCGAGCGGGCCGGAGTGCTGGAGCCCACCGGGTTCGCCGCGGCCGGGCTGCTCAACGCCGGCTCCGCGCGCGCCCGCCTCGGTGCGGCGGAGACCGACCCGCTGATCCTGGGACCCGGCGCCGGGGACAACGCGGGGGCGGCCCTCGGGCTCGGCGCCCGCCCCGGCGACGTCGTGGTGTCGATCGGCACCTCCGGCACCGTGTTCGCGGTCTCCGAGGCCCCGACCGCCGAACCGACCGGCACCGTCGCCGGGTTCGCCGACGCGACCGGCCGCCACCTGCCCCTGGTCTGCACCCTCAACGCCGCGCGCGTCCTGGATGCCGCCGCGGCCGTGCTCGGCGTCAGCCTCGGCGAGCTGTCCCGGCTGGCATTGTCCGCCCCGGCGGGCGCCGACGGTCTGACGCTGATCCCCTACCTGGAAGGCGAGCGCACTCCCAACCGCCCGGACGCGGCCGGCTCGCTGCACGGGCTGCGCCTGGCCAACTCCAGCCCCGCGCACCTGGCCCGCGCCTATGTCGAGGGCATGCTCTGCGGTCTGGCCGACGGCCTGGACGCGCTCACCGCACTCGGCGTCCCGGTCGAGCGCGTCCTGCTCATCGGCGGCGCCGCACGCTCCGAAGCCGTCCGCGCCATCGCCCCGGCCGTCCTCGGCCGCCCCGTGCTGGTCCCGCCACCCGGCGAATACGTCGCCGACGGGGCCGCGGTCCAAGCCGCTTGGGTGCTCGATGGTGGGGACGAGCCACCGCGCTGGGCCACGGCCGAGACCGAACTCTGCCACGCCGAAGCCGTCCCCTGGCTGCGTGCCAGATATCACGAGTACCGCGACCTGGGATCTCCGTGACCGGGACGTCGACGTCCCCCTGGGACCACGCCGCCCCGCGCATCGACTTCGGCGTCGACGCGCAGGGCGGCGTGCGCGTCGACGCCCTGGGACCGCCGGCCTCACCGGCGTGGAACGATCGCCCGATGTGAAAGTTTCGCCTGGTATCAGGAGAAATCCACCAGTTACTCCCTTTTGCTTGGCCGGACCTGCGGGCCGTTCCTAGCGTCGGATGCACGCCGTCGAACAGATTCGACGGCACTCCGCATTCGCGCAGGAGGTCCCATGAGATCCGGCAGACGGATCATCGCCGCGGTGCTGGCGATGTTCACCTACGTCGCGGCGGCCGTGTCCGGTGCGGTCGCCGCGCCCGAGGCGTCGGCGGCGTCCCTGGTGCAGGTCACGAACTTCGGCTACAACCCCACCAACCTGCAGATGTACGAGTACGTCCCGGCGAGCGTCCAGGCGCATCCGCCCATCCTGCTGGCCCTGCACAACTGCACCGGGTCCGGTCCCGCGTTCTACTCCGGGACCGAGTTCGCCTCGCTGGCCGACCGGTACGGCTTCATCGTCGTCTACCCGTCGGTCACCCGGAGCTACGACTGCTGGGACGTGTCGTCGCCCAGCTCGCTGACCCACAACGGCGCCAACGACCCGGCCGGGCTGATCTCGATGATCCAGTACATCGAACAGCACGACAACGGCGACGCGAGCCGGGTCTACGTCACCGGTGCGTCCTCCGGCGGCATGGCCACCAACGTGATGCTCGGCGACTACCCGGACGTGTTCAAGGCCGGCGCGGCTTTCATGGGCGTGCCGTTCGGGTGCTTCGCCACCACCGACGGCTCGCAGTGGAACTCCGCCTGCGCGCAGGGACAGATCACGAAGACTCCCCAGCAGTGGGGCGACCTGGTCCGCGCCGCCTACCCGGGCTACACCGGCGTGCGGCCCCGCATGCAGCTGTGGCACGGCACCGACGACACCACGCTGTCCTATGTGAACTTCGGCGAAGAGATCAAGCAGTGGACGAACGTGACAGGTGTGTCGCAGACCCCGAGCACGACAGACCATCCGCAGTCCGGGTGGACCCACACCACCTACGCGAACAGTTCCGGCGTCGCGCAGGTGGATGCCTACAGCATCGCCAACACCGGCCATTCCCTGCCGATGAGCGGTATGGCAGCCGTCGCCGTCCACTTCTTCGGCCTGGACCAGAGCGGTGGCGGTGGTGACACGACTCCGCCGTCGGTGCCGTCGAACCTCGCCGTCACGGGTGTCACCAGTTCCTCGGTGGCGCTGTCGTGGTCGCCGTCGGCGGACGACGTCGGCGTGGCCGGATATCGGGTGTATCGCAACGGCGTGCAGGTCGGCACGAGCGCCGGCACCGCTTTCACCGACTCCGGGCTCTCGGCGTCGACGCAGTACTCGTACCAGGTCGCCGCCTACGACGCCGCCGGCAACGTCTCGGCCCAGTCCTCCGCGGTGACCGCGACGACGTCTTCCGGCGGGGGAGGCGGAGGAGGCTGCGCCGCCGCGTACTCGGTGACCAGCCAGTGGAACAACGGCTTCACCGCCAGTGTCACGGTGACGAACAACGGGACGGCTCCCAGCACCGGCTGGAAGGTGACGTGGACCTGGGGCGGCGGCCAGCAGATCACCAACGTCTGGAACGGCGTCCTGGCCGGAACCGGAGCGGGCGCCGTGACCATCACGAACGCCGGCTACAACGGTTCGATCGCACCCGGCGGGAACACGAGCTTCGGCTTCCAGGCGACTTTCTCGGGGACCAACGCCTCTCCCACGCTGAGCTGCACCACGAGCTGACGCCGGGGACACCGGTGGCGGGAGGTGTCCTTCCCGCCACCGGTGGCTCGTGTGGCCAGGCCGCGACCATGTCGCGATCAGGTCGGGATCAGACCGCGATCAGACCACGATCAGACCACGATCAGACCACGATCAGACTGCGGTGATCGACCACTGGTTGTTGGTGCTGGCGTTGGGCGCCCACATCACCGTGGTCGCCCCGGCCGTCGTGCTGCCGGCGCCGTCCAGAGCGGTTCCGGTGCCCCGGTTGACGATGTGGTACCGACCGTTTCCCGCGCTGGTGAGGCTCCACTGCTGGTTGTTGCCGCCGTTCCACGATGTCTGCCGCGCCGGCGCGCCGTTGGCTGCGTCGCCCCAGCTGTCGGCGACCATGCCGTTGGTGCGGTTGACGATCCGGTAGTAGCCGCCGCCGAGCGGGACCAGCTGCCACTGCAGGTTGGTGCTCCCGTCGTAGTTCCACTGCTTCAGGTTCGAACCGGATGCGACGTTGCCACCGCTGTCGAGGACGAGCCCGCTGGTGGCGTTGACGATCTTCGCCCACCCGGTGGGGAGCGGCCCGGAGCCGAGCGGCGGGATCTGCCCGGAGAAGGTCAGCTTGACGGTGTAGGCCAGGGCGCTGAACGGCGGGTTGGACGAGGGCATGGTGAAGTGCAGCCCGCCGGCGTCCTGAGTGGGCGCGGGCAGGTTGATGTAGGTCCCGGCGGTGTTGTTCAGCAGCTGCGCGGAGACCAGGGTGCTGAGGTTGATCTGGTTGGAGTTGAGTGTGGTCACGGTCATGGTCCCGCCCTGCCAGCCCAACGCGGTGGCGTAAAGGACGGTGTTGTCCTTGCTGCGGGTGAACCTGACGTCCTGCGGCACTCCCGCCTTGGGGCCGGAGAAGGAGCCGCCGCCCATCGCCGTCGGGCCCTCACCGTACGAGGACCACGCGCGGGTGGCGTAGATCGACTCGCCGAAGCGGCCGAGCCAGTCACCCATGCCCAGCAGGATGTTCTGCTGGTCGGAGGGGATCGTGCCGTCGGCCATCGGAGCGATGTTCAGCAGCATGTTGCCGCCTTTGGCCACTCGGTCGATGAGCGCGTGCAGGAGCGCCTGCGTCGTGTAGTAGCCGATACCGACCGTGTAGCACCAGCTGGAGGAGGAGATGGAGTCGTCGGTGAGCCAGTAGGGGGAGAGCAGGCCGCCGGGTCCGCCGCGCTCGAAGTCGAAGACCTCGCCGGCGGTGTCGAAACCGTCCTTGTAAGTGGCCACGACGTCCTTGTTCCAGGAGACGGCCTGGTTGTAGTAGTACGCCAGGAAAGCCAGGCGCTGGGATTCCTGGACGCCGCTGAGGTCGAAGTCCTGCCAGATCAGGTCGGGCTGGTAGCCGTTGACGACCTCGACCAGCTTGCTGTACCACAGCTGGTTCTCCGCGGTGCTGCCCATCTGCCCGTAGAGCTTTTGCAGCGTCGCGGTCGACTGCTGCGGTACGTACTGGTAGTAGCCCTGGAAGTGGTAGGCGTGGTGCAGCGAGGCCATGAACTTCAGGCCCTGCCCGCGGATGGCCTGGGCATGCAGGCCCACCAAATCCAGGCCGGGCCCGGTCTTCACCGAGTTCCACTCGTTGGCCTGGCTGTTCCACATCGAGTAGCCGTCATGGTGCTCGGCTACGGGGCCGGCGAACCGGGCGCCCGCGTTCTTGAACAGCTGCGCCCACGCGTTCGGATCCCAGCTCCCGCCGGCCGAGACCAGCTTGGGCGCGAACTTGGTGAACTGCCCGGACTTGTCGTTCGCCCCGAGGATGAAGTTGTGGTACGGCCACACCGATGGGTCGCCGTAGGTGTTGATGTGGTGCTGGTTCTCGGCCGATCCGCGGTTGTACATGTTCCGCGGGTACCACTCGTTGCCGAAGGCCGGGACCGAGAACACGCCCCAGTGGTAGTAGATCCCGAACTTGGCGTCCTGGAACCACTCCGGAGTCGGCGGATGCTGGTCCACCGATGACCACGAGGCCGTGTAGCTCTGCGGACCGGCGTTGGCCGACACCTCGGGAGCGAACCGGAGCAGCCCGAACGCGGCGGCGGCGCCCGCGGTCCCGGCGGAGAGCACAGCGCGGCGGCTGATGGGGGAGGGGGAGGAGGGAGACATCTTCAGTCCTTTCGGCGATGCTGCGACCTGGCGACCTGGCGACCTGGCGACCTGGCGACCTGGCGACCTGGCTCGCTGGCGAACCGGCGACCCATGGGACCCGGCGACCTTGCGACCCGGTCGACGTGGCGTGCTGGCTCTGGCGGACCGGCGATCCGGCGATTCGGCGCCCTGGCCGTGTCTCTCCGTCGGCACTTGCGTGAGCCGCCGTCCGTCTCGGCCGCTGGCCGCCTACGCGGGCCGTCGACTTGAAGCAAGCGCAGAGCGCTGCGGTCGGGTCGCTCGTCGGGTCGCTCGTCAAGGGGTGCCGGGGCGGCCCCCTACGCCGCCCCGGCACGTGTGGGAAGTGATATCAGCCGAGCTTCCATTGCTGGTTGCTCTGGCCGTTGCAGGTCCACAGCTGGACCAGGGCGCCGTTGGCGGTGGAGGCGCCGCTGACGTCCAGGCAGAGTCCTGATTGCACGCCGGTGATCGTGCCGTTGGCGTTCAGGTTCCACTGCTGGTTCGTCTGCCCGTTGCACGACCAGATGATCACCTTGGTGCCGTTGGTGGTGCCCTGGCCGTTGGCGTCCAGGCACATCGTGGTGCCGGAGTCGGTCACGGTCAGCGCTCCGGACGAGGTGTGGTTGAAGGTCTGGTTGCTCTGGCCGTTGCAGGTGTAGATCTGGAGCTGGGTGCCGCCGGTGGTGCTGGCGTTCGGCACGTCCAGGCACTTGCCGGCGCCGACCGCGTGGAGCGGGCCGCCCGGGGGCGGGGCCGGAGCGGTGTAGCCGGCCGTGGTGAGGGCCGCCTGGACCGCGTTCTCCGTCGCGTCCGAGGGGAAACCGGAGGTGACGGCGCCCTCGAAGAACTCGCCCTGGCCGCCGTTGCTGTTGTCGCCGCCGGTGCCCAGTTCGACGTCCGGCTGCACCTTCATCGGCGAGTAGTTGTTGGGGAGTGCTCCTGAATATGTCGTCGTGAGGCCGCCGGTGGTCGCGTCGCCGTTCTTGAGGGTGAAGTCGGAGGTGCCGTTCTCCTTCTCCCACGCGCTGACGAACCGGTGGCTCACGCCGGGGTTGTCCGCGTTGTTGGGGCCGCGGTTGGTGCTGTACATGCCGTTCTCGAGGTCGGCCTCGACCCAGGGCCCGGGTCCGGTGCAGCCGCCGAACCAGCACGCGTTGCCCCACTCGATGGCGTTCATCGTCGCGTTGCCGTCGTCGTTGTGACTGGTCTCGGCGGAGCCGAAGTCGAAACAGCACTGTGAGTTGTAGTAGTCGGAGGAGGTGACCATGTAGATCCCCTCCGGCTGGGATCCGGTGGGCACGCCGACGGTGTTGTCGACGCGGTAGCCGACGCCGGGGTGGACCTTGACGCCGAACACCGCGTGGCCGCCGACCGTCACCGGCAGCGCCATGGCGTCCGCGCCGACGTCCGAGCCGTTCGGGCCGGGGCCCTTCCAGAACCCGCCCCAGGAGATCGGCATGTCGTTGTGGTGGGAGGTCTGGTCGTAGAGCTTCGTGATCGTGCAGGACGTGTTGGCGCAGAACGAGACCTGTGCGGCGCCGTTGGCGTAGTCGCCCGCCGCGAGCAGGCCGACGTCCATGCGCGTGTTGTCGGACGCGCGCTGGATCTGGTAGAGCGGGCCGTTGTAGGCCGCGTACAGCGCGCGCACGGTGCTGTACGCCGCGGCGCACGGTGTGCCACCGCTGGCGTAGACGTCGCAGGGCAACGACGTGGCGGCCTGGGGTGCCGCGGCCTGTGAGGCCGTGGCCTGCGCCGTGGACGCCGCGACCTGCACACCGGCGACGGCCAGGACGGCCGCGAACGCGAGCGCCAGGACGGGGCGCAGGGGTCTGCGCAGGCCCCTGATGATGGATCTGAACACGGGTTCACCTCCGAGGTGGCGGCTCTCGAATCGATTCGAGCCGAGAGCTTGATGAACGGTGCGGAACAGATGGCGGGTCGTGGTCAGCCGAGCTTCCATTGCTGGTTGGTCTGGCCGTTGCAGGTCCACAGCTGGACCAGGGCGCCGTTGGCGGTGGAGGCGCCGCTGACGTCCAGGCAGAGTCCTGATTGCACGCCGGTGATCGTGCCGTCGGCGTTCAGGTTCCACTGCTGGTTCGTCTGCCCGTTACACGACCAGATGATCACCTTGGTGCCGTTGGTGGTGCCCTTGGCGTTGGCATCCAGGCACATCTGGGTGCTGCCGGAGTACACCGTGAGCTGACCGGACGCGGTTCGGGTGAAGACCTGGTTGGTGCCGCCCGAGCAGGTGTAGATCTGGAGCTGGGTGCCGCCGGTGGTGCTGGAGTTCGGCACGTCCAGACACTTCGCGGCACCGACCGCGTGCAGCTCACCGGTGTTCGAGCCTCCGGTACTCCCGGAGACGCCGGAGCCGTCGATGACCTGCTGGGCAGCTGTCGGCCAGGCTCCACTGACCTGGACGTTGCCGGTCAGGACGTTGTTGTGCGGAGAGCCGGTGGCGACATTGGTCGCTCCGGAGTTGTACCAGTTGTCGGAGAACGTGCTGTCGTTCGTGTTGTTGTTGCTGTTGGCGTTCGTGAACGCCCACACGCCGGTGTCCTGCACGACGTTGTTCGACAGGGTCTCGTAGCGCGAGCCCTCGTCCAGATACAGGCCGACGGTGTGCTGGTTGTCGTAGATGTAGTTGTTGTTGATGGTCGCGCCGGGGTCGGCCGACAGGGTGTAGATGCTGCCGCCGTCGTGGAAGACCTTCTTGGTGCCGTGCACCTTGTTGTAGCTGACGACGCTGTTCTTCAGCGTCGTCGGGGTCGAGTAGATCGGCTGGTAGTTGTAGGTGCCGCGGTTGACGTAGTCCTGGCTGCCGCCGGGGTCGTTCATGCCCCAGCCCCAGCCGACGTCGATGCCGTCGTACGCCAGGTTCGACACCTCGTTGTGCTCGATGTCGGTGTGGGTGGCATACGTCGACAGGATCCCGGACATGTCCTTGTAGTCCTCGGCGACGCCGGTCACCAGGTTGTTGGTGAGCGTGACGTTCTGCACGGTCATCGCGGCGTTCGACGGGTGGTGTGCGTCCGGCTGCACTCCGCCGACGACGATCCCCGCTCCGGAGTCGTCCGTGAAGGTGTCGTGGTCGGCCGTGATGTCGGCGGCGCCCAGGCCGACGCCCGAGGCGTTGGCGTCCGCGTCGTTGCCGATGCCGAGACCGACCTGGCCGAGGTGGGTGAACGTGTCCCCGCTGAACGTGATGTGGGACGCGGCCGAGACCTGGACCGCCGCCGGGACCTGGTTCCAGCTGTTGCGCGTGGCCTCGAACAGCTGGCAGCCGGACTGGCAGGAGGACAGGAAATCGCCGGGCTGGGTGTACTGCTTCGCCAGGAACGTGCCGGTCTGCTGGTCGGCGTAGCCGATCGAGCTGCTCGGCCCCAGCCACGTGGTGTGCTCGAACGCGATGCCCTGGAAGGCGATGTGCGACACCGGCGTGCTGTAGCTGCCGCTCATCTGGACCAGCGAGGTCAGGTGCGGCAGCTCGATGTCGTGGCCGGACGGCGACTGCCCGGAGGCCGCCTTGTAGTACAGCTGTCCGGCCTGCGGGTCGAGGAACCACTGCCCGGCGTTCTTCAGGAAGGAGTACGAGTTCTCCAGGGACAGCTGGCCCCCGGCGAAGGGCCGGGCGAGCGTGTCATAGCCCCAGTTGTTGTTGTTCCACGCCGGCTGCTGCATGGTGATCGTGGTGCCGTTGATGCTCGACACCGGTGCGTACCGGTCGGTGAACGAGTTCTGGCTCTCCAGTTCGATCCGGTTCTGCTGAGGCAGCGTCGCCAGGTAGTTCAGCGCCGAGTTCACGATATTCATGCCGCTGGCGGTGATCTGCACGTCGTTGCGCGAGATCGTGATCGCGGCGCGGGGCGCGAGCGCGCCGTCGACGTACAGCTGCCGCGAGTCGGCCCCGGCCGGCACCGCCGCGGCCCAGATGTTGTCAGCCGAGTCGTGCAGCGTCCAACCGCTCACCTGCTGCCCGCCGGACAGCACCGGCGTCGCGCCGGGTGCCGCCTGCCAGGAGACGGTGTAGCCGTTCGTCCCCGAGTCGGCCGCGGTGAACACCAGCGGTGCGGACAACCGGTAGGTCCCGCCGGCCAGCTGGACGACGATGTCGCCGGTCATGTTCGTGTTCATCGTCCGGACCGAGGACTGGGCCTGGGTGATGGAACAGGGCGCGCCGGCTGAACAGGCTGTCCCGGAACCGGTGGGGGAGACGTACAGAGTGGCGGCGGTCGCGGCGTGGGACACGGTCGCCGCGCCGAAGGCGGTGGCGACGGCGGCCGTGAGCGTCGCGGCCGCCGCCAGGGCCGAGGGACGTCTGACGCCCTCTCGTCGGCGGGTTCGGGGGATCATGATCCTTCCTCTCTTGCGTCGATGGGCGCCTGAGGAAATGTGTCGGACATCGATCTCTCATCAGAGCCGCAGCACGGCGCTCCGTCAAGAGAATGAGCATGCTTATTATCAAGATCTCGTTGCTTACCCTGGTGAGCGCCGCCCAAGGCGTCAGTGCGGCGCTGAAAGAGTCATACTCATCAGTCGAGGTGTATCTTCTCTGCATGGCGGGCGTGACAGCGCAGGAGGAGGAGGGGGCTGGTGCGGGCACCGTCCCCTACCGGCCGGGATACGAGCTCATGGCCGAGCGGATCCTCGAGATCATCGCCGGGTCGGGGCTGCGGCCGGGAGACCGGATGCCGACCGAGAACGAGCTGGCGGCCCGGCTGGGGACCTCCCGGACCGTGGTCCGGGAGGCGATCAAGATCCTCTCGGCCCTCGGCCGGGTCCGCGCGCAGAAGGGCCGGGGCCTCTACGTCGCCGATGACGAGGGCATGCTGGGCTCGTCGCCCTGGGCCGGCTTCTTCCTTCCGACCGACCTCGATCATGTCTACATGCTCTTCGAGTTCCGCCGGGTCCAGGAGGTCGCGGCCAGCCGGCTCGCCGCGGTCCACGCCACGCCCCCCGAACTCCGGGCGCTGGCGGACGCGGCGGAACTGTGCCGCGAAGGGCATGTGACCGGGCAGGCGGCGCTGTTCGACCGCGGCGACGACGACTTCCACCTCGGGATCGCCGCGGCCTCGCACAACGCCTTCCTCGTCGCCGCGGTCCGCGAGGCGCGCCGGCTTCAGCGCCAGTCCAGCATCATCGGCCTGCACGGTACGGTCGGCGGCCACGCGGACGAGGCGATCGCCGAGCACGGTGCGATCTACCAGGCGATCCGGGACGGCGACCCCGAAGCCGCGGCGCACGCGGCGGCGGTCCACATCGACAACACCCTTGAGGACTACCGCCGCGAGATCCAACGCCGCCTGTTCGGCTGATCTCGCGGCGGGAGTCCCGTCCCCGATCCCTACCCGAGGGTCCATTGCTGGTTGCTCTGGCCGTTGCAGGTCCAGAGCTGGACCAGGGCGCCGTTGGCGGTGGAGGCTCCGTTGACGTCCAGGCAGAGTCCTGATTGCACGCCGGTGATCGTGCCGTTGGCGTTCAGGTTCCACTGCTGGTTCGTCTGCCCGTTGCACGACCAGATGATCACCTTGGTGCCGTTGGTGGTGCCCTTGGCGTTCGCGTCCAGGCACAGCGTGGTCCCCGCCTCGGTCACGGTCAGCTGACCGGAGGAAGTGTGGGTGAAGACCTGGTTGGCGGCACCGCTGCAGGAATAGATCTGCACCTGAGTACCGCCGGTGGTGCTGGAGTTCGGCACGTCCAGACACTTCCCCGCCCCCACCGCATGCAGCTCACCGGTCGTTGAGCCACCGCCTCCGGTCGAGCCGCCGAGCGCGGTCACCGTGGCGTTGTAGGCGGGCTTGGGCTGGTAGTTCTGGTCGTACATGGTCGCCGCGCCCTGGCCGGGGAATGTGCCCGGGATCCAGGAGTCGGCGTCTCCCACGCCCCATTGCGAGACGCCGACGCAGCGGCTGACGGCCAAGCAGTCCTTGACCACCGCGGCGTAGTCCGCGGCCTGCTGTTGCAGGTTGGCCGAGCTGGCTGGGAGGGTGATCCGGTCGTCGAGTTCCGTCACAGCCACGTCCAGGCCGAGGTCGGCGAAGCGTTGCATGTTGGCCTGCATGCTGGAGGGCACCTGGCCGAGGATGAAGTGGCTTTCGAAGCCGATGCCGTTGAGCGGGACGCCTTGGGCGAGCAGGGACTGGGCCAGGTTGTACATGCCGTTGCTCTTGGCGTTCTGGCCTTCGATGTTGTAGTCGTTCAGGTAGAGCTTGGCGTTGGGGTCCGCGGCGTGCGCGGTGCGCAACGCATCCGCGATGTATCCGGTGCCCATGGCGTTGAAGAAGACGTCCTGGCGGAGGCTGCCGTCTTCGTTGAAGGGTTCGTTGACCACGTCCCAGGCGTAGAGCTGGCCCTTGTAGTGCGTGGCCTCGGTGGTGATGTGGGCCTCCATCGCGCCCTGGACCTGGTTGGACGGCAGGCTGCTGACCCAGCCCGGCAGCTGGCTGTGCCAGACCAGGTTGTGCCCGCGTACGCGGTCGTTGTGGCTCTTGGCCCAGGTGACGATCTGGTCGCCGGGGCCGAAGTTGTAGCCGCCGTTCGAGGGCTCGGTGGTGTCCCACTTCATCTCGTTGCCCGGGGTGACCATGTCGAACTGGGCGCCGGCGACGTTCGTCAGGGTGCTGTTGTTCAGGTTGCCGTCCGTCAGCGCGGTGCCGAAGTAGCGGTTCTGGGCCTCGGCCAGACCGCGCAGCGTCGTCGCCGCCGTGGCGGTCTGGGCCACCGTGAGCATGGCCGCCGTCGCGACGGCGAGCGCGACCGGCCGGCGCGAACGCGCCAGGATTCTGCGATAGGGCATCTGGATCTCCGCGGGTCGGACTCGACAAGGAGCAGCTTCGCGAAGATCGGCCCGGCATCCGCAGGGCGAGGCTGTGCGACCCACGAAAACGCGTATCAGTGAGCGGTGTCAAGTGGCGATGTAACTTTCGTAGCGCGGGGGAAATGATTCGAGCCCGTAGCGCAGAGCCCTTGACAGAACACGCAACGTGCAGCACCGTCTACCGCCGAGACATCCCCGCGCCGAACCCTGTCCAAGGCGACGACTGCGGGGCGAAATGTTAGCGCTAACGTTCCGTCGCCCCGGTCCGGCAGCCGTGGGCGGCGGGACGGCGGCGTACCGCATCGTGCTCACGAGAGCGAGGAGCTCACATGGCAAGAGGCGTATTCGGACGGCGGCCACCATCCCGGCATGGGCTGAGAGCGCTAACACGCTTGACGGCCGCCGTCCTGCTGGTCGCCGGCGCGACGCTGGGTCTCACCGTCACGGCCGGGACCGCCCAGGCCGCGACCACCGGCCCCTGCGACATCTACGCGTCCGGCGGGACCCCCTGCGTCGCGGCGCACAGCACGACCCGCGCGCTGTACGGCGCCTACGCCGGGAACCTGTACCAGGTGCGCCGGTCCTCGGACAACACCACCCGGGACATCGGGGTGCAGGGTGCGGGCGGTTACGCCGACGCCGCGTCCCAGGACTCGTTCTGCGCCGGAACGACCTGCGTGATCACGGTGATCTACGACCAGTCCGGCCGCGGCAACAACCTCACCCAGGCGCCCGGCGGCGGCGCCGCGGGCGGCCCGGACAACCTCGCCGTGGCGACCGCCGCGCCGGCGATGCTCAACGGGCACGAGGCCTACGGCGTCTACGTGGCCTCCGGCACCGGCTACCGCAACGACCACACCAACGGCATCGCCACCGGCGACCAGCCCGAGGGTGAGTACGCGATCTTCGACGGCACGCACTACAACGGCGGTTGCTGCTTCGACTACGGCAACGCCGAGACGAACAACAACGACGACGGCAACGGCACGATGGAGGCCATCTACTTCGGCAACATCAAGGTCTGGGGCTACGGCACCGGCAACGGCCCGTGGATCATGGCCGACATGGAGAACGGCCTGTACTCCGGGCAGAACGCCGGCTACAACGCCAACGACCCGACGATCAACTACCGCTTCACCACCGCGATCATCAAGGGCACCGCGAACCTGTGGTCGATCCGAGGTGGCAACGCCCAGTCCGGCAGCCTGTCCACCTTCTACTCCGGACCTCGTCCCAACGTCTCGGGCTACAACCCGATGAAGAAGCAGGGCGCGATCATCCTGGGCATCGGCGGCGACAACAGCAAGGGCGCGACCGGCACCTTCTACGAAGGCGTGATGACGTCCGGCTATCCCTCGGACGCGACGGAGAACGCGGTGCAGGCCAACATCGTCGCCGCCGGCTACACCACCGGCGGTGGCGGCGGCGGATCCGGCGGCGAGGTGCACGCCGTGGGCGCCGGGAAGTGCCTGGACGTCCCGAACGCCTCCACCACGGCGGGCACCCAGGTGCAGATCTACTCCTGCTGGGGCGGGGCCAATCAGCTCTTCACCCACACCGCGTCCAACCAGCTCACGGTCACCGACGCCGGGGTCACCATGTGTCTGGACGCCAACGGCAAGGGCACCAGCGACGGCACCAAGGTGATCATCTGGTCCTGCAACGGACAGACCAACCAGCAGTGGCAGGTGAACGCCAACGGCACGATCACCGGCGTGCAGTCCGGGCTGTGCCTGGACGTGAGCGGCGCGTCCACGGCCGACGGCGCCCTGGTGCAGCTCTGGACCTGCAACGGTCAGAGCAACCAGCAGTGGAGTCTCAGCTGACGGTTCCGTAGCGCTCGCTGCGGGACGGCGCCCGGCCGAGTCCGGCCGGGCGCCTCTCGGCACCGTCATGTCGAATCGATTCGACGAGGAGCTCGGTATGAGAGTTCGAACTAGCATGAGGCGGATCGCTTCGGCCGCCGCCCTGATCCTGGCGCTGGCGGTCCCGTCCTTCGCCCCGGCGCGAGGGCAGGTCGCGGCCACGGAGGCGCTGACCGTGAACCTCGCCGCTCCGACCGGTCCGGCGACCGGCGCGGGGGAGGGCTTCCTGTACGGGCTGAACGTCGACGGGACGCAGCCGGCCGACCAGTACCTGGCGCCGCTGGGCGTCACCGCCCACCGGGGTGGCGGCTGGTACTCCGGCGGCTGGATCAAGGACGGCTACCGGTACGGCTCCGCCACCCAGGCCGACGTCGCCTCGATCATCTCGCAGGCGCGCCGGCTCACCCAGCCGCCGTACCACGCGCAGTACCAGGTGCTGATCACCGACATCTACGGTCTGAACGGCGGCCAGCCCTCGAACACGACGTACCCCTGTGACAACGGCGACTGCTCGAACTGGGCCGCCTTCATCGACGCGGCCGTCGGGGCCCTGCAGGCCTCGGGCCTGAAGCTCGCCTACGACATCGACAACGAGCCGGACATCTCGGTCTTCTGGACGCGCGGCGTGAACAGCGCGCAGTACTTCCAGATGTGGGACACCGCCTACCGGGAGATCCGGCGGATCGCGCCCGGGGCGCAGATCGTCGGGCCGTCGTTCGCCTACACCCCGCAGGCGAGGGCGAGCCAGTGGCAGACCTGGCTCGCGCACGTGAAGGCGGCCGGCACGGTCCCGGACATGATCACGAACCACGACGAAGGCGACGTCGACGACCCGGTCGCCGTCTCCCAGGCGCTGAACAGCGCCCTGACGTCGGCCGGCGTCGGCCGCGTCCCGCTGTCGGCGAACGAGTACCAGCCGGCGGACCGGCAGACGGCGGGGGTGACCGCCTGGTACCTCGCCCGCTTCGCCCAGTCCGGATACACCAACGCGATGCGGGGCAACTGGCAGTGCTGCATCTCCCCGAACCTGACCGGCGTCATCGATCCGAACGCCACCGGGGGCGCGGCGTACACCGGCAACTGGTGGGCGCTGCGGACCTACGCGGACATGACCGGCACGCTGGTCTCCACCTCCGGACAAGTCGGGTCCACCGCGATCTCCGCGGCCGAGGACAGTGCCCGGCGCAGAGCGGTCGCCGTCGTCGGTGACGCGAACGGCTACACCGGTGCGGCCTCGGTCACCTTCAACGGTCTGTCCTCGGTGCCGTGGCTGGCGGACAACGGGAACGTCGAGGCGATCGTCTATCGACTCCCCGACCAGGCCGCCCTCAGCGCACCGCAGGTCGTGTCCGATCAGATCGTGAGTACTTCCGGAGGCTCCATCACAGTCCCTCTCACCTTCCAGGCCTCCCACGACGCCTTCGCCGTATATCTCCTGCCGGGCTACGCCGCCGGGTTCACCAGCACCGCGGTCAACCTCGGCGACAACCTGTGCATGGAGAACCCCGCCTTCACCACGGTGGCAGCGGCCCAGCTCGATCAGGGAGCCTGCACCAGCGGGGCCGACCAGCAGCTCCAGTTCATCCCGACTGCGGCCGGCGCCGACACCTACTTCATCCGGACCATGACCCCCGACGACTGCCTGGACGTCTCCGGAAGTTCGTCGGCCGAAGGAACGGCGGTGACTCAGAACCCGTGTACCTACGCGGCCAACGAGCAGTTCACGCTCCACGCCACGGCGACCGGCGTCTATCAGGTGACGGCCCAGAACTCGGGCCTTTGTGTGGCGCCGAAGGCCGACGGAACCACCGCGGGGGTCGGCCTCGTCCAGGTCTCCTGCACCACCGCGGCGTCGCGGACCTGGAAGATCCAGCCGGGCCAGACCGGCGGCGGCTTCCCGAGCGGCTATCACCGCCTCACCATCGGCAACGACGGCCTGTGCCTCGACGTCTACGGCGCCACCGGCACGGCCGGCGCCGCGATCGACCAGTGGACGTGCAACGGCCAGAGCAACCAGCAGTTCCAGTTCGTGCCGGTGTCGGGCGGCTACGGCGAGCTCCAGGCCCAGAACTCGGGTGACGACGTCGCGGTGTCCGGCAGCTCCACCACCGCCGGCCAGCCCGACATCGTCCAGCAGGTCCCCAACGGCGCCGCGAACAGTCTCTGGCTTCCGGTCCAGCAGTCCGACGGGAGCTACGAGTTCCGGAACCAGAACAGCGGGCTGTGTCTGGACGTCTACGGCGCCGGAAGTAACACCGGGCAGCAGCTCGACCAGTGGACCTGTAAGAACGCCCCCGGTACCAACCAGGATTTCACGCCTCGCTGACCACCGTCCGCCGCCCGGGGCATGAGGTGCCGCTCATACCCCCGGGCGGTGCCGCGGACCTGGAGCGCGACCGGAGCATCGTAGACTGCTGACTCGGTGAACCGGTTCGTTCTCCTATCCGCGGAGGATCATGAACATCGGCGAGATCGCCCGCCGCTCGGGGGTGGCGCGCAGCACCGTGTCGTACGCGCTCAGCGGGAAACGCCCGGTGTCGGAGGAGACGCGCCGGCGCATCCAGGAGGTCGTCGACGAACTGGACTACCGGCCCAACGCCGCCGCCCGCGCGCTGAAGGAGGGCCGGACCCGCACCCTCGGCCTGGTGATCCCGCCCGCCGGCGCCCGGCTGACCGCCATGCAGCTGGACTTCGTCGCCAGCGTGGCGGAGGCCGCGGCGCGCGTCGACCTGGACGTTCTGCTGTCCCCGTCCGGTGGCGACAGCGACCGCTCGTTCGAGCGGCTGATCAGCGGCCGGCGGGTGGACGGCGTGATCCTGATGGAGATCCGGCTGGCCGACCCGCGCGTCACCCGGCTGGAACAGGCGGGGATGCCGTTCGTGACCATCGGGCGCACCGGCGAACCCGACCGGACGTGGTGGGTCGACTTGGACTACGCGAGCCTGGTCAGCCGGTGTGTCCATCATCTGGCCGATCTCGGGCACACGGACATAGCCCTCATCAACCGCTCGGCGGAGCTCGTGGCCGCCGGCTACGGCCCCGGCAGCCGCGCCCACGAGGGTTTCACCGAAGCGGTCGAGCGCCGCGGCCTGGCCGGCTCCGAGTTCTGCTGCGGCGACGACGCGCCGTCCGGTGAGTCGTGCGTGGCCGGGATCCTCACCGAGCATCCCGCGATCACGGCGCTCGTCACCATCAACGAGGCGGCGCTGCCCGGCGTCCAGCGGGCGCTGGAACGAGCCGGGCGTGAGGTCCCCGCGACGTTCTCCGTGGTCGGTGTCGCGGCCCGGCAGTGGGCCGAGGACTTCCGCCCGCAGCTCACGGCCGCCGACGTGCCGTCCTTGGAGATGGGCGCCATCGCGGTGGAACTGCTCACCGAACGCATCGCCGATCCCGAGGCGGTGGCCCGGCACCGCTTGTTCGCTCCGCCGATCTCGCTGCGGGGCAGTGCCGGGCCGGCGGCTCGGTGAGACCGGTGGTCCGGGTCGCTCTCCTCCGGTCCGGATCCTGGCGTGTCCGGACGTTGCCGAGCGGCGGGCTCCAGCCGGGGTGTCGCACCGGCACCTGATCCGGTCGGCGCTGCCCGGTCGGCCCGCCGCCCCCACACGGCGGGCCGACCCGACTTCAGGGACGCAGACCCGTATTGAACGTCAGCGCGGGTACCGCGTTGTCCGCGAGGGTGAGTGCCTGGGCAGGCCACCACGCGCCGGCCGCCGGATCCACCGTCCCGCCGTATTCGGGGTCGCCCGGCCCGGCGGTGCCGCGGGTGCAGCCGCCGTCGGACTCGCCGATCGTCTTGATGTACAGATAAGCGTCGGCCAGCGCGACACCGGTCGCCGCGGTCGGCCGCGCCCCGATGCCGCGCCCGGGCGGGTTGCACCACGTCTGCGGGTCACCGCTGTACTCGCCCGGCGGGGGAGTCCACGCGCCCAGCCCGTTGCGGCTGGTGTCCACGACGAAGTGGCTCAGCTGTGCGGCCGGGGGAGTGCCGACGTTCTGGTCGAACCAGGCGTCTGTCCAGTGCCAGGTGCTCGGGTCGGTGGCGGACACCGCGTCACCGGGCAGCCCGTCGTTCGGCGCGGCCGAGGAGTAGTACTGGCTCGCGCACCAGTCGGCGTGTCCGCGGGCCCAGTCCGGGCCGGCGGTGGCGAACCACATGCACTTGGAGATCCAGGTGCCATACCGGTCGGTCTGGTCGGTGGGCTGGTAGTTGGAGACGTTCAGGAAGAAGCCCTGCGTCCGGGCGACGCCGGCCTGGAGCAGCCGATTCGCCATGTCCCCGACCGAGTGCCACTGGCTGTTCCCGGCGTCCAGGTAGACGACCGTCTGCGGACGCGCCTCCAGCGCCGTCACAGCGGCGTTGACGTCCGCGATGCGCCCGGCCGTCAACGCGCCGGTCGGGTCGGTGGTGGGACTGCAGTCGGAAGGCAGGTTGGCGAGGGCGTCCGGTTCGACGATCACCACGGCGTGGCTGTCGCCGACGCCCTGGGCGAACGCTGATATCCACTGCTGATAGGCGGCGTCGGACGGGGCCCCGCCGGCCGAGTACTGGCTGCAGTCGCGCAGTGGGATGTCGTACGCGACCAGCACCGGCACGGCATGCTGGGCTTCGGCGATCCGGACGGTGCTGCGGACCTGCGAGCGCACCTGGTCCGGAGTGCCGCCGGTGAACCAGGTCGCCTCCGGCCAGGTGGCCAGCTTCGCCATGGTCACGGCATCGGTCGGGTCGCCCTGCTTCAGATCCGCCAGCGCCTGCCGGGCGGCTTCGTTGTCCGGCGTGACCGAGAAGCGCGTGTCCGGAGGCAAGGTGTGGCCGACCGGTGCCGCAGCGGCCTCAGCGCTGGCGGAGGCGGTGGTGGCGGCGCCGACCGTGGTGACCGCGGTCGTGGTGAGCCCTGCGGCGAGCAGGAGTCCGATGGTTCTGGGCAGCATGAATCCCCCACTGTCGGAAGCGTCGGTGTCCGCACTCTCCGTGCGGGCCCGAACGCTGTCAACGAGCCCTGACGACGTCTCACCGGAAACCCTGGTCCGGCGCCTCCGCGATCCGGTCGACGATGAAAGTTTCACGGCCGTCCCTCGAAAAGGGAGCGACATGGGATGTATTTACGCCCATCCCTCGGTATCTGTCGAGAGGATGGGTACTTGCTCGCCTAAGGATCTTCCAGACATGGGATGTCGATGTTACTGTGACGCTCATGTCCTTGACCGACAAAGCGATCACCCGCATCAGGGAGCTCATCCAGTCCGGCGACCTGCCGCCCGGCTCCCGGCTCCCGCCGGAGCAGCAGCTGGCCGCCGAGCTCGGTCTGTCCCGGAACCTGATGCGTGAGGCGGTCAAGGCGCTGGTGGTGGCCAGAGTGCTGGAGATCCGGCGCGGCGACGGCACCTATGTGACCAGTCTGGAGCCGGCGGTCCTGCTCGAAGGGCTCGGCGCGGCGGTCGAACTGCTGCAGGGCGACACCCAGCTGGAGCTGACCGAGGTCCGCAGGCTCTTCGAGCCGATCGCCACCGCCGTGGCCGCCGAGCGGATCACCCACGCCGAACTCGAGGAGCTGCACCACCACCTGGAGGCGATGCGCGCCGCCAAGGACGACGTCGAACTGCTGAACCAGCACGATGCCGCGTTCCACCACATCGTGACCCGCGCGACCGGCAACCAGACCCTCGCCTCGCTTCTGGAGGGCATCTCCAGCCGCACCGTGCGGGCGCGGGTCTGGCGCGGCATGGTGGACGACGCCGTCGCCGACCGCACCATCGCCGAACACCAGGCCATCTACGACGCACTCCTCGCCGGGGACGCCGCGCTGGCCCAGGCGACGGCGCTCATCCACGTCAGCACCACGGAGAAATGGCTTCGCGCCCACCTCGCCGGCCTGGGCGAGGACAGGTGAGACCGCCGCGCACGTCGGTTCGAACAGGCCTGACGCCATGAGAGTCCGCCTCGCCTACGGTGAGACAGGCCTCGACATCGAAGTCGACCCGGCGACGACCACGGTCGTCGAGCCCGTCCACCACGACGCGGCCGCCGACCAGACGGCGGCCCTGCGAGCCGCGTTGCGCGATCCGGTGTCCGGGCCCCCGCTGCGCGATCGGGTCCGGCCCGGCCAGACCGTCGCGATCTCAGCCTGCGACGGCACCCGGCCGCAGCCCCGGCACCTGATGATCCCCGCCGTGCTGGCCGAACTCGAGTGCGTGGTCCGCCTCGAAGACGTGGTCATCCTGGTCGCCACCGGCACCCATCGCGGCAACGGCGACGCCGAGCTGCGGGCCATGTTCGGCGACGAGGTCGTGGACCGCGTCCGGATCGTCAACCACGACGCCCGCGACCGCGGACAGCTCACCTGGATGGGCAACCTGGGCCAGGGCGTCCCGGTGTGGCTGAACCGGGAATGGGTGGAAGCCGACGTGCGGATCACCACCGGCTTCGTCGAGCCGCACTTCTTCGCCGGCTTCTCCGGCGGTCCGAAACTCGTCGCACCCGGACTGGCGGCGCTGGAGACCGTCCTGGTCCTGCACGACGCCGCCCGCATCGGCGACCCGCGCGCCACCTGGGGCGTCACCCACGGCAACCCCGTGCACGACGACGTGCGCGCCATCGCCGAGGCGACCGGCGTGACGTTCGCCCTCGACGTCGTCCTCAACCGGGAGCAGGACATCGTCGCCGCGTTCGGCGGCGACCTGCTGCCGATGCACGCCGCCGCGACGGCCTTCGCGCGCCGCGCGGCGATGCGGCCCGTGCCGGCGCCGTTCGACGTCGTGGTCACCACCAACTCCGGCTTCCCGTTGGACCAGAACCTGTACCAGGCCGTGAAGGGGATGTCCGCCGCCTATCAGGTCGTCAGGCCCGGCGGCACGATCATCTGTGCCGCCGAGTGCCGCGACGGGTTCCCGGACCACGGGTCCTACCGCGAGGTGCTGGCCTCGGCCCGTTCGCCGCAAGCCCTGCTCGAGGCCGTCAACGCCCGCGCCGAGACCGTACCCGACCAATGGCAGGTGCAGATCCAGGCCCGGATCCAGTCGAACAGCCGCGTGGTCATGCACACCGCCCACCTCAGCGACGACGACCTCGCGGCCGCGCACCTGGAACAGACCCGCGACATCTCGGCCACCGTCGCCGAAGCCCTCGCCGCGGCCGGAGCCGGCGCCCGCGTGTGCGTGCTGCCCGAGGGCCCCCAGACCATCCCCTACCTCGACGGCGCCCCGGCATGATCCACGACCTCGGTTTCGCCCGGCTCGACCTGGACCGGGAACGGCGCCAAGGACTGCCGGAGGTCGTCTACGGCCCGGGCAAGACCGCGGAGCAGATCGCCGCCGTCGTCACCGCGCTGCTGACGCACAACACCGGCCCGGTGCTGGCCACGCGCGTCGCCCCGGACGTCGCCGAAGCGGTTCTCGGCCGCGTCCAGGACGGCCGCTACGCTCCCGAGGCCCGTCTCCTGCTCTGGAGGCCGGCGCGGCTCCGGGACTTCGACGTGGCCGTCGTCGCGGCCGGCACCTCCGACCGTCCCGTCGCCGTCGAGGCGGCCGCCGTGGCCGAGGCGGTCGGGCTGGGCGTCACCACCGTCCACGACGTCGGCGTCGCAGGTCTCGACCGGATCCTCCAGATCCGGCCGCTGCTGGAGCGGCAGGACGCGGTGATCGTCGTCGCCGGGATGGAGGGCGCCCTGGCCAGCGTGGTCGGCGGCCTCGTGCGCTGTCCGGTGATCGCGGTCCCGACCTCCACCGGCTACGGCGCCGCCCTGGAGGGCGTCACCGCGCTGCTGGCCATGCTCACCTCCTGCGCCGCCGGGATCACCGTGGTGAACATCGACTCCGGATTCGGCGCGGCCATGGCCGCCCACCGGCTCGCGCACGTCTCGGAGGCCCACCGGTGATCTGCTGGATCAACCCCTTCACCGGGCTCGCGGGCGACATGCTGCTCGCCGCGCTCCTGGACGCCGGCGCTCCGACGGCGGCGGTCCACGCCGCGATCGCGGCGACCGGACTGGACGGCTGGGACCTCACCACGGAGCACGTCACCGGCCACGGGCTGACCGCGACCCGCGTCCACGTCCGGGTCACCGACCGGGCCGCCGAACGGCGTGCCGCGGAACTCATCACCCTGGCATCGTCCGCCGAGCCCGCGCCGGTGGCCGCCACCGCCGTCACGGCGCTGCGCGCGATCGCCGAGGCCGAGGCCCGGATCCACGGCACCGACCCGGCGTCCGTCCACCTCCACGAACTCGGCGACCACGACACCCTCGTCGACATCGTCGGAGTGGCCGCCGCGCTGCACGCCCTGGGCGTCGACGAGGTCGTGTGCGCGCCCCTGCCGTTGGGGACCGGCCGGGTGAACAGCGCCCACGGCCTCATCCCCGCCCCGGCTCCCGCGACGCTCGCTCTGCTCGACGGCGCGGACGTGACGGGCTCCGACATCCCCGGCGAGACCGTCACCCCGACAGCGGCGGCGCTGCTCCGCGCGATCGGTGCCCGCTACGGCACCGCCCCGGCCATGACCCTGCGCGCCACCGGCTACGGGGCCGGGACCCGCAGGCTCGCCGACCGGCCCAACGTCGCCGTGGTGACGCTCGGCGAGCGACCGGCGGACGCCGACGAGACGGTCACCGTCTTGGAGACCAACCTGGACGACGTCACCGGCGAACTCCTCGGCTACGTCATCGCCCACCTGCTCGACGCCGGGGCGCTCGATGCCTGGACCACGCCGGCCGTCATGAAGAAGGGGCGCCCCGGCCACGTCCTTCATGTTTTGTCCCGGCCCCAGGACGCCGATCGGCTTCAGGAGGCGGTCTTCACCGAGACGGGGACGCTCGGCGTCCGCCGCCTCGGGACCACCCGCACCGTCGCACCCCGCACCTTCGAAACCGTCGACGTCGGCGGCCTGCCGGTCCGCGTCAAGCACGGCCCCCACGGCGGCAAGCCAGAACACGACGATCTCGTGGACGCCGCCGAGAAGCTGGGGCTCCCCCTGCGGATCGTCGCCGAACACGCCATGCGCCGATCCTCCGGGAGCCGCCGATGAACGCCGCTGAGAGACTGCTGGAGACGGTTCGAGACTACGGCCCGCTCGCCGTCGCCTACTCCGGCGGCGCCGACTCGGCCCTGGTCCTGGCCGCGGCCGCGCGCGCGCTCGGACCGGACCGGGTGCTCGCCGTGACCGCCGTCTCCGAGAGCCTGGCCTCCGGCGAACTCGCCCCGGCGCGCGCCTTCGCCGCGTCGCTGGGCGTCGAGCACCTGACACCGCGAACCCACGAACTGACACGCGACGGCTACCGCGCCAACGGTCCGGACCGCTGCTACTTCTGCAAATCGGAGGTCCTGAACACCATCGCCGCCCTGGCCCGCGACCGCCGCTTCGAGCTGGTGGCCACCGGCACCAACGCCGACGACGCCCGGGACCCCTTCCGGCCCGGGATCGCTGCCGGCCGGGAACGCGGCATCCGCACGCCGTTGCTGGACACCGGACTGACCAAGGCCGCCGTGCGCGCCGTCAGCCGCTTCTGGTCGCTGCCGACCTGGGACAAGCCCGCCACACCGTGTCTGGCCAGCCGGATCCGTCATGGCGTCGAGGTCACCCCGTATCGGCTGGCGCGCGTCGACCAGGCCGAGATCGCCGCGCGCGCCGTGCTCGCCTCCGCCGGGATCCCGGTGACGGATCTGCGGGTCCGCGACCTCGGGGGGACGGCCCGCCTCGAAGTCGCCGCCGAACAGGTCCAGACCGTGGCCGCGCTCCCGGGCGTCCGGGAAGCCGTCTCGGCGGCCGGCTTCGACGGCGAACACGTCGAGATCGGCGAGTTCCGCTCGGGACGGCTCAATGAGGAGCGGACAGAGCCCTGAGATGAGCTCCCTGGCTCAGCATCGAAGGCAATCGATGGGCAACGGTATTTCAGCGCCGGGATCGCGAAGATCCCGGCTGCTCCAACGCCCCGGACGGGGTCGAAGACCCGGGCGGTGCTGTCCGTCCGTTCCTCCGGCCCGCCTGTGCCCATTCCCCTGCGGGGCCCAGGACCAGGGCCCCGCAGGGTCGTGTCACGCCGCTCCGGTGATGGAGGCTATCCGAGCGTCCACCGCTGGTTGCTGCCGCCGTTGCACGACCAGAGTTCGACCAGGGCCCCGTTGGCGGTGGAAGCGCCGGTCACGTCCAGGCACAGCCCGGACTGGACGCCGGTGACCGTGCCGTCGGCGTTGACGTTCCACTGCTGGTTGGTCTGGCCGTTACAGGACCAGACGATGGCCTTGGTGCCGTTGGTGGTGCCCTTGCCGTTGGCGTCCAGGCACAGGGTGCTGCCGCCGACTGTGACGGTCAGTTCGTTCGCGGAGTTGTGGGTCCAAGTCTGGTTGGCTCCGCCGCTGCAACTGTAGATCTGCTGCTGGGTACCGAGTGTGGTGGTCGAGTTCGGGTCGTCCAGGCACTTGCCCGCGCCCACCGCGTGCAGCGCACCGGTGCTGCCGGTGCCGGTTCCGCTGACGGTCCAGGTGAAGCCGGCGGTTCCGGTCGCGCCGGTGGTGTCGGTGGCGCTCACCACGGTGGTGAAGGTGCCGCCGCTGGCCGGGGTTCCGGAGATCAGCCCGCTGGAGGAGATCGAGAGCCCGGGAGGCAGCCCGGTGGCGCTGTAGGCCAGGGTCTGTCCGGACGCTGAGTCGCTGGCGTGGATCTGCAAGGCGGTGATCGGGGTTCCGGAAGCCGCTGTCTGGTTGCCGGGGTTGGTGACGGTGATCGTGTTGCCGGAGCCGCTGCCGTCCAGACCCATGAAGTGAACGGCGTAGGCGGCCATCTGCGTGCCCTGGATCGGCAGCTGGTGCCCCGCGCCGACGATGCTGTACGCCTCGACCTGGGTGCTGCCGGCGCTGTTGTCGTAGCGCGTCCGGTTCCAGTTCGTGACCGGAGTGTCGCTCGACGACGGGGTCTGGCTCACCCCGAGCACGTTCGTCCACTGCTTGATCTCTTCACCGAGGTTGTTGTAGTTCAGCGTGGTGTCGGCGGTGCCGTGCCACAGCTGCATCCTGGGCCGCGGGCCGGTGTAGCCCGGGTCGGCGTTGCGCGCGAGATCACCCCACTGCTGCGCGGTCATAGAGACCTGGCCCCCGGCGCACGGCCCGTTCCAGCCGCGGACCGTTCCGGTGTAGAAGCAGTGGTAGGGCACGCCCATGAACGCCGCGCCCGCCTTGAACACGTCGGGGTAGTCGGCGAGCATGACGTTGGTCATCATCCCGCCTGACGACTCCCCGGTGACGTACACGGCGTTGGGATTCCCGCCGTAGTGCTGCTCGGTGTAGGTGACCATCGACATCAGCCCGATCGGGTCACTGCCACCGTTGCGCTTCAGCGCTTGGTCGGACGAGACGTCCCAGCAGCTTCCGCCGGGGTTGGTCGAGGGGTAGATGACGACGAACCCATACTGGTCGGCCAGCTTTCCGAAGTCGGTGCTGGAGTACAGGTAGGGCCCAGAGCCCTGGCACCCGTGCAAGGCCAGCAGGACCGGCGGGTTGGGCTTGACGTTGTTCGGCACATAGAGGTACATGAGCAGGCCGCTCGGGTTGGTGCCGAAGTTCGTGATCTGAGTCAGCGACGCGGCGGCGGCCTGGGGCGCGGCGGGAAGGCTCACGCCGACCGCGGCCGCGACCGCCACGGCCAGGCCGAGCAGGCGGGACTTCAAAGACCGGGATCGCAACATGGGACCTCTTAGGCAGGGGGTCGGTGTTAGCGCCAACAACGACTTAGCTCCGCCGAGGCGGCACGCGTCAACGCCTGCCCCGGCACGGCGGCGGCCGGGCCTCATCGAATCGGTTCGTCTCAGCGGGGCGGCCTGCTGATTCGCCGCTGGGCAAGCGGTGACGACGCCGCCGTCCGCCGTGAAAGTTGCACGGTCTGGCTGGGTGCCGGCGTCGCGCGGTTGGCCCAACCGGTCGAACCGGCGCCGAAGTCAGCTGCTGAGAGATCCGCCGAATATCTGCCAGGCGAGGAGGGACTTCGCGACGAGGCTGAGGACGAGATAGGACTTCTCCCCGTAGGCATAGTCCGCCCACCGCCCGATCCTGCGGTACTGCAGCCACTGGTTGACCCCGAAGCTGAAGAAGAGGACGGCCTGGGCGGTGACTATGCCGTAGACGAAGCCGGGCACTGAACCGGCCCGCACGATGTTGAACACGATCGAGATCCACGGCGTGACGCCCACGACGGCTCCGAACCAGAAGGGCAGCATCGTGGTCGTGGTCCGGCTCGGGGGGTTCATCAGCTCCTGCAGCCAGCCGAAGAAGATCATCCCTGCGTTCGCCCCCGCGACGGCGATGAGGGCGTTGATACCGGTGATGCCGGAGTACAGGCTGATGAGCTCGATCATCACCGTGGCGCTCAGCGCGTATTCACACCAGCGGAACCGGTTGATGCCACGCCTGAGGTCACGCTCGTAGGCGCTGCGGAGCACCGTCGCCGTCAGCAGGTGGTCGAGCGCGGCCAAGCCGAGGAACACCGCGACCGCCCAGCCGATCCGCACGTCGAACAGCGCGGAGGGGGCAGGCGCGGGTGTTCCGGGCGGCCCTGTGGGAACGCTGGAAGTGACGGTCACTGAGAAACTGCCGGCCAGGGCCAGGATGACGGCCGCCTGGGCCAGGTGCAGCAAGGTCAATCCCAGATTCCAGGTGTGCAGGCCTGCCAGGCGCGCCTCGGTCATCCCGGTCGCCGTCGTCCTGGCGTCATCCGCGTTCATGACACACCCACCACCTGATCGGGTACCTGGAACCTCCGTCGGCAGCCATTGTCTGCGGCCGTTTCGGCATCGGCACGTCGCGGGATCCCAGCCGTACCGTGGCAGGCAGCCGTTGACCCACTGACGATGAAGCGCCGACGTCTCACCTGGTCCGCGTGGTGTACCGGAGGTACACCGATTGGTCTAACGGCCGCTTTCGCACCTGTCTTCCGGGGCCCTGGCCGGGTCCTCCGGCTGCGTGGCCGGCGGCATATCCGGCGGCGCCCGCGAAGCCCCGGCCGCGCAGGAGTGTCATTCGCGGGGACTTCTCTCTCGCAACTCTTAAGGTCGATGCGCGAATATCTTCGCGCGAATCCCGCGCTCTTGCGACCGATACTGTGAGCCGCGATCGCCGCCGTGTCAAGGCTTCGAAGATGTTTCGATAATCGATCATCTCGGCCATATGTAACTTTCACTGCCGGAGGCCGGCGCTCGCGTGCCTTCATCAGCGGAACTGCTGAGGTGGGCGATGCGTGAAGCAGCCTTCCGATGGGTTTCGAAATGTTTCGATACTTTGAGCCGTTGACATCCTCGCTCCTCCTCTGACACCTTTCCCGAAATATGTTCAAACTCTGATTCGTCATCGCGATACGGCTATTCACGGCCCTCGCGAACCGATGCACATGGCCGCCGAAGCGCGGCCGGGGAAGGGAAACTCATGGATGTGGACACCGGCGCCGGTCGCGGCGCCGATCGGCGGAAGCCGGGCGCGGCGGATCGCCGCGGACTGCGCGCGGGTCTGGCCGTGGCCACGGTGGCGGCGATCACCACCGCGGCGGGTGCCTTCGTGCTCGGGGGCCAGGCCGCGGCCGCCCCCACGACGCTGCGGGCCGGCGCCGAGGCGGCCGGCCGCTACTTCGGTGTGGCCGTGGGCCAGGGCGACCTGGGCAACGGGACGGCGACCAACGTCGCCGGCTCGCAGTTCGACATGGTGACGCCCGAGAACGAGATGAAGTGGGACACCGTCGAGCCCAACAACGGGCAGTTCAACTTCGGCCCGGGCGACGCGATCGTGAACTTCGCGACGTCGCACAACGAGCGGGTGCGCGGCCACAACCTGGTGTGGCACTCCCAGCTGCCCGGCTGGGTCAGCAGCCTGTCGGGCTCCCAGGTGAAGTCCGCCATGGAGGCGCACATCACCGGCGAGGTCTCGCACTACAAGGGCAAGATCTACGCCTGGGACGTCGTGAACGAGCCGTTCAACGAAGACGGGAGCTTCCGTCAGGACGTGTTCTACAACGCCTTCGGCGGGGGAGCCCAGTACATTGGGGACGCCATCCGCACGGCACACGCCGCCGACCCGGACGCCAAGCTGTACATCAACGACTACAACATCGAGGGCACCGGCTCCAAGAGCAACGCCATGTACAGCCTGGCGCAGACGCTGCTGGCCCAGGGCGTGCCGCTGAGCGGGATCGGGTTCGAAAGCCACTTCATCGTCGGGCAGATACCCTCCAGCCTGCAGGCCAACATGCAGCGTTTCGCCAACCTGGGCCTGGACGTGGCGATCACCGAGCTGGACGATCGCATGCCCACCCCGGCCAGCAGTTCGAACCTGCAGCAGCAGGCCACTGACGACGCGAACGTGGTGAAGGCGTGCCTGGCGATCGCCAGGTGCCCGGGCGTGACGCAGTGGAACATCAGCGACGCCGACTCGTGGGTGCCGGGGACCTTCCCCGGCCAGGGTGCGGCCACCATGTTCGACACCAACTACCAGCCCAAGCCGGCGTTCACCGCGGTTCTGAACGCCCTGAACGGCGCCTCCGTCCCGCCGTCGTCGACCTCTTCCTCCTCGCAGGGGGCGAACACGGTCACCGTCACCAACCCGGGCAGTCAGTCCGGCACGGTCGGAACGGCGATCGCGGGGGTGCAGGTCCTCGCCTCGGACTCCGCGTCCGGGCAGACCCTCACCTACTCCGCCAGTGGCCTGCCCGCGGGCCTGTCCATCAGCGGTGGCAGCGGTCTGATCTCTGGCACCCCGACCACGGCCGGGACCTTCCCGGTCACCGTCACCGTCACCGACACCACCGGCGCCTCCGGTACAGCGGCCTTCACCTGGACCATATCCGGCGGCGGCAGCTCGGGGGCCTGCCACGTGCAATACGACAAGACTTCCGAATGGCCCGGAGGCTTCACCGCCAACGTCACCGTCACCAATACCGGCACCAACGCGATCACCGGCTGGACCACCGGCTTCACCTTCCCCGGCGACCAGAAGATCACCAACGCCTGGAACGCCACCACCACCCAGACCGGCCAGACCGTCGCCGCCGCCAATGCCCCCTACAACGCCACCATCGCCCCCGGAGCCAACACCTCCTTCGGCTTCCAAGGCACCTACGCCACGAACGACACCAACCCCACCGCCTTCACCCTCAACGGAACTCCGTGCTCGTGACTCGGTGATGTGAACGACCTGAGTGAACGACCTGAGTGAACGACCTGAGTGTCCGTCCGCTGACAGCGGACGGACACTCATCGGCAACAGCCTCGACGCCACGGGCGGCGAGACCTCCTGGGGCAACCCGCCGATCACGCAAGAGCTGCTCCAGAAGATCAAGTCTCTCGGTTACAAGAGCCTCCGCCTCCCGGTGACGAACCGCGCTCGGTGGTCTTCGAAGCCGACAACGAGCAGATCTACACCGGCGTCACCGACGAGCAGCAGGGCGAGACGCTGCTCAACCAGCTCCAGACGGACTTCTTCACCATCGTCCGCGGCTCCGGCGGAAAGAACGCGACCAGGTGTGGCTGACGGTCACCGTCATGCCCCGGGGGACGTGGCGCTGCCCGCTGTCCAGGATCGGCGTCGCCATGACGCTGTCCGGTACCGAAGCCGACGTCGAGTGGTTCGGCCTCGGCCCCGGCGAGGCCTACCGCGACACCGGACACGCCGCGCGGGTCGGCCGGTACCGGATGACGTTGGCCGCGATGCAGACCCCGTACGTGTTCCCGCAGGAGAACGGGAACCGGGGAGCCGTCCGCCGGGCCCGCCTGAACCGCCCCGACGGGACCGGGCTGACAGTCGCCGGCGCTCCGGTCTTCGACCTGACCGCCAAGCCCTGGAGCACCGCCGCTCTGGAGGCCGCCCGGCATACCGGCGACCTGGTTCCCGACGGCCGGATCCACCTGAACATCGACTCCGCGCACCACGGCGTCGGCTCTGCCGCCTGCGGCCCGGTGCTCCCTCCCATGCACACGCTGGCCGCTGTCCCGACCACCCTCACGATCGGGCTGGCCGCATCCTGATCGACGGCCTCCGGCATCGGGGATCAGCCCTCGACGATCCTGACCTCGGGCTGGAACGCCCGGTCGAAACCGACCTCGCGGCGCGGCCCGGCGAGCCGGGCCGCGAGCCGCGCGCGGATGTCCCGGCTGGAGGCGCCGACCCACAGCTCCACCTCGCCCGGTTCGACGATCCGCCGACCGGCCCGGCCCGTGTAGGAGGTCACGTCGGCCGGCAGGTCGACGGTCACCGTCCGGGTCGTCCCCGGTTCCACGTCGACCCGCGGCGCGGCGATGAGCTGCTGGACCGGCCGCGCCACCTCGGCCTGCGGGTCGTGCAGGTAGACCTGGACCACCTCGCCGGCCGTCGTCGTGCCGTCGTTGCGGAGCGTCACGGCGAGCCGCAGCGTGCCGTCGGTCGGCCACACCCGGCCGGCGGGAAGGCCGATGTCCGTCCACACCGCCGGGTTGTAGGACAGGCCGTGGCCGAAGGGATACAGCGGCGTCGGGTCCACCGTGCTCACATCGCTGCGCAGGCCCAGTGTGGCCGTGAGGTACGTCGAGGGCTGGTTCGCGCCCTCCGCGGGGAAGCCCACCGGCAGCCGGCCGGCCGGATCCACCCGCCCTGACAGCACATCCGCCAGCGCGTTCGCCCCCTCCTCGCCCGGCAGGAAGCCGCAGACCACGGCCGCGAGCCGGTCGGCGTACCGGGACAGCTCGTACGGACGGCCCACCAGCAGCACCAGCACGACAGGCGTCCCGGTGGCCAGCAGCGCCTCCAGCAGTTCGCCCTGCCGGCCGGGCAGGCGCAGATCGGAGGCGTCGCACCCCTCGCCGGAGGTCCCGTTGCCGAACAACCCCGAGACGTCGCCGAGCACCGCGACGCACACCTCCGCCTCGCGCGCCGCCGCGACCGCCTCGGCGATCTGCCGATCGCCCAGTTCTCGCAACGCCTCGCCGTTCACGGCTTCGGCCGCCGCCGCACCTTCGGCCGCCGCCGCACCTTCGGCTGCCGCGCGCTCGGCCCGAAGCCGCAGGGAACTCTCGGTGTCCGGTATCGGGCACCCCTGTGCGTAGGTGATCTGATAGCCGGCCGGATCGGCTTGCAGCGCTTCGAGAACGGTGCGGGCCTCGACGCCGAGGTCGATGTCCGGGTGATGCACGCCGATGTGCCGGGGGAAGGAGTAGCAGCCGAAGGCCGCGTCCGCGACGTGTGCGCGCGGTCCGACCACCGCCAGGCGCTTGCCCGGCGCCAGAGGCAGCGCGCCGTCCGCGTTGCGCAGCAGGACGATCGCGCGCCGTGCCAAACGCCCGGCCAGCTCCCGGGACTCGTCATCGTCCAGACGCTGATCCACCTCGGAGAGGATCGGCGGCTCGGGGGACCAGTCCGCGTCGAGCAGTCCGAGCTCGCACTTCTGCAGCAGCACCCGCTCCAGCGCCCGGTCGACCAGCGTCATGTCCGCCTCGCCCGCCTCCAGCGCCGCGATCAGCGGCGTGCCGAAGCAGTCCAGGGTGGGCAGCTCGACGTCGATGCCCGCGGCCAGCGCCTGCACGGCGGCCTGTCCCTTCGAGCCCGCCGTCCGGTGCAGACGGTGCAGGAAGGCCACCGCGAAGTAGTCCGACACGACCGTCCCGGTGAAGCCGTACGTGTCCCGCAGCAGGTCGGTCAGCAGCGCCGGATCGCCGGCCACCGGCACCCCGTCGTTGTCCGAGTACGAGTTCATCACCGAACGGGCCCCGGCGCGCAGCGCCATCTCGAACGGGGGCAGGATCACGTCCGCCAGCTCCCGCGGGCCGATCGACACCGGGGCGAGGTTGCGGCCCGCCCGCGAGGCGCTGTAGCCGGCGAAGTGTTTCAGGGTCGCGATGACGCCCGTGGACTCCAGGCCCTCGACGTACGCCGCGCCGAGCGTGCCGACGAGGTACGGATCCTCGGCGATCGTCTCCTCGACCCGGCCCCAGCGCAGGTCCCGCGCCACGTCCAGCACCGGGGCCAGGCCCTGGTGCACGCCCAGCCGCCGCAGGGTCCTGCCGATCTGCTCGCCCATCCGGCGCACGAGCTCCGGATCGAAACTCGCCCCCCAGCACAGCGGCGCGGGGTAGATCGTGGCCTGCCAGGCTCCCAGACCCGTCAGGCACTCCTCGTGCACCAGCGCCGGGATCCCCTGACCCGCCTCCGCCAGCGCCCGCTGGCTGTTGGCCAGCGCGAGCGCCCCGGCCACCGGGTCCACCGGTGCGGTGCCGAAGGGCCGGGTGAGCTGCCCGACGCCGTGGCGCAGCACGTCGGACCAGTCGGCGGGCGGCAGCTCCGAGGAGTGCTGGAACGGCGCGACCTCCCCTGAGGTGGCGTCCGCGCCCACCCAGGCCCCGTACAACTGCGCCACCTTCTCCCGCACCGACATGCGCGGTATGAGGTCCTTGACCCGGTCGGCGGGCGGAGCGGCCGAGTCGCGCCACAGCTCGGTGAGGGCGGTGTCTTCCATGGCCATGTGCGGCTTTCCTTAATCGGGAGGCGTGGCTGGATCCGGGCACGGCGGTGCCGCGCGGGGCGCCGTCGCCCGGAACGCGTCACCGTGCCCTGTATCAGGTTGTTGAAATAAGGGTGTGGGTCACACCGGGGCGGTCGACCCCCGCACGACCAGTTCGGTGGCCAGCGTCAGGTGCGTCCGCTCCACGGGCTGCTTGTGGATCAGCCGGATCAGCATGTCCACCGCGCGCTCGCCCATCGTGCGGATCGGCTGGTTGACGGTGGTCAGCGGCGGGACGCACAGCGCCGACTCGGGAATGTTGTCGAAACCGACGACCGACAGGTCCTCGGGCACCCGCAGTCCGAGGTGCAGCGCGACCTCTATGGTCGCGATCGCCGTGACGTCGTTGGCGGCGAACACCGCGGTCGGGCGCCGCGGATCGGTCAGCAGCTCACGGGCCGCCAGCGCCGACAGGCCCGGATCGTAGCCGCCGACGCGCACCAGGGATTCGAGGAAGGGCACGCCGGCCGCCGCCAGCGCCTCCCGGTAACCCTGCTGACGCAGTATCGCGGACTGCAGGTCCGCACGGCCGGCCAGCATCGCGATCCGCCGGTGCCCGAGGTCCAGCAGGTGCTCGGTCGCCAGGCGCGCGCCGCGCAGGTTGTCGGCGTCCACCGTCGGGAAGGCCGAGGATCCGGTGTGCGGGTCGACCGCGACCACGGGCGCGTTGCTTTGCAGGTCCACGACGGTGGGAGTCACCAGCACCGCGCCGTCCACCAGGGTGCCGGACAGCCGGGACAGGTAACGCTTCTCCCAGCCCACCATGTCGCCCGTGCGTCCGCCCGCGCTGTAGACGACCAGCTCGAAGCCGGTGCCGCGGATCGCGTCGCCCGCGCCCTTGAGCAACTCGGCGCTGAACGGCTCCAGGTCCGCGACCAGGATGCCGATTACGTTCGAGCGGTGGTTGCGCAGGCTCTGCGCGACCAGACTCGCCTCGTAACCGAGCTCGCTGATGACCGCCTGCACGCGGGCCATGGTGTCCTCGGCCACGCCGTACCGCTGGTTGATGACCTTGGACACGGTGGCGACCGAGACGCCGGCGCGCGCGGCGACATCTCGGATGGTGACTCGGGATCCGGGCTTCTGCACGCCGCCACGTTAGCGTTGTAAAACGTTATCGACAACGATTGACATGACGGAAACGTGGGCGCAAACTCATCGCCAGCCCCCGTGGCCCCGATGCCTCCGGTGCCCCCCCAGTGCCCCCTGCCGCCCCTCCGCCCTCGCCATCCTCGGGGGCCCGGGTCGGCGATGACGACGGACAGGGAGTTTTCAGTGACGAGGAAGACGCGCAAAGCAACGGCCGTACTGCTCGGCCTAGGCATGTCACTCGCCGCCACCGGCTGCGCCGGCGGCAGCAGCAAGGGCGGCGGAAGCACCGGCGGCAGCGGCGGCGGTTCGGGCGGCGGCCAGGTGAAGCTGACGATCTGGCAGAACTCGACGACTGGGCCCGGCCAGCAGTTCTTCCTGGACGCCGCGAAGGAGTACCACGCCCAGCACCCGAACGTGACGATCGACGTCCAGACGATCCAGAACGAGGACCTCGACGGCAAACTGCAGACCGCGCTCAACGCGAACTCCGCGCCGGACATCTTCCTGCAGCGCGGCGGCGGCAAGATGCAGGCCATGGTCACGGCCGGTCAGCTGCAGGCGCTGAAACTCACCGACGCCGACAAGGCGAACGTCGGCGCGGCGGCCCTGGCGGGCGTCTCGATCGACGGCTCGGTCTACGCCATGCCGATGGACACGCATCCCGAGGGCATCTACTACAGCAAGGACCTGTTCCAGAAAGCCGGCATCACCTCGACGCCGACGACGATCGACGAGCTCGAGGCGGACGTCGCCAAGCTCAAGACGATCGGCGTCGCGCCGATCGCGGTGGGAGCCAAGGACGCCTGGCCGGCGGCGCACTGGTACTACAACTTCGCCCTGCGCGAGTGCAGCCAGCAGGCCATGGCGACCGCGGCCAAGTCGCTCAAGTTCACCGATCCCTGCTGGTCCAAGGCCGGCGACGACCTGGCCGCGTTCCTGAAGGTCGACGCCTTCCAGAAGGGTTTCCTGACGACGTCGGCGCAGCAGGGCGCCGGGTCGTCGGCGGGCCTGCTCGCGAACCACAAGGCGGGCATGGAGCTCATGGGCAGCTGGGACCCCGGCGTCATCGCCAGCCTGACCCCGGACCAGAAGCCGCTTCCCGACCTGGGCTGGTTCCCCTTCCCCGCCGTGGCCGGCGGCCAGGGCGACCCATCGGCTCTCATGGGCGGCAGCGACGGGTATTCGTTGTCCAAGAAGGCCCCGAAGGAGGCCTTCGAATTCCTTGAGTACCTGGTGACCAAGGAGAAGCAGGAAGCTTACGCCAAGGCCTTCGACACGATCCCGGTGAACACCGCGGCGCAGGACGTCGTCACCGCCGCCTACAACGTCTCCGCGTTGCAGGCCTTCAACAAGGCCGCGTACTCCATGCAGTTCCTCGACACCCAGTACGGGCAGAACGTCGGCAACGCCATGAACGCCGCCGTCGTGAACCTCCTGGCCGGCAAGGGGAGCGCCTCCGACATCGTCAAGGCCACCAACGACGCCGCCGCGAAGGGCTGAGAAGGCAGACGATGAGCGACACCCTGGGTACTGATCCGGCCATCGTCCGCCAGTCGCAGGGCACGTCCGGAGCCGGGGGCGCCGCCATGGCCGCGCCCCCGGCCGCGCGCCGCCGCGGCCGCGGCAGGATGCGCCTGGAGATAGCGGTCCTGTCCGGACCGGCGATCGCCGTCTTCGTGGCGTTCGTGATCTTCCCGGTCGTGCTGGCCGCGTACTACGGCTTCTACCGGTGGAAGGGCTACGGGGCGGCCACCGACTGGGTCGGCCTGAACAACTACCGCCTGATCCTCACCGATCCCGCGTTCCACGACGTCCTGTGGCACAGCCTCATGATCCTGGTGCTCTCGCTGGTCATCCAGGGCCCGCTGGCGATCGGCCTGGCGATCCTGCTCAACCAGAGGATCCGCGGCCGCGGCCTCATCCGGGTCCTGATCTTCGTGCCCTACATCATCTCCGAGGTGATCGTCGGTACCGGCTGGGGCCTGATGCTGCAGAGCACCGGTGCGGTCAACGACCTGCTCCAGCACATCGGACTGGGCTTTCTGCAGAAGGACTGGATCGCCGACCCCAAGCTGGCGCTCTGGACGCTGATGGTCATCATCTCGTGGAAGTACATCGGCTTCGCGGTGATCCTGATGCTCGCGGGCCTGCAGTCCATCCCCGAGGAGCTCTTCGAGGCCGCTCAGATCGACGGTGCCTCCTACTGGCAGATCCAGCGCCGCATCACGCTGCCGCTCCTGGGGCCGACGGTCCGCATCTGGGCGTTCCTGTCGATCATCGGTTCGCTCCAGCTGTTCGACCTCGTCTACATCATCTGGGGCCAGTACGTCTCGGGCACCGCGGGCACCTCGACCATGGCGATCTACATGGTCGCCCAGGGCCGCTCGGCGGGCAATTACGGCTACGGCAGCGCCGTCGCCGTCGTGATGTTCCTGATCTCCCTCATCGTCGCGCTCATCTACCAGCGCTTCGTCCTGCGCCGTGACCTCCGCGGCGCCGTCACCGAAGGAGCCATCTGATGAGCGCGCGGACCGTCGACTGGTTCTCGACCGCCGCGAAGCCGAAGACGCCCGCAGGCGGTCGCGGCAGCCGTGACAAGCCGGCCAAGTGGGGGAGCCCCGCGGTCTACTTCGTCGCGCTGCTGTTCATCGCGGTCTGCATCGCTCCGGTGTCCTACATCGTGCTCGGCGGGTTCCGCACCAACGCGCAGATCACCACCAGCCCGGCCGGCCTGCCGCACCCCTGGGTCTTCAGCAACTACGCCGACGTGCTGAAGTCGAACACCTTCTGGGGCGAGTTCGCGAACTCCCTGATCGTGGCCCTCGCGAGCACTGTCGGCATCGTGATCCTGGGCCTGATGGTGAGCTTCGTCATCGCCCGCTACGACTACAGGCTCAAGGGCGCGATGTACTCCCTGTTCGCGGCCGGCCTGATGTTCCCGCTGGTCATCGCGATCACCCCGCTGTACATCGTCATCAAGGACCTGGGCCTCGTGGACAGCCTGGCCGGGGTGATCATCCCGCAGATCGCCTTCGGCCTGCCGACGACCGTCATCATCCTGGTGCCGTTCCTGCGGGCCATCCCCAAGGAGATCGAGGAAGCCGCCACGATCGACGGAACGAGCCGGCTCGGATTCTTCTTCCGCATGGTGATGCCGTTGTCGCTGCCGGGCGTGGTGACCGTCGGCATCCTCGCGTTCATCAACAGCTGGAACAACTACGTCCTGCCTCTGTACGTCCTCAACTCGGACTCGAACTTCACCCTGCCACTCGGCGTCCAGGCGTTCTCCTCGCAGTACTCCCAGGACACCGCGAAGGTGCTGGCGTTCACCTCCCTCGCGATGGTGCCCGCCCTCATCTTCTTCTCGATCTTCCAGAAGCGGATCGTCGGCGGTCTCACCGGCGCCGTGAAAGGCTGAGACCGTCGTCATCCCGCGAAGAGCACAGAACAGGACCACCACATTGCTTCGCGCCCACATCGTGCTCGACAGGCAGGCGGTCATCGCCCCGGTCCGCCGCCGCACCTTCGGATCCTTCGTCGAGCACCTCGGACGCTGCGTGTACACCGGGATCTACGAACCGGAGCACCCGAGCGCGAACGAGGACGGGTTCCGCATGGACGTCGTCGAACTCGTCCGGGAACTCGGCAGCACGACGATCCGCTATCCGGGCGGCAACTTCGTCTCCGGGTTCCGCTGGGAGGACTCGGTGGGCCCGCGCGAGCAGCGCCCCGTGCGCCGCGACCTCGCCTGGCACTCCCTGGAATCGAACCAGGTCGGCCTCGACGAATTCGCGAAGTGGCTCGCACTCACCGGCTCCGAGCTGATGCTGGCGGTCAACGTCGCGACCCGTGGCATCCTCCCGGCCCTGGACCTCCTCGAGTACGCCAACCACCCGTCGGGCACGGCGCTGTCGGACCTGCGCATCGCCAACGGCACACCGGCCCCGCACAACGTGCGCATGTGGTGCCTCGGGAACGAGATGGACGGACCCTGGCAGACCGGCTTCATGACCGCGGACGACTACGGCAAGGTCGCGGCCCGCACCGCCGCCGCGATGAAGATGGCCGACAAAGATCTGGAGCTCGTCGTCTGCGGCTCCTCCGGATCGGGCATGCCGACGTTCGGCGACTGGGAACGCACGGTGCTCGAACACGCCTACGATCATGTCGACTACGTCTCCTGCCACGCGTACTACCAGGAGCACGACGGAGACCTCGCCTCCTTCCTCGCCTCCGCCGTGGACATGGACTACTTCATCGACACCGTCGTCGCGACGGCCGATCACGTCGGGCACAAGAAGCGCTCGAAAAAGAAGATCGACATCTCCTTCGACGAGTGGAACGTCTGGTACCTCAAGGAACACCAGGAATCCGGCGAGGTCAACGAAGAGTGGCGCCACGCCCCGCGGCAACTCGAAGACGTCTACTCGGTGGCGGACGCCGTCGTGGTCGGCAACCTGCTGATGACCCTCCTCAAGCGCAGCGACCGCGTCACCTCGGCATCCCTCGCACAGCTCGTCAACGTGATCGCGCCGATCATGACCGAGCCCGGCGGCCCGGCCTGGCGGCAGACGACCTTCTTCCCGTTCTCGATCACCAGCCGCCTCGCCGCCGGCGAAGTGATCCGGCCCACGATCGAGGCGCCGGCCTCCTCCACCGACCGCCACGGCGAGGCCTCCGTCGTCGACGCGGTCGCGACCTTCGACGAGGACCGGTCCGCGGTCTTCCTCGTCAACCGCGACCTGACACAGGAGGCGCAGGTCACGATCGACGTTCGAGGCTTCGGAGCCTCACGCGTCATGGAGGCCGTCACGCTCGCCGACTCCGACGTGTACGCGAAGAACACCCTCGCCGACCAGCGCCGGGTGATCCCGCGTGCGAACCCGAGCGCGGCGCTCTCCGACGGCGTGCTCACGATCATCCTGCCGCCGGTGTCGTGGACGGCGGTCGCCCTCGGGTAACGATCTCCTGCTCATCACGCTGGCGGCATGTGCGAGGTTTCGCAATATGCTGATGAAAACACATCGGCCTGTGGAGACGGTCTGGGTGATCCGGTCCGGGTGATCCGGACCGTGCCGACGGCATCGGGACTGTTCCGAAAGGCTTTACATAGAATTTACGGATTCGCGGCATTGACGTCGGCGGAGATCTTCTCTAATTTCCCATCTGGCAAGACAGAGTTCTGATCCAGCCCGCGATCGGGCTCTTCTCACCTGGACGCACCGCTCCGAGCAGCGGCAATCCTGCCTGCCCGGAACGATCGCGCGTCTGATTTCGGCACCACTGCGCCACCCACCGCCAGTGCACCACCCGAGATCGGAGAGACCACGTGTCCCGTCCCCACAAGCCCGGTTCGCGCCGGGTGCTGCGAACGGCGCTCGCCGTCGCAGGCTGCGTCGCCCTCGGTATAGCGGGTAGCGCCGCTGTCGCCGCGGCGACGCCGGCCCCGCATTCGAGTGCGACGGCCAACC
The DNA here is from genome assembly GCF_039531675.1 of Catenulispora subtropica. NCBI lineage: Bacteria > Bacillati > Actinomycetota > Actinomycetes > Catenulisporales > Catenulisporaceae > Catenulispora > Catenulispora subtropica. The sequence goes on from NZ_BAAAQM010000013.1 coordinate 173,447, forward strand.
CGTACAACCCCACGTACGGCCATCCCTACCGTCATGGCGCCGTGCCCAACGTCTTCCAGAACCAGAAGGCGAAGGCCTGGGCCGCGGCGCACCCGGACGCCGCGTCGGCGAACACTCTGGCCTACGGCGGCGGGATCGACGGCATCGGCGTCATGTCCGGCGCGAAGTCGAAGGTCTACCTCGTCT
>NZ_BAAAQM010000014.1:0-172953 GCF_039531675.1 Catenulispora subtropica
GCCGCTTACCCAACTCCTTGATCCGGAACGGATCCCCCGGCGTCGGATCATGGTCGAGATCCAGAACGTCCCAGTCCGTCGGACGCGACATGCTCGCACTTCCCCCCGGCCAAACAGCTACGCAGCTACCTACAGGTATCCGATGGTTTATCGCACCGGCCCACTCAAGGCGCCTTCAGTGTACTTACCGCATCAGGCGGCGAACACGCACCCTCCCTTACGGCATACGAGTTAGCAGACTGATTCGGGGGGGTGCGGTCCGACCTTCAGGACGAGCAGTAGCCACGACGCGATCGTGTCAGTGCCCGGACAGCGCCTTCGCGACCTGCTGATAGAACGCGAGGAATCCCTGGGAACCGGTGAGCGCGAGCATCTGGTCCTTGGTGTAGGGGTTCGGGACGTCGCGGTTGCCCTGGTGCACGACGCCCGTGGCGAGGTCGAGCCACTGTCCGCCGCCGCCGTCGGTGTACGTGGTGCCCAGGACGTCACGTTCGCTGTGGCCGAGCAGGAAGAAGAACTCGTTGCCGTAGGGGTCGTTCGGGATGACGATCTCGATCACGCCGTTGGGGTAGGCGACGAAGTCGCCGGCGGTGCCGTCGGCCAGGGTCACGGCGCTGCAGGGCTTGCTGGTCGTGCCTCCGCTCTTGCCGTTCTCGCACTGGCCGGTGCCGGACTTGGTACCGCTGCCGTCGCCGGGGCCGTCCGCGAACCACAGCTTCATGACCCCGGTGGGCGTCTTCACCAGAAAGTTGTTCGGGTCGACATGGTTGCTCGGGTCCTTCGGGTCGTTGAGGATCGAGACCACCGTGGCGGCCAGTTCGGGGAGCTTGGTGCCGGGCGGTCGGACATTGATGTCGTGCATCCCGGTCATGAGCTGGTCGAGCTGAGGGCCGCCCGGCTGGAACGAGTGCTCCAGGACGACGGTGTCACCGGGGAGGAGCGCTCGCAGGGCGGTGAGATTGGCGACGCACTGCGCCTTCTGCTCGGCGACCGTGGGGTGGGCCTGGCCCGTCGGGGGCCCGCTGAAGTTGCCCTGGCAGTTCTCCTCGGGCGTCCCCGGATGGGCGAACGGGTCCGCGAGCGCTGGAATGGGCGCCACCGCCGACTTGGCCTCCGGCGTGTTCACCGCCGCGGGCGTCGTGTGCGCGCCCGGCGTCCTCGTGGCCGTCGGCGAGGCGGCACTGCTCTGCTCACCCCGGCTCGGCGCGGGGACGGCCGCGTAAGCCCCCGCCGCCAGCCCGACGATCGCCAGCGGTGCGGCAACGTACGTCACCCGCTCCCGCCGCCTGCGGGCCCGGGCCCCGGCCACGGCGTCGGGAACCATGTCCAGCAGGCCGGGCTCGTCGGTCAGCGTCGCGGAGAAGACCCCTCGGATCTGCGCCGGGGTGGTCGGGTCATCGGTCATCGGGTTCACCATCCGTCTCAGGCGGCCGGTCGTGCCGGCCGGATCAGTGGTCTGTCTTCAGAGGGCTCCGCGAAGCCGTCGAGGAGCGAGTCGCCGAGGATCTCGCGGAGCCTGGCCAGGGCTCGCGACGACTGGCTCTTGACGTTGCCCGTGGAACAGCCGAGTACGGCGGCCGTGGCCTCCACGCTCAGGTCCTCCCAGAACCGCAGCACCAGCACCGCACGGCCGCGCGGCGCGAGCTGGGCGAGGGCGGTCAGCAGCGTCAGCCGGAGTTCGGGTTGCGCCGACGGCGCCGCCGAGGAGCCGTTCGCGCCCTCGACCTGTCGAGTGAAGTCGAGGGCCCGCTCGGCATCCCGCTGGTACTTCTTGCGGTGCTGCAGATACGCGTGGACGAGCACCTTGTGCGCATACGCGTCCAGCGACTCGGCGCGCCGTGCCTTGTTCCAGTGGCGGCACAGGTTGAGCAGCGCGGTCTGCGTCAGGTCCTGGGCGTGGTGCCAGTCTCCGCACAGCAGGAACGCCAAGCGCCGGAGGTGGCCCTGCCGGGCCTGGGCGAACTCTGAGAACTCGTCGAACGCGTGCGTCACGTGAAAGTCTGAGCGCGCCGAAGGCCCCGAGGTTGCATCGCGCCGGGATACGGATCCGCGACCACCCCGCCTACCGCGAAACCGTGCACTCCCCCGTCCCGCAGGCCACCTGCGCTTCGCCCTTCGCCGCGCAGTACGCCTGCCCGCCGAGCCTGGTGACGCCGAAGTCGACGCTCACCCGCACGAACTCCGTCCCGCTCAGCCGGCCGAGAGCGTTCACGTCGGCGGCGCCCTGCGCCGGTACGTGCAGTGTCGCCGTGCCCACAGCGTTGGTGACCGCGCTCCCCAACGGCGTCCCCACCGACGAGGTCTGGCCGGGCGGGCGGCCCCAGCCCCAGAAGGCGAGGTTCGCCCCGGAGACGGGATGGCCGGAGGCCGTCAGCGTGGCGCTGACATCGAAGGCCGCCTTGGTGTCCGTCACGTGTGGCGGCACGACGTGGACCGAGGCCGCGCGGCATCCGGCCCCTGATGAGCACCCGCTGGGCAGCACGACCACCGCGGCGGCGACCGCTCCCGACGCCGCGACCGCCACGATCCGTCCGACGGCGTCGGTCATCCCGGTACCCCCAGAAGTCCGCCTCACCATCGTGGGCGGGTTGACAGGATCCTGACAACCTTAGTTATGCCGCCGGATGCCTGGTATCGCTCGTTCGGGTGATGGCCGCGTCAGGCGTGCGCCGGCCCGCCGGGACCGCTGCCATGGTGGTCGAGCAAGCGAATCAGAAGCCTGACGAGCTGTTCGCGTTCCGGCGCGGTGAGCGGTGTGAGCAGATCGTCCTGGAGGCCCTCGACCAGCGTTTCCAGGCGGCGCAGCTGCCGGCGGGCCCGGGCCGACGAGGCGGAGATTCTGGACCGCATGCCCGAGCCGTTCCGGATCGCGTACCGGGACCAGTCGCGGGACGCGTACCGGCGGACGGAGATGTGGCCCACGGACGGGAGCGGTTCGCGGTCCGGGAACGCGGGCTGAGAGAGGGGCCTGACATGTCGGCCTACGACGAGGCCAGCTTCGAGCCCACGCTCGAGACGTCCGCGTCCCCCGGTCTGCCCGCGCCGTCCGGTCTCGGCGTCGCGACGTTCGTCATCGCGCTCGCACGGTTCATGGTGGTCCTGGACGGCACCATCATGATCGTCGCCCTGCCGAGCGTCGGGCGGTCGTTGCACATGGCCGCGTCGGACCTGAACTGGGTGCTCAACGCCTATGCGCTGACGTTCGGCGGGCTGATGCTCGTCGCGGGACGGGTCGGCGATCTGTTCGGGCGCAAGCGCGTCTTCCGTGCGGGACTGGTCCTGTTCGGAACGGCGTCGCTTCTCGGTGGTCTGGCGCCGACCGGGACCGCGCTGGTCGTGTCGCGCGGCCTGCAAGGCATCGGCGCCGCCGTCGCCACCCCCGGTGCGTTGTCGCTGCTCGTCAGCACGTTCCCCGAGGGCGAGCGGCGGACGCGGGCGCTCGGGCTGTACGGCGCGGCGACCGGGATGGCCTCGGTCACGGGCCTGCTGGCAGGCGGTGTGCTCACCACGTACGCGAGCTGGCGCTGGGTGCTGTGGGTGAACGTTCCGCTGGTGGTCGTGATCCTGCCGGGGATCACCGCGCTCAGCGAGGGCGAGACCGAACGGACCTCCATCGACCTGCGCGGCGCGGTCTTCGCGACGTTCGGAGTCGGAGCGCTGATCCTCGCGGTCAACCGGGTGGCCGAAGACGGCTGGTCCGACGCGGTCGTGCTCGCCTGCCTGGCCGTCGCCGCGGCGCTGCTGGTCGAGTTCGTCTACGCGCAGCGGTCCAGTCCGGCGCCGATGATTCCCCGTGGTGTGCTGAACGAACCCGGACGGGCCGCCGCGAACGCCGTCACCGTTCTCACCGCGGCGGGGACGTTCGCCACGTTCTACTTCGTGACCCTGTACCTCCAGCAGGTCCGCGGATACTCGCCTCTGCGGACCGGGCTGATGTTCCTGCCGTTCGCCGTCGGCGCCGGGCTCGCCACCGGAGCGGTCGGACCGCAACTGCTCAAGCGGGCTTCGGAACGCGTGGCGCTCTCGCTCGGGCTGTTGCTGTCCGCCGCGGGGACGGGATGGTTCTGCACTCTGACACCGCACTCCGCCTTCCTGGCCGTCCTGATGCCGGCCTCGGCCCTCACCGGCGTCGGCATCGGTGTCACGGCGGTGGCCGGCACCGCGATCGGCGTGCGGGGTATCGACAGCTCCGAGGCCGGAATCGGCTCCGCGCTACTGACCGCGGGTGGGCAGGTCGGGGCCGCGCTGGGCGTCGCCGCGTTGGCCGGCGTCGCGGTGTGGCGAAGTGGGCACGCGGCGAACGGTGCGGATCCGGGTGGCGCGCTGACGCGGGGCTATGTCGCGGGGTTCGAGGTGGCGATCGGCCTCTACGCGGTGTGCCTGGTGATCACGCTGGTGGTCGTGCGGCCGATGGTGCAGGGACCGCGCGAGGCCGAGTAGCCGAGGGTGGCTGTCCGGTGGCGCGGCGGGCCCGATCCCCGGGATCCCACCGCGCCACCGGTCCACCTCCGTAGACTCGTCGCATGGCATCCCCCGAACCGTCCCATTCCGCGCTCGAAGCCGCTGAACCAGGCGAAGCCGGCGAGGTCCTGCGCCGGGTCTTCGGTTACTCCTCGTTCCGGGGCGCGCAGCGGGAGATCGTCGACCACGTGGTCGGGGGCGGCGACGCGCTGGTGCTGATGGCCACCGGTGGCGGGAAGTCGCTCTGCTACCAGATCCCCGCGCTCGTGCGACCGGGCACCGGGGTGGTGGTGTCGCCCCTGATCGCGCTGATGCAGGACCAGGTCGACGCGCTGAACGCGGTGGGCGTGCGGGCCGGCTTCCTGAACTCGACCCAGAATGCCGACGAGCGCCGGTTCGTGGAGACCATGTTCCTGTCCGGGGAGCTGGACCTGCTGTACCTGGCGCCCGAACGGCTGCGCTCGGAGTCGACGCTGCAACTGCTGGACCGCGGCAAGATCTCGCTGTTCGCCATCGACGAGGCGCACTGTGTGGCGCAGTGGGGCCACGACTTCCGGCCCGACTACCTCGCGCTCTCGATGCTGCACGAACGCTGGCCGGACGTTCCGCGGATCGCGCTGACGGCGACCGCCACCGAGGCCACGCACCGGGAGATCGCGGAGCGGCTGAACCTGGGGCGGGCCAAGCACTTCGTGGCCAGTTTCGACCGGCCGAACATCCAGTACCGGATCGTGCCGAAGGCCGAACCCAACCGGCAGTTGCTGGAGCTGCTGCGGACCGAGCACGCCGGGGACGCCGGGATCGTCTACTGCCTGTCGCGGGCCTCCACCGAGAAGACCGCGCAGTTCCTGGTGGACAACGGGATCCGCGCCCTGCCGTACCACGCGGGTCTGGACGCCGGGACGCGAGCCGCGGCGCAGGCCCGGTTCCTGCGCGAGGACGGTCTGGTGATGGTGGCCACCATCGCCTTCGGCATGGGGATCGACAAGCCGGACGTGCGCTTCGTCGCGCACCTGGACCTGCCCAAGTCCGTCGAGGGCTACTACCAGGAGACCGGGCGCGCCGGCCGGGACGGGCTGCCGTCGACCGCGTGGCTCGCGTACGGTCTGCAGGACGTGGTCCAGCAACGCAAGATGATCGCCGCTTCCGAAGGCGACGACTCCTACCGCCGCCAGCTCACCGCGCACCTGGACGCGATGCTCGCGCTCTGCGAGACGGTCGAATGCCGCCGCGTTCAGCTTCTGGCCTACTTCGGTCAGAAGGGCGAGCCCTGCGGCAACTGCGACACGTGCCTCAACCCGCCGCAGTCCTGGGACGGCACCGTGCCCGCGCAGAAGCTGCTGTCCACCGTCTACCGCCTGAAGTCCGAGCGCCGCCAGCGCTTCGGCGCCATGCAGTCCATCGACATCCTGCTCGGCAAGAAGACGCCGAAGGTCACCCAGTTCCGGCACGACGAGCTGAGCGTCTTCGGCATCGGCACCGACCTCACCGACGGCGAGTGGCGCGGCGTGGTCCGGCAGTTGCTCGCGCAGGGCCTGCTGATGGTCGAAGGCGACTACAGCACGCTGGCGCTCACGCCGGACAGCGGCGCGGTGTTGCGGGGCGACCGCAAGGTGATGCTGCGCCGCGAGCCGGAGAAGCCGGCCCGCGCGGCCAAGGCCCGTCAGCAGGCGGCCGCGGCCGCGGTCGCGGAACTGCCCGACGAGGCCAAGCCGCTGTTCGAGAAGCTGCGCGCCTGGCGGGGGGCGACGGCCAAGGAGCAGGGCGTTCCGGCCTACGTCGTGTTCCACGACGCGACGCTGCGGACGATCGCCTCGATGGTGCCGACGACGCTGGCCCAGCTGGGGACGATCAGCGGCGTCGGCGAGAACAAGCTGGCCAAGTACGGACAGGGGATCCTGGACACGTTGGCGGGAGAACCCCCAACAGGAACGCCCCACGCGGGAGCTCCCCAGGCGGAAGCATCCCAGGCGGGAGCACCCCAGGCGGCGGCCAAGCCATCCGTCCCCGAAGAGCTCCCGCTTCCTGAAGAGCCGCTGTTCGACGAGGAACCCCCGTACGAAGACGAGCCCCCGTACTACGAGGACTGACAAGCGCGGCGCTACAGGTAGACGCCCTCCACCTCGAACGACTGCACCGTGTTCGGCGAGAACCACGACCAGAACCGCTTGCCGTGCAGGTAGGTGTCGGCCCAGTACGTGTGCGCGTCACCGCCGCCGGTCTGCGTCGCCCAGCGCCCGACCAGGCCGTCCCCGCCGGATCCGGTCACCGTGCCGAACTTCGACAGGTCGAAGTTGATCCACTGGCCGGTGCCGTAGTTGGTGCAGACGATGACCAGCTTGTGGTTGGCCACGTCGTAAGCGGCGACGGTGTTGCCGTCGCCGCTGCCGATGATGCGCATCCCCGGGCGAATGTGCCGGGTGTACTGCGCCAGCACGTAGTACTTCGGGTTCACCGCGCCGGTGACCCCGGCCGCCTCGTCGCAGTCGATCAGCCCCCAGTTGCCGCCGTCGACCACCTGCCAGTAGCACCAGGCCGTGGGGTGCAGCCAGGTGAAGTCGAGGTTCAGGTTGCTCGCCAGGGACATGCCCGAGGGATCGTTTTCGCCGTATTCGGAGTTCCACAGCGTCTTGCCGGAGTTCCTCGCGGCCCAGTAGAGCAGGTCGCGCCGGCCGCCGCCGTACGAATAGCCGTGAGTATTGATCTTCCCGACGTCGGCCTTGGTGCCCGCGCTGAAGGCGTTCCACGTCGCCGTGGCGTCGTCGTAGTGGCACTCGTCGGACGCGGTCACCAGGGCGCCGAGGCCGCGGGCGTTCAGCTCGCCGCGCAGATGGCCGATGACGGTCTGCTGCGTCGAGACGTCGAAGTGGCAGCCCTCCTGCGCGCTCTCGTCGGCTTTCCACCAGTACCCCGACGGCTCGTTGAACGGCTCGACCGAGTGGAACTGGAAACCCCAGTTGTCCTGCGCGAACTTCGCGATCGTCGCGAGATACACGGCGTGCTGCTGGTAGTTCCACGACTGGAGGTTGTCGGAGGTCCCGTCCGCCGAGCCCGAGGGGTTGTGGTTGTAGCACATCCACCACATCGGCGAGTCGGAGAAGAGCTCGAATATGTTCGCCCCGCGGTCCCGGGCTTTCCACAGCATGTTCCGCTGAGGCGCGTCGGCATACCAGTTCCAGCTGGCGGAAGCCGGGTCGCTGGAATACCAGTCCAGCCAGTAACCCTCGATCTGCCGGGTAGCCGCCACGGCTTTGCCCTGGACCATGGTGGCGCCGCCGATGGAGTTCCAGCTGCAGGCGCCGGCGTTGTAGCGGACGATGTTCAGGCCGAGGCCCGGCAACGTGCCGCCGTTGTACGGGGCGTCCTTGAGGGAGAAGAAGATGTCGGCCAGGTCGTCCCGGTTTCCGAACGCCTTGCCCCACCAGGCCAGGGAGGTCCCCCAGCCTTCCCAGGTGCCCCAGGACGTGCCGGGGTCGATGGTTGTCGAAGAGTCGGCGTGCGCGGCGGTGGCGCCCAGCGCCGAGAACGAGGCGCCGGCTGCGGTGGCAGCGGTCGCGGCGAGGATGGTACGACGACGGAAAGTATGTTCGGCCACGAATGTCAGCCTACGGATTAACGGCTCGTCCGCCATACTTCCGGGGCAGGCTTTTCACATGCCCGAGGGGTGAACGGAAAGCCAGTCCGCGTGCCGGTCCCGCAGCACATTCCGCTCCACGGAATCCGCGAGCAGAACGTCGGCGCCGCCGTCGTACGGGTGGTACAGCCGCTCCAGTCCGCCGTCGGCGATCATGACGTTGGCCGTCCGCCACTGCGCGGCCGCGCTCAGCAGCCGATCCAGACTGCCGTCCCGCCACGGCGTGTACGCGGCGTACACGTGCGTGAAGGCGATGAACTCAGGATCCGTGCCCTCGGAGGACAGGAACGACCGCCAGCGCACGGCACCCGGGTTGATCCGGACGTCGAACCGGGTCCGCGGCGGCGGGTGCGGGGCACCGGAGAAGGTCGAGGTCAGGATGAACACCTCGCGGCCGGCGAACAGCTCGGTGAGCACCAGATAGTGCCGGTGCAGGACCGTCGCCCGCTCGAAGGCGTCGGTGGCGTACCGCTTCGAGCCCGGCAGGCTGTGGAAGCGCACCCAGCGCTCCGGGAACCGGGCCGGGAGTTCGTGCGCGACCGGCGCGCGGTCCCCGAACCGCTCCCGCCACACCGTCGACAGGGTCGCGGACACCGCCGATCCCCGCTGTGCCTCAGTGCTCACGACGGCCCCCTCCCACGACCAGGGCATGGATTCCTGACCTGCGGCGAAGCACCGAACCGGTTACCGCAGCGGCGCCCCTGTCGGCTACCGTAGCCCCTGCCGGGCCGTGAATCGCGCCGGACCGGTCCAACGGAGGGGATCCACTTTGTCGTCGAGTTTCCCGACGGTGGCGGTCGCCGTCATCGCCGTAGCGTCGGCCACCCGCGCGTTCTCGAAGAGCCGCACGGGACAACGGGGAGGTGGCGCCGGACGGGCCGGCACGGGGCCGGCCGCCGTGAAGCCGGTACCGATCGACCGCACCCACGGCGATCCCGAAGCGGCCGCCCTACGGCAGGCCGCGCAGAGCGCCGACTGGCCGGGCATGGAGGCGATCCTCCGGCCGGTGCGCGAACGCGGCGACTACGACCGCCTGACTTTCCTCGTCGCCGGCGTCGACGACCTCGCCGGCGACTTCCTGCTGAAGCTGCCCGAGCAGTTGCCGCAGGACCCGCTGGCGCTCACCGTGGCCGGCGCCCGGCACACCGCCTGGGCCTGGGAGGCCCGTTCCGAGTACCGGGCTTCGAAGGTGTCGGAGGAGCAGTTCCGCGTCTTCCACGACCGGCTCCGCGCCGCCGAGGACATCCTCTACACCGCCGCCGAACTCGACCCCGAGAACGCCGCGCCCTGGTACACGCTGTGCATCGTCAGCCGCGGACTCGAGCACGGTGCCGACGTCACCCGCCGCCGTTTCGACGCCGGCGTCCGCCGCGCCCCCGGCCACCTCGGGCTGCACGGCCAGATGTTGCAGCAGCTGTGCGCCAAGTGGGGCGGCTCGCACGAGGAGATGCACGCCTTCGCCCGCGAGGCGCTGGCCGGCGCGCCGCCCGGGAGCGGGCTCGGCGCCCTGGTCGCGGAGGCGCACCTGGAGCACTGGCTGGATCTGGAGCAGGGGCTTGACGACGCGTACATCCGGAGCGGCTCCGTGCTCGAGGAACTCCGAGCGGCCGCGGACGCCTCCGTCTTCCACCCCGCGTTCGCGCCGACGTCCACGCCGTACAACGCCCTCAACGCCTTCGCGATGGCGTTCTGGCTGGGCGGCGACAAGGACACGGCGGCACGGCTTTTCGAGCGGATCGGGGACCACGCCACCAGGTCCCCGTGGCAGTACCGGGGCGACCCGGGGAAGGCGTTCGCGGTGGCCCGGCAGGACTGCGTCAAGAAGCGGAAGAAGTAGAGGATCCCGACAGTGAGCACCGAACCCGGCCACACCTTCCAAGTCGACCTGCGCGGACTGGTCGACCTGCTCTCCCACCACCTCTACTCCTCCCCCAAAGTCTATCTGCGGGAGCTGATGCAGAACGCGGTCGACGCCATCACCGCGCGCCGCCTGCTCGACGCCTCCGCCCCGGCGCGCATCACCATCCGGACCGGCGTCGACGGCGGCATCCAGGTCGAGGACTCCGGCGTCGGTCTGACCGAGTCCGACGTGCACACGTTCCTGGCCACCATCGGGCGGTCGTCCAAGCGCGCCGAGGACGGCGGCCTGGACCTGTCGGCGGCCCGCCAGGACTTCATCGGCCAGTTCGGCATCGGACTGCTGGCGTGCTTCGTGGTCGCCGACGAGATCACCGTGGTCTCGCGCAGCGCCCGGGACGCGTCCGCGCCGGCCGTCGAGTGGCGCGGGCGCAGCGACGGCACGTACCGGATCAAGACCCTGCCGCCCGGCTCGGTGGCCGAGCCCGGCACCACCGTCACCCTGGTGCCGCGCGCCGACGGCAGCGAGTGGCTGGAGCCGGGCCGGGTGCTGCGGCTGGCCCGGCACTTCGGCTCGCTCCTGCGCTACGACGTCGAGGTCGTCGACAAGTTCGGCGACGCCGCGAAGGTCAACGACACCCCGCCGGTCTGGGACCGGCCGCACGGTTCGCCGCTGGCCCGGCGCCAGGCGCTGGCCGGGTACGCGAAGGCGCTGTTCGACTTCACGCCGCTGGACACCATCGACCTGGACATCCCGCTGGTCGGCCTGAAGGGCGTGGCGTTCGTGCTGCCCACGCCGGTGCACCCGACCAAGCACGCCGGGCACCGCGTGCACCTGAAGGGCATGCTGCTCTCGGACCAGGCGCAGGAGCTGGTGCCGGACTGGGCCTTCTTCGTGTCCTGCGTCGTCGACACCACCGGCCTGCGGCCGACCGCCTCGCGCGAGGCGCTGTACGAGGACGAGACGCTGGCCGCGGTGCGCGACGCGATCGGCGAGCGGATCCGGGAGTGGCTGGTCGGCCTGGCCGCCTCGGACCTGGGACTGCTGCGGCGCTTCCTGGACGTGCACCACCTGGCGGTGAAGGCGCTGGCGCGGTACGACGACCGGCTGCTGGCGCTGCTGCTGCCGTGGCTGCCCTTCGAGACCACGGACGGCAACGTCAGCCTGGACGAGTTCGCCCGCGCGCACCCGGTGGTGCTGGTGACGCAGAGCGTCGAGGAGTTCCGGCAGGTGGCGCCGATCGCCGCCTCGGCCGGGCTGGGCGTGGTCAACGGCGGCTACGTCTACGACCGCGAGCTGGTGCTGCGGCTGCCGGAGATCCGGCCCGGGGTCACGGTCGCGGACCTGGACCCGGAGACGGTCAGCGCGCACCTGGACACCGTGGACCCGGCGGCCGAGCTGGCCGCGGCGGCGTTCCTGGCCCGGGCCCGGGCGGTGTGCGACAAGTTCGACACCGACGTGGCGCTGCGCGCGTTCCAGCCGGTCGGCGTGCCGGCCATGCTGGTGGACAACCGCGAGGCCCGGCACGAGCGGCGGCGGGCCGAGCTGTCGGCGGACGCCGACGAGCTGTGGGCCGGGATCCTGGGCTCGCTGGGCTCCTCGGCGCCGCGCGCCCAGCTGATCGTGAACCATCTCAATCCCCTGATCCGCAGGATCGCGGACATCGGGGACGCCGCGCTGTCCGAGACCGCGATCGAGGCGCTGTACGGGCAGGCGCTGCTGCTGTCCCGGCGGCCGCTGCGGCCGGCCGACCACGCGCTGCTGAACCGGTCGTTCATCGGGCTGCTGGAGTTCGCGGCGCACGCCGCGGCGGGGACGACGGACCGGGCCGGGGATCCGGACACCGACATACGGGGGGACGTGTGAGCGGGTTCAGCACCCGGGAGGAGTTCTTCGGCGCGCTGCGGGAGAACCGCGACCGGGCCGCGGGCCGGGCCAAGGCGGCGATCGCCGAGGAGATCGCGGACGCCGCCGAGTCCTTCGGCGACGACGAGGTGACCGTCACCGCCCTGGTGGAGCTGATGAGCGCCTACCACGGCAGCGGCGAGAGCGTGAAGTACCCGGTGGCGTTCGCCCGGCTGCTGCGGCTGTGGGACCGGAACCCGAAGGCGTTCGACGACTGGGAGGCGCACCGGGTCTTCTGGTATTTCAAGTGGGTCGGCTCCGGGCTGCTGGGCACGCCGGAGGTGCCGCTGGACGCGATCCGCGGCTGGATCGCCGAGATGCGCAAGCGCTACCAGGCCGCCGGGCACGGGCTGCAGCCGGTGTACGGGCAGCTGTACGCGCTCGCCGACCACGTGGGCGAGGGTGAGGAGCTGGCCTACGAGCTGTGGGCGACGCGCGGCCGGGTGCGGATGAGCGACTGCGAGGCCTGCGAAGCCCGGGCCCGGGCCGGGTACTTCTTCGACCGGGGCCAGGACGAGCGCGGGCTGGCCGAGCTGGAGCCGACGCTGGACGGCCGCAGCACCTGCGACGAGGAGCCGCAGTCCAGCCAGGCGCGGGCGCTGCTGCCGCTGGTGCGGCTCGGCAGACTCGACGACGCGCGCGGGGCGCACCTGGCGTCGTACCGGGCGGTGCGCGGCAAGGAGTCGGAGCTGGCGGAGGTGGGCCGGCACCTGGAGTTCTGCGCGCTGACCGGGAACGAGGCGCGCGGGCTGGAGCTGCTGGCGCAGAACCGGACGCTGTTCGGGTTCACGGCGTCGCCGCTGAACCGGCTGGACTTCCTGACCGGTGTCGAGGTGCTGCTGCGGCGGCTGGCCGGGGCCGGGTACGGCGCCACGCCGTGCGGCGGCCCGCTGGGGCGGGAGTGGACCGTCGAGGAGCTGACCGCGTCGGTCGCGGCCGACGCCGAGGCGCTGGCCGCCCGGTTCGACGCGCGCAACGGCAACGCGGCGGTGTCGGGGCGGCGGGCGGCGCGGCTGGCCCAGCGGCCGCTGGTGCCGGAGCTGAACCTCGGCGTGCGGTCGGCGGTGTTGGAGGGCGCCGAGACGGCGCCGGCCGTGCCGCACGCGGGCGGTCCGGCGGCCGCCGCCTCGCAGGCCCCTGCGACCGTGGTGCCGGACGACTTCGCCGAACTGGTCGCCGAGGTGCTACGGCTGGACCGGCACACGCATCCGTCCTCCAAGGAGCTGTGGGACGTGCTGCTGGAGCGGGCGGCCGGTCCGGACGCGGACAAGCTGGACGACGTGCTGCGCGGCGAGATCGCGACCGAGCGGGCCAGCCGCGCCCACGGGAAGCGGGAGTGGGACGAGGTCGGGCGGTGTTTCGCCGAGGCGGCGGAGCACTACGAGCGGGCCGGGCGGCCGGATCGGGTGATCGCCTCCGAGGCGCGGATCCTGTGGAGCCGGGCCATCCGCGGCGAGGAGGCGGACGCGGCGTCGGCGGCGGCCGAGGCGTGGCCCGCGCTGGACGCCCTGCTGGAGCGGATCGACGCGGTGCTGGCGGCGGGCGGCTTCGCGGACGCCGAAGCCCTGCAGGACGCCCGGATCCAGAAGCTGGTGGTGCGCCAGAGCCGGGTCTTCACCGCTCGCAATCCCGCGCTGCGCGCCGAGGATCCGGCCGACCGCGCGCACTGGGCTGAGATGTTCAAACAGGAGACCGGGACCCTCATCGCGGAGGCGGAGGCGTTCGCGATCCCGCAACGCGTCGCCCTGGTGCTGGAGTCGCTCGCCGAGTACGACGCCACCCACGACGACCCGGTGGCCGCCGAGGCCGCCGCGCGGCGCGCGATCGAGATCTTCCGGTCGCTGGAGTGGCCGTGGCGGATGCACCGCGCCCGGATGCTCCTCGGCCTGGCCCTGGCCGGACAGGAACGCTACGGCGAGGCCGTGCAGACGCTGCAGACCGGCATCTCCGAGGCCCACCCGGCGGTCGACCCCGAGGAGCTGACGCATCTGTACCGCTTGCTCGGCGAGTCGGCCTTGCAGGGCGGCGAACTGGCGACGGCGGTACGCACGTTCGCGGAGGCGGCCGTGCGGCTGGACCGCGAGGGCGACACGTTCGGCGCCGTGGAGACGCGGTGGCGGATGAGCAACGCGTTGTCGTTGCAGGGGCAGGTGGCCGACGCCGTGGCGGTGCTGGAGACGCTGGTCGACACGCCGATCGCGGGTGAGGATCAGGACTCTGAGGAAGCCGGTGCGACGGCGGAGGCCGGTGCGACCGCGGAAGCGGAGACGGAGGCCGACGCGGAGACGGAGTCGCAAGACGCCTCTCCCGGACCCCGCAAGCACCCGACCCGCGCCGCCATGCTCACCGTCCAGATCCGCGCCGACCTGGCGCGTGGACTGCTGGCGCTGGACGAACCGCGCGCTGCCGCGGTGGAGTTCCTCCACGTCGCCGACGCCGTCGACGGCTGGCCGGACCCGAGCCGCCTGACCGCCGCGGCGGCGGAGGCGGCCGGCGCCCTGGCGCTGGCGCGGAACTGGGACGGCGCCCGGGCCGCGCTGGCCCGGGCGCTCGCCGCCAACGAGACGGCCCCGCGGATCCCGGATCTGACCGAGGCCTTGCGGGACATGGCGGGCGAGGCCATGAACACCCACGGCGCCGAGGGCCTGGAGGAGGCGCTCGGCTACCTGGAACAGGCCGACCGCTTGCGGACCGGCAATCCGGAGGTCGCGCGCGTGCAGTTCGTCAGCGTCGATGTGGACGAAGCCCAGGTCTGCTACACCCGCGGCTGGGTCCTGAACACGGCCGGCCGCCCCGAGGACGCGATCGTGGAACTGGAGCGGTCGGTCGCCCTCTACGACCGGCCCGGCTTCTCGGAGATCCCGCCGCGCTACGAGGCGATCCGCTTCGCCGCGATCATCGAGTTCCGGGCGCTGAACCGCCCCGCCGCCGCCAAGGCCCGCCTGGACGAGGCGATCGCCGAGGCCGAGGCCGCCGGGCACGCCGACGGCGCCGCCACACTGCGGAAGCTGCGTGATGCGTTGCGCTGAGGGTGGGGCTGTGGGTTGCGGTCGTGGTGTTCACGACCCCGCCGCCGGTCGGGCCTCTTCGGGCTCGACCGGCGGCGGGGCCGGCTGAGATCTCTCAGCTCTCCTTCTTCAGAGCCAGCAGCGTGGCCCGCGCCGGCAGCCACGTCGCCACCCCGGCCAGCACCGCCCCGGCCCCGACCACCGCCGCCAGCGTCCCGAGTGGCGCCGACACCCCGGCACTGGCCCGCGTGATGCCGCTGGCGTACGTGGTCAGCACCGCGCCGGCCACAGCGAGGCCGAGCACCGTGGCGACCAGCACCGCGGTCGCCGTCTCCCACCCGAGCATCCGCTGCACCTGCCGCCGGGTCGCCCCGGTGAGCCGCAGCGCCGCGAACTCCCGCCCTCGGTCGCTGATGCTCATCGCCAGCGTGTTGATCACGGCGATCGCGGTGAACGCGATGATCAGGCCGAGCGAGACGTAGCCGATCTTGGCGCCCGCGTCGTCGTTCGAGGACTGCGCGCTCACCCGGTCCCTGATCCCCACGCCCGGGTCCGCCGCGAGCGCGGCGGCCAGCGCCGGCCGGGCCACGCCCGGGGCCTTCACCAGCAGCTCGTCGTCGAGCGGGACGTCCACGTGCGGCGCCACCAGGTCGTGCGCCACCACCAGGTCCCCGAAACCGAGCTGCCGCGTGTAGACGGCGACGACGGTGACGTGCGCGGCGGTGCCGTCGGCGAGCGTCATCGCGATCTGGGAGCCGACGTGGTAGCCCTGGCCGTAGGCGGCCGCCGCCGTGCCCGGTCCGGTCAGCGCCGCGACGGCGCCGGACGTGACGCCGAGGTCCAGCGTGCCGGCCAGCCCCTGCGGCGTCACGCCGAGCACGCTTCGCTTGATCAGGCCGGTCCGGACGGTGGTGTGCAGGACCTGCGTCACCGTCGTCACGCCCGGAACCGCCTTCACGGCCTCGGCGGCGTCCGCGGGCACCCGCGGTCCGACCACGTAGTCGGCGACATCGCCCGCCGACCGTTGCTCCGCCCCGGCGTGCGCCACCGTGGTCTGCGAGAACAGGATCATGCAGGCCATCCCGGTCAGCAGCGTCAGCGGCGTGATGACCGACGCCAGCCGGTGCGCGGCGGCCCGCAGGTTGTGCGCGGCCAGATAGCCGCCGACCCGCGAGATCCGCAGCGGCACGGTCAGCACGGCCGTCGCGAGCCGCGCCACCAGCGGCCCGAGCAGCGCCAGCGCCGTGCACCACAGCAGGACGGCGTTGAACGCCACCGGTGTCGACGCCGCGTCGGTGTGCAGCGCCGTCAGGACCGCCGTCAGCACGACCGCGCCGACCGTCGCCAGCACCCCGAACAGGACCCTGACGACCGACACGCGCGGCGGCTTCAGCTCGGCCTCGCCGAGCGCCTCCACCGGCCGGATCCGGGACACCCGGCGGGCCGAGATCCGCGCCGCCGCCCACCCGGCCGGCACCGTGGCGAGCAGCGCGGCGAAGGCCGGGAACACCGAGATGACGACCGGGACGTTGGACGGGATGACGTGCAAGGACACGAACTCGCCGTGCAGCCGGGAGCCGAGCGGGAGCCCGGCGACCGCGCCGGTGGCCCCGGCGACCAGGCCCACGGTGAGCGCCTCGCCCCCGATCATCTTGCGGACCTGCCGGCCGGTCGCCGCCACCGCCCGCAGCACCGCGATCTCGCGCTGGCGCTGCTGGATCGACAGCGCGAACGTGCCGACCACGACCAGGATCGCGACGATCAGCGAGGTGCCGGCGAGCACCGCGCCCATGCTGATCAGGCGGACCTTGGCGTTGGCGGAGTCCGGGAACTCGGCCGCGCCGCGGGAGTCGCCGGTGTGGACGACGGGCGCCGGGACCGTGCCGGCCGTCGTCGTGGCCAGCAGGGCCTGGACGTCCTTGGCGGTGGCCGCGGCGTCCGCCGCGGGGAAGACGCCGATCGCGGAGACGAGGCCGTCGTGACCGGCGAGCTGCCGGGCCCGCGCGGTGCTGAAGTAGATCGCCGCCTGGCTCGGGAAGCCCTGAACGGTGACGCCGACGACGTGCACGGTGGTCGTGCCCACAGCGGTGCGCAGCGGTGCCGAGGAGCCCACGGCGAGGTGTGTCTTCGCGGCGGTGGCGGCGTCCAGCACGATCTCGTCCGGAGCCGCGGGCGCCCGGCCGCCGGCCAGTGTGAGGCCGGACAGCGATGCGGATTCCCAGCCGTGGCCGAAGGAATCGTCCGTCGGACCGCCGGGGAGGAAGGCCGCGAACAGCACCTCGGAGGAGACCGCCTTCACGGATGGCAGAGCCTTGATCTCGTCGGCGAGCGCCGCGTCGACCCATACGTGGTCGGCGACCGGCTTGGCCTTGTTCTTGACCTTGCCGTCGCCCTTGACCTCGACGGAGTGCACGTTCTGGTCGCCGGTGACGACGATCGGCGCCGCGGCGAAGCGTTCGGGCTCGACGCCGCCGAGGATGCCGGTGGTGAGCAGCGTGCCGCAGCCGCAGACCAGCGCGGCAGCGCAGAACAGCGCGACGAAGGCGCCGATGAAATTGCCCTTGCGGTGGCGGAGCGTGGCCCAGGCCAGGGGGAGCATCACTTCGCCCACGCTCCCAGCCGGATCATGCGGTCTGCGACGCCGGCGGCGGTGGGACCGGTCATGGTGTCGACGACGCGGCCGTCGGCCAGGAACAGGACGGCGTCCGCATAGGAGGCGGCGACCGGGTCGTGCGTGACCATCACGATGGTCTGGCCGAGGGCGTCGACGGTCTCGCGCAGCAGGCCCAGCACCTCGCGCGCGGTCATGGTGTCCAGGGCGCCGGTGGGCTCGTCGGCGAAGATCACCTCGGGGTCGGCGATCAGCGCCCGCGCGATGGCCACCCGCTGCTGCTGCCCGCCGGACAGCTGCCCGGGACGGTGGCCGGTCCGCTCGGTGAGCCCGACGCGCTCGACGATGGCGGCCAGCCGCCGGGCGTCGGCCCGCTTGCCGGCCAGCCGCAGCGGCAGCGTGATGTTCTGCGCCACGGTCAGCGACGAGACCAGGTTGAACGCCTGGAAGACGAACCCGGCCCGCTCCCGCCGCAGCTCGGTCAGCTTGGTCTCGCTGAGCTCCGCCAGGTCGGTCCCGCCCAGCCGCACCCGCCCCGAGCTCGGCCGGTCCAGCCCGGCGGCGCAGTGCAGGAACGTGCTCTTCCCGGACCCGGAGGGGCCCATGATCGCGGTGAACCCGCCCTCGGGCAGCCCCACCGACACCTCGCGCAGCGCAGCCACGGCCCCGCGCCCCTTGCCGTAGACCTTGCTCACGGCTTCCAGACTGATCGCCTCGTTCATGCTTATCAGCGTGCCGACCTGCGGCTCCGTTCCCCAGAGACGCGATCATCGGGGACCCGTGACATCGTCACGGGTATCGTCGTGACGTGATCCGACTGCTGCTGGCCGAGGACCAACTCGTGGTGCGCGGCGCCCTGGCCGCCCTGCTGGCCCTGGAACCGGACCTGGAGGTCGTGGCCCAGACCGCGACCGGCGACGACGTGGTCCCCCAGGCCCTGGTCTTCACCCCGGACGTCGCCCTCCTGGACATCGACATGCCCGGCACCATCGACGGCCTGGAGGCGGCGGCACAGCTGAAGCGGAAGCTCCCCGCCTGCCGCACCCTGATGCTCACCTCCAACGGCCGCCCCGGCCTGCTCCGCCGCGCCCTCGACGCGAAGGTCGACGGCTTCCTGCTGAAGACGGCGCCGCCGGAGGAGCTGACGGCCGCGATCCGCGAGGTGGCCGCGGGCGGCCGGGTGCTGGACCCGAAGCTGGCGGTCGCGGCCTGGGACCTGGCCGACAACCCCCTGACGCCGCGGGAGAACGACGTGCTGCGCGAGTTGGCCGCCGGAGCCGAACCCCCGGAGATCGCCGCGAAGCTGTACCTGTCGACGGGGACGGTCCGCAACGTGCTGACGGCGGTCGTGACGAAGCTGAACGCGCGGAACCGCACGGACGCGGTGCGGATCGCGCGAGAGGCGGGGTGGGTGTGACGCCGGCCGGTCAGGCGATCTGTTCCAGGACCGCGTTTTCCGGGTGAGCCACGACGGACGGCACGGGGACCTCCGCCCGGACCAGCCACCACCCGTCGTCCGCGCCCGCCGTGAAGGTTCCGCCGTGCTCCGCGAGGCGCAGTGTCAGACCGCCGACACCTGAGCCCGGAGTGCCGATCGAGGTTCCCGCCCCATCGTTCTCCACGTCCAGGCGCACCGCCGCGGCCGTCACGGTCACCGCGATCCGTGCGTGCCGCGCCGCGCTGTGCCGCAGCACGTTGGTCACCGCCTCGCGCAGCACCACGCCGAGCACCGCGCCGGCCTCGGCGGGGACGGCGGCCTCGTCGCCCTCCACCTCCACGGCCACGTCGGCCGCGGCCAGCACCGCCGCGGCCGAGGCCAGCTCGTCGCGGAACGACAGCTCCCGTGATCCGCCGGTCAACGCCCGCAGTTCGCTCTCGCCCTGTGCGGCGAGCCGGGCCACGTCGCGGATCTCCGCCAGCGAACGCCCGGGATCCGCGTCCGCCAACCGGCGGGCCAGCTCCGCCTTCAGCAGGATCGCTGCGAGCCCGTGCCCCAGCAGATCGTGCAGATCACGCGCCGCGCGCAGCCGCTCGGTCACGATCGCCGCGCGGGTCAGGCCCTCGTTCGCCTGCTGGAGTTCGCGGACCAGCCGGGCCAGACGGAGGAAGCCGTACACGATGAAGCACGTCACCAGCGCGTTCAGCACCGCCGAGGCCGCGCTCGCGCCGTCCCACGCGGCCATCGCCCCGCCCAGGGCCAGCGCCGCCGTCACCGCCGGGACCGCGATCCGCCCCGGCAGCGCGATCGCCAGCGATCCGGCCAGCAGCCCCAGCGACGCGATCCAGTTCTGCCCGAACCACCGCATGGGCAGGAACGTCAGCAGCGCGAACAGCACGATCGCCGACCGGCTCCCGCGCTTCGCGTCCCGCACCGAGTACACGGCCTGCAACCCGCACAGCACCGCCAGCACCACCACCGCCGGGGCGATCAGGACCGCCGGGACGTAAAGCAGGGTCCGGAGACAGAACGACGCCAGCAGCAGGTAGTACACCAGATTCGCCCGCCGCAGCTCCGGCGTCTCCACCGGATCCACCGCCACCGGCGTCGACGGCACCACGGCCTCCACCGCGAACCAGCCGTCCGCTTCCAGCCCCGCGCCGAGCCGCCCGCCGCCGGCCCGCACCCGCTCGGCCAACTCGTCCAGCACGTCCGCGCCCAGCGCCGCGGTCGGCGCGCCGTCGCTCAGCACCCGCAGCGTCACCTGCCCGCCGGCCTCGCCGGTGAGGATCCGGCACCGCTGCGCGTCGCCGACCCGCACCACCGCCGTCACCACCTCGCGCAGCACCGTCGCGAGCACGGTCCCGGCCGGGCCCAGCGGCTCGGTGTGGCCGGTCGTCACCGTCGCCTCGATCCCCGCGGCCTGGAGCAGGGCCCTGGCACTCGCCGCCTCCGGTGCCAGCGACAGGCTGCGCAGTTCGGCAGCCGTCGCGCGGGTCGCGGCCAGCGTCGTCCGCGCGTCACCGAGCAGCCGGTCCAGGACCGAGGGATCGCCCCTGTCCGCCAGCTCCCGGATCCGCCCCAGTCCCGCGGCCAGCTCGGCGTCCAGCCCCTCGGCGATCCGCAGCCGCTCGGCGGTCACCGCGGCGGCGGCCAGGGTCAGCCGCGTCCCGTGCACGCGCCTCGCGAGCGCGGCGAGCGTGGTCACCGCGTAGACCATCATCCCGCCGAGCACGATCATCGTGACCGTGTCGGCGGTGTCGCGCACGCTTTCGGTCCGCACCGCCTGGACCCACGCCGCCGCGCCGAGCACCGGCGGCGCCAGAACCCACCAGCCCTGGAGGAACACCGCGCCGACCGGCACCGCCAGCAGCCCGACCGACGCCCCGGCCGGCACGATCGCGGCGAAACCGCACGCCAGCTGCGTCAGCACCCGCGCGAGCGAGGCCCTTCGGAACTCCAGCCCGAGGATGGCCGAGCACGCCGCGATGATCGTCACCCCGGCCGCGGGGTCCGACGGCAGCCGGCCGACCGCCTTGAAGAAGTGCACCGACACCAACGCCGCGGCCACCGCGAACACCAGGCCGTTCGCCAGCCGCGGCGCCGCCTCGTTCCCGATGGTCCGCCCGCCGCCTCGCACCTCGACATGGTAGAACCCGGCCCGGGACAAGGAGATCTTCGCCGACCGCGCTGTGAGACGGGGCCCGCGAGCGAAATAGAACGAGGTCCGCGACGGTTCCCGGCTATGGTCTACACCACTTCGGGAGGGGAACTTGTCCGCGAATCTGGAGGCGGCCGGCGCCGCCACGCTCGAACCCGCCGGTCCGGCCGCCGTCGTGCGGACGGTCGAGGACACCGTGCTCGGCCGCATCGGCGGCGCTCTGCGCGAACGCGACTTCCGGTGGTGGTTCGCCGGGCAGGTGACGTCCGCGTCCGGCGTGATGGCGCAGGGTGTGGCGCTGTCCTGGTGGGTGCTGCAGCAGACCGGCGACGCGGTCTGGCTCAGCGTCATGACCTTCGCCACCTGGGGCCCGACCCTCGTGGGCGGTGCCTGGGCCGGAGCCGTGGTCGACCGCGCGGACCGGCGCAGGCTGCTGCTGGTGACGCAGGCGGCGCTGCTGGGGATCGCGGCGACGCTGGCCGCCCTGGCCGCGACCGGGCACCTGGCGCTGTGGAACGTCGTCGTCGCCTCGGTGCTGTCCGGCACGGTCATCGCCTTCGACGCCCCCGCCCGGCAGGTCTACGTCGTCGACCTGGTCGGCGAGGACGGGGTGGCCAGCGCGGTCGGTCTGTGGGAGGTGGCGCTCAACGCCTCGCGGGTGATCGGGCCGGGCATCGGCGGCGCGCTGTTGGCCGCGTCCGGCGCCACCGCGTGTTTCGCCATCAATGCCCTGTCCTACCTGCCGCCGCTGATCGTCCTGACCCGGATGCAGGCCCGTACCCGCGCGCCGCGGGCCCGCAAGGACAAGAGCGGGACGGCCCGCGAGGGCCTGCGCTACGCGCTCCACTCCCCCGTGATGCGCGCCCTGCTCCCGATGTCCGCGGCCTCCGGCCTGATCTTCGGAATGTCGGTCGCCCTGCCGCCGCTCGTCGAACGCAGCCTGCACCAGGGCGGCGGGGCGTTCGGCGCGATGATGGCGGCGTTCGGCGCCGGCGGGCTGCCCGGCGCGCTGCTCGCCGCCTCGCGGCCGGTGCCGACCGGGCGCCGCGTCCGGGTGCTGGCGCTGTTCACCGCGGCCTCGGTCGTGGCCATCTCCCTCGCCCCGGACCTGCCGCTGGCGCTGGCGGCGATGGTGCTGCTCGGCGTCACGTCGATCTGGTTCATCGCCTCCGCGAACACTCTGGCGCAGCTGCGCTGCCGGCCGGAGATGCGCGGCCGGGTGATGAGCCTGTGGGGCATGGCGATGACCGGCGTGGCCCCGATCGCCGGCTTCGGTGTGGCGGCGGTCGTGCAGTACGTCGGACCGCGCGAGGGCTTCGCGGTCTCGGGTGTGCTGCTCGCCGCCGCGACGGCCGCCGGGTGGCGGGCTCTGCACGAGTAGGCGGACCGGCCTGGGCCGGGTGGGTGAACTTGCCCGCCCGGCCGTGTAAGGGCCGGAGACGGGTCGACAAAAAGGGTGCGCGCTGACAAGCCCACCAGACCACCCGACCACCAGACGGGAGCCCGCCTCCATGCCGACGAAGCTCCGGCCCGCCGCCCTGGCCCTGATCGCGATCCTGATGACCGCGTCCGGTCCGCTGACGGCATCCCCCGCAGCGGCCCAGGACTGCCGCACGACCTGCACCGACTACGGACCGCCGCAGGCCCTCGGCCAGGGGACCGCACGCACCTATGTCCGCGTCGAGCACTCCCGGCCGGTCGAGATCGGCGCGGTGGTCGACGCGGCCGCCCTGGCCTCGTTGCCGTATTCGCCGCCGACCGACGAGCAGCACTGCGTCGGCACTATGTGCGTGGGCGGATACGGCTTGTCCCTTCTGCTCCCTCCGCACGCCCCGACGCCTTATCGCTGGGTGCTGCTGAACTGGAACCCGGCCGGCCACGGGCCGAAGGGCGTGTTCGACGTCCCGCACTTCGACATGCACTTCTACGTCACCCCGCGCGGCACGGCCACCGCGATCCGCCCGGGAAGCTGCGCCCTGCTCGTGGCCTGTGACCAGGTCGCCAAGATCGCCAAGCCGCTGGACCAGCGCTACGTGCCGCCGGGCTATCCCACGACGCTGCCGGCGACCGCCCAGGTCGCCATGGGCGAGCACCTTGAGACGCACGACGGTTTCCAGAACGGCGCGACGTTCATCTACGGCGCGATCGGCGGCCGGCTGGCATTCCTGGAGCCCATGGTGCGCCTGGACGCGCTCCAGAACTCCGCCCCGGGCGACGACCGTCGCCGGTGCCTGCCCGTGGCCCAGCCGCAGGCATGGCAGAAAGCCGGCTGGTACCCGTCCGAATACTGCCTCGGACGGTCCTCGGCCGGCGACGCCGAAGTCAGCCTCGACAAGCTGACGTTCCACGACGCGGGCTGAGTCCGGCGGCACCGGGCGCGATGGTGGGGTGGGTGGGGACGCGCCCGGTGCCGCTGACCGGCCCGGGGGGAAGGGGCCGTCTGAGGCGGGATCTGTTGTCGGGTTCAGGCCTCGGGTTCAGGCCTCGGCTTCAGGCCTCAGTGGGATCCGGAAGACTGGTGCACCGGGTCGTTCGGGTTCTGCGGGTCGATCGGCCAGTTGGTCGGCCAGCCGGTCGGCGGGTTGGTGGGCAGCTTGCTCGGCGGGTTCGTCGGCAGCTTGCTCGGCAGCCCGGTCGGCAGCTTGGTGGGCATCCCCGGCCCGCTCGGCAGCGTCGGCCAGGTCGTCGGCCAGCCGTCACCGGGGTGCGGCGCCGGGAGCGGGAAGTGTGGCTTGCGGCCCTGCCGCAGGTCCTTCTCCGCCTGCGCCAGCCGGGTGCAGAAGTCCTGCATCCGCTTCTGCGCCTCGGTGCGCTGCGCGTCCATCCGCGTCTTGATCTTCGCCAGCTCGGTCTCCGGGATCCCGGCCGCCTTCGCCAGCTTCTGCAGCTCGGCGGCGGTCAAGTCCGCGCCCCGGTCGTCCCGGTCGCCGTTCTCGGCCGCCTTGCACAGCCGGAAGGCCTCGTCGCCGAGCAGCGCGGCACCGGCGGCGTCCAGCCTGCCCTGGTCGTCCTGATCGTCCTGGTCGCCCTGGTGGTCCTGGTCCTCCGACGGCTTCGCGGCCGGCGATCCGGTGGGCGCGGGATGCGGCGTCGGCTTGTCGGCATCGGCGCCCTTCCGGTCCTGGTCCTTGTCATGCCCGGCCTTGGCGGCGGTCTTGGGCGCCGGCACGCCGATCGGGCCGAGGGCGCTGTGCGCCGTCTGCTGCCAGCTGCGCGGCAGCGAATCGGTGGCGGCGGCGGTGGCCGCGCCGGCCACCGACACGCCGCACACCGCGGCCGCTATCTTGACCGTGACGGCCTTGGTGAGCATGGCTTTGCTGAACACGCGTCGCTCCTTGGGGGGTGTCGCGGAGACGGAGTGATGCGCGGAGAACCCGGCACGGGCCGCGTCCTCTCCGGACAGCTCGGCGGGCAGGGCGGGACCGGCGGCCGCTTCGAGCAGCCCGGCCACGTCCTCCAACCCTGATCCCGCCCGCGCGGCGCCGAACAGCGCCTCGGCGTCGCGGCGGCTGATCCGCCGGCGCCCGAGGGCTCGCTGCGAGTTCCCTGTCGTACGCATCGTGCTCCAAGGAGCGATCCCGCGCCTCATCGTGTTACACCCGCCCTCGAACCGGCCCGCGCCACTCCCTTGACCTGCGGTTCCTGCACCCCCTGCGCCTTACCCGGCGCATCGGCGGCCCCGGCCTCGTCGAGCTTCTTCTTCAGGGTCCGCAGGCCGCGCATCGCCGCCACCCGCACGGCACCGGCCCGCTTGCCCACCACCGCGCCCGCCTGGTCCGCGCTCAGCCCGGCGACCGCCCGCAACAGCACCGCCTCGGCCTGGTCCCGCGGCAGCTCGGCGATCACCGCCAGGGCCCGGCGGGTCGCCATCGCCGCGAGCGCGGCCTCGGCGGTGTCGTCGCCGGCGTGCCGCTCCGGCGGCACGGCCACCGGGTCGTCGAGCTTGCGCTGGTTGCGGCGCCCTTCGTCGACGGCCCGGTTCCGCGCGATGCGGAACAGCCACACCTGGAAGTGCCCGGCGTCGCCGGTGAAGCCGCCGAGGTCGCGGCAAGCCTGCAGCCAGGTCTCGGAGGCGACGTCCTCGCAGGCGTTCGGAATCAGGACTCGGAGATAGCGCAGCAGCGGCGGGTTCAGCGCGCGCCAGAGCACGGCGAAGCCGTCCTGGTCGCCGCGTACCGCCGCGGCCAGGGCGTCGGCCAAGTCTTGCCCATCCAGCATCGGGGTCCTTGATACGAGTTCTCGGACCCACCCCGCGGGCAGCCTACCCGAGGATCGCCCGGAACCGGACCTCCGCCTCGTCGAGCTGTTTCACGATGTGCGCCTTCACCGCGTCGGTCAGCGGCGTGTCCGGCCGGGTCGCGAAGTCGCGCAGCTGCGGCACCAGCGGCGCGTACTTCGCAGAGGCCTTGCGCACCTTCGGCCCGGTCGTGTGGATGATGCCGACGCCGTTGTCGGTGAAGTCGCTGAGCTTGACGACCCGCGCCCAGGGGTTCGCCTCCAGGCTGGCGACCACGTGCTCGCGGTACTGCTCCTGCTTGTCGCGCGCGGGGTCGTAGGCGGGGTTGGTGACGGCGTCGACGAGTTCCGCGACGCGCGGCGAGAAGGCGCGGCCGAGCACCGCCAGCGGGGCCCGGCGCGGCCCGAGGGCGCGCTCGGCGTCGGAAGCCAGGTCGGCGAGGTCGCCGGGGTGGTCCTCGACGGCGTCGTGCAGCAGCGCGGCGACCACGACCTCGGGGTCGCGCACCTGGTAGTGGCGGACGATCCGGATGGCGACGCGCAACAGATGGTTGACGTACGGCTCGCGGACCCGCTTATCCTCGGCGTGCAGCCGGGACGCGACGCGCTCGGCGCGCAGCAGCGTCCCGCGCTCGGCGTCCGGGAACGCCTCGATCTCGATCTCGAACAACGCTCGGAGCCCATCCTCGCCGTAGACCTCGGTCACGGCGTGGATGGGCATGATCTGCAGCACTTCTCTATGTCCCCGCTCTGCCCCCTCCATGAAGGCGACAGTAGCGGAAGGCGGTGTCTAGCTGTTCAGCTTGCTGCGCCAGTCCGTGGGCACGCGGCCGGCCGGTCCGGGCGTCGGCTGCTCCAGCGGGTGGCTGTCCGGGGCGGCGAGCTCGGGGCCGGACTCGTAGAAGTTGTCGTTGCCGAAGTCGTAGAACCAGGCTTCGCCGGGTTCGAAACTGGTGATGACGGTGTGGCCGGTCTCGGTGGCGTGCTTGCGGCCGTGCTGCTCGGGCGAGTTGTCGCAGCAGCCGATGTGGCCGCACTGCGCGCACCGCCGCAGATGCAGCCACCAGCCGCCGGCCGCGTCGCACTCGACGCAGCCGTTGCCGCTCGGCGGGACGCTGGGGTCGACTCCTGGGATGGACATGGTGCCGACGCTACCCGGAGCAGGCCGCGAACGCGCGTCGTGACCGCGTCAGTCCTCCGTCAGCAGCCGCACCGGGAGCCGGGTCTCGGCGATGGCGCCCTCGACGGCCTCGATGCGCAGCGCGCCACCGGTCGGCGAGGAGGAGACCGCCTCGACGAACTCGGTGCCGTGGAAGTGCAGGCCCACGAGGTCGTCGACGCCGTACCCGCCGGGGAGTTCCCCGGTCAGCAGCGCGTCGCGGTAGACCGGGCGGCGGGAGTCCTCGGCGTCGTAGTGCGGGCAGACGCTCCCGTCGAGGAAGCCGAGGCCGTCGGCCAGCACC
This sequence comes from Catenulispora subtropica, assembly GCF_039531675.1. Taxonomy (NCBI): domain Bacteria; kingdom Bacillati; phylum Actinomycetota; class Actinomycetes; order Catenulisporales; family Catenulisporaceae; genus Catenulispora; species Catenulispora subtropica. The sequence goes on from NZ_BAAAQM010000014.1 coordinate 26,776, forward strand.
TGGTAGGGCAGGCCGAAGGAGTCGGTGGTGCCGCCGCGGAACCAGCACAGCGCACCGGCGCTGCCGCCGGTCAGGACGGCGCCGTCCTCCCAGGCCTCGCGCAGGATCTCGTCGAGCCCTTGGCGTCGCCACACGTCGAGCATGTTCGCCGTGTTGCCGCCGCCGACGCTGATCAGGTCCATGGACAGCACGTACGACCGCAGGTCGCTGACGGTGCGATCGAACAGACGCAGATGGAACGGCGCGCAGCGGTCGGCGTTGTAGGTCTCGTAGAAGGAGACGATGGAGGCCGGGTCGTCGCCGGTGGCGGTCGGGAGGAACAGGACGCGCGGGCGTTCCTTGCCGGTGAGGCCGAGGACGAACGTGTGGAGGGGATCCCCGCGGCGCCCCATGAGGGCGCGTCCGGCACCGGTGGCAACGATATGACCAGGCATGATCGGCATGCTAGTGCCACAGTTCGGTGATCGCCGAAGCGACTCGGCCGTATCGTCGAGGCATGATCACGATCACCGCGCGCGAAGACGTCGAACAAGCTCTCGCCGACCCCGGTCTGGTGCCGCTGCCCGCCGAGACGGGCGCGGAGGGATCGATGGCGTGGCTCCGGGCGACCGTGGCGCGGTTCGCGCACGGTGCGGTGCACGCGCGCCGGCGCGCGTACGTCGAAGCGGAGCTGGCGCGCATCGACGTGGACGCGCTGCGCCGCCTGGCCGCCGGAGCGGACGGCGACGACCGGACCCGCGTCCTGCGCGCCCTGGCCCGCGCCATGGACCTGCCGGAGCTCGACGCGGCCGCCGTCGCCGCGCTGCTGGTGGTGGCCGCGAACTACTTCGGCGGGGAGGACCCGGCGGCCGACGACGCGGTACGGCTCCTGCTGCCGCTCATGCGGACCGCCGACCCCGAGCAGGCCGCCAACCGGATCGGCGTCCTCATCCAGGCCTGCGACGCCACCGCCGCCCTGATCGGCGCCGCCCGCGCCGGTTCCCGCGACGTCCACGCCACCCTCCGCGCGGCACCGCCGGTCCAGGTCATGCGCCGCACGGCGATCGTCCCGACCCGCGTCGGCGGCACCGCCGTCCCCGTGGGCGAACTGGTGCTGCTCGAAGTGGGTCCGCTCGGTCTGGCGTTCGGTCACGGACCGCGGGTGTGCCCGGGCCGGGCGCTGGCGGTGGCGCTGGCCGAGGGCGCCTTGGAGAAGAAGGAGTAGCGGCTTACCCGCTCGGCGCAGTCTCGCCATGCGAGGCGCACCTATCGGGTGTTGTCTGGATTCATGTCCACGAGCTCCTTCGGCGGCTTCTTCGACCGCTCCGACGATCCCTTCAACGACCTGCTCAACCGGTTCTTCGGGATGTCGCCGGAGTTCTCGCCGCCGCGGGTGCAGCGCGTCCCGATCGGACAGCTGCTGACCGAGTCCGCACGGGACCTGATCTCCAACGCCTCGCGCCGCGCCGCCCAGGACGGCAGCTCCGACCTCGACACCGAGCACCTGCTGTGGGCGGCGACGCAGGTGGAGCCGACGCGCGGCATCCTGGCCGCGGCCAACGTCGACCCCGACCGGCTGGCCTTGACGCTCGAGAAGTCGCTGCCGGCCTCGGGCGCCACGCCGTCGGCGGAGCCCGGCCTCACCCCGGCGGCCAAGCGCGTGCTGATCCGCGCCCACGCCCTGTCCCAGGCCTCCGGCTCCTCCTTCGTCGGACCGCAGCACATCCTCGCGGCCCTGACCGAGGACCCGGACTCCGGCGCCGGCCACATCCTGGGCAGCGGCCAGGTCGATCCCAAGGACCTCGGCCGGCGGGTCACCAAGGCCTCCCGCGCCGAGGGCCTGCCGGCCGGCCCGGAGCAGCCGTCGGACACCCCGACGCTGGACGAGTACGGCCGGGACATGACCGAGGACGCCCGCGCGGGCAAGCTGGACCCGGTGGTGGGCCGCGCCGACGAGATCGAGCAGACCGTCGAGGTCCTGTCCCGCCGTACCAAGAACAACCCGGTGCTGATCGGCGACCCGGGCGTCGGCAAGACCGCGATCGTCGAGGGCCTGGCGCAGCGCATCGTCTCCGGCGACGTCCCCAAGACGCTGGCGAACCAGCGCGTCGTGTCGCTGGACCTGGCCGCCCTGGTCGCCGGGTCCAAGTACCGCGGCGAGTTCGAGGAGCGGCTGAAGAACGTCATCGACGAGGTCGCCAGGGCCGCCGACTCCACGATCCTGTTCATCGACGAGCTGCACACCGTCGTCGGCGCCGGCTCCGGCGGCGAGGGCTCCATGGACGCCGGCAACATCATGAAGCCGGCCCTGTCCCGCGGCGAGCTGAACGTCATCGGCGCCACCACCATCGACGAGTACCGCAAGAACATCGAGAAGGACGCGGCCCTGGAGCGCCGCTTCCAGCCGGTGCTGGTGGCCGAGCCCACGGTGGACGAGACCGTGCAGATCCTGGAGGGCCTCCGGGACCGCTACGAGGCGCACCACGGCGTGAAGTTCACCGACAAGGCCCTGGCCGCCGCCGCCGAGATGTCCGACCGCTACATCTCCGACCGGTTCCTGCCGGACAAGGCCATCGACCTGGTCGACCAGGCCGGCGCCCGCGTCCGGCTGCGGAACCTGGGCAAGTCCACCGAGGCGATCGAGCGCGAGGACAAGCTGGCCAAGCTCACCCGCGAACGCGACGAGGCCGTCGCCGGCGAGAACTACGACCGGGCCAAGGACCTCAAGACGCAGATCGACCAGCTCAACGACGAGATGGCCACGATCGGGGAACGCCGCGAGGGCACGCTGCAGGTCACCGAGAACGACATCGCGGAGATCGTCTCCCGCCGCACCGGCATCCCGGTGGCGCAGCTCAACGAGGACGAGAAGACCCGCCTGCTGAAGCTGGAGGACGCCCTCCACGACCGCGTGGTCGGCCAGGACGAGGCGGTCACCGCCATCGCCGCCGCCGTCCGCCGCTCCCGCGCGGGCATGGGCGACCCCGACCGCCCCACCGGCTCGTTCCTGTTCCTCGGCCCCACCGGCGTCGGAAAGACCGAACTCGCCAAGGCCCTCGCCGAACTCCTCTTCGGCGACGAGGACCGCCTGATCCGCTTCGACATGAGCGAGTTCCAGGAGAAGCACACGGTCTCCCGCCTCCTCGGCTCCCCGCCCGGATACGTCGGCTACGAGGAGGCCGGCCAGCTGACGGAGAAGGTCCGCCGCAAGCCCTACTCGGTGATCCTGTTCGACGAGGTCGAGAAGGCCCACCCGGACGTCTTCAACACCCTGTTGCAGGTCCTGGACGACGGCCGCCTCACCGACGCCCAGGGCCGCACCGTCGACTTCCGCCACACCGTGGTCATCATGACCTCGAACATCGGCTCCCAGCTGATCCTCGTCCACAAGGGCGACACCGGCGACATCCGCGACCAGCTGATGGACCAGGTCCGGGACTTCTTCCCGCCGGAGTTCATCAACCGCCTCGACGAGGTCGTGATCTTCCACGGCCTGGGCAAGGACGAACTCGGCGACATCGTCGACCTGATGCTCGACGGCTCACGCCGCCGGCTGCGGGCCCAGGAACTCGGCCTCGAGGTGACGGAGAAGGCGAAGGACTGGCTGGTGGAGCGCGGGTACAAGCCCGAGTTCGGCGCGCGCCCGCTCCGGCGCACGATCCAGGCGGAGCTGGACAACAAGGTCGCGTCCCTGCTGCTGGCGGGCGACACCCAGCCGGGGGACACGATCGTGGCCGACGAGACGGACGACCACCTGGTGTGCACTGTGAAGCACCCGGCGGAGCCGGAGAAGGCGGGTGCGGGCGCCCAGTAGGCCCCGCGGCTCACACCGACCCGGGCTTGATCAGCCCGGTCTCGTAAGCGACCACCACGGCCTGCGCCCGATCCCGCAGGTTCAGCTTCGCCAGGATCCGCGCGACATGCGTCTTCACCGTCGCCTCGGACAGATGGAACCGGCCGGCCAGTTCGGCGTTGGAGAGTCCGCGCCCCAACAGCCCGAGCACTTCCCTCTCCCGCGGCGTCAACGTCGCCAGGTCCTTGTGCAGCGCCTCGGTCCTCGGGTTCACCGTCGGCACCGCGAACCGCTCCACCAGACGGCGCGTGATCGCCGGGGCCAGCATGGCGTCGCCGGCGCGCACCATCCGCACGGCGGCGACCAGGTGCTCCGGGCTGACGTCCTTCAGCAGGAAGCCGCTGGCTCCGGCCGTGATCGCCGAGTAGACATACTGATCCAGGTCGAACGTCGTCAGGATGATGATCCGCGGAAGATCGCCGTCGGCGCTTCCGCCGCCGAGGATCCGCCGCGTGGCCTCCAGCCCGTCCATCCCCGGCATCCGGATGTCCATGAGCACCACGTCCGGCCGGCTCTCCCGCACCACCCGCAGCGCCTCCTCGCCGTCGGCCGCCTCGCCGACCACGTCGACGCCCTCGGCCATGAGGATCATCCGGAAGCCGGTCCGCACCAGCACCTGGTCGTCGGCGATCACCACCCGCAGCGTGCCGTCGGACATCACGCACCACCCTCCCCGAGCGGTATCACGGCACTGACCATGTATCCCCCTGTCAGCCGCGGCCCCGCGCTCAGCGTCCCACCATAGACCGCCAGCCTCTGCCGCAGGCCCGCCAAGCCCTTCCCGCTTCCCCTGGCGGCCGCGGCCGAGGGCACCCCTCCCGTGTCGACCACGTCCACCCGCAGCCGCTGTGGACTGTAGTCGAGCGTCACCCGGATCAGCGCGCCGACCGCGTACTTCACCGCGTTCGTCAGCCCTTCCTGGACCACCCGGTACGCCGCCAGGTCCACTCCCGACGGCAGCGCCGTCGCCTGGCCCTCGATCGCCAGGTCCACCCGCACCCCGCCGCTGCGGATCCGCTCCACCAGCGCGGGGATCTGGTCCAGGCCCGGCTGCGGCGCCAGGTCGGCCGTCGCCGCCGGGTCGCCGCCCTGCGACGTCATCGTCAGCAGCCCCATCACGTGCCGCAGCTCGGCCATCGCCGCCCGGCCGCTGTCCTCCACCGCGAGCAAGGCTTCCCGGGCCAGCTCCGAGGACTTCGTATGCTCCGGCGCCTTCTCCAGCACCTTCCGCGCGGCTCCGGCCTGCACCACCATCACCGCGACGTTGTGCGAGACCACGTCGTGCAGCTCCGCCGCGATCCGGGCCCGTTCCTGCTCCACCGCGCGCAGCGTCTCGGCTTCGCGCTCCGACTCCAGGTCGTGGACCCGCTGTTTCCAGTTGCCGATCGCGTTGGCCCCCAGCACGACCGGCACCAGGAACAGGAACGGCAGGAAGTTGCGGGTGACGTTCGGGATGTCGCCCCCGCGCGTGACGGCCAGCACCACCGCGCCGAACCCGAGGCTGGAGACCATCGCCGAGCGGTAGGGGGTGTAGATCGCCGCGCTGTAGGCACCGATCAGGCACGATATGAACGTGAACAGCGCCGTCTGGTTGGCGTCCAGCACGTTGGCGCGCACCATCAGCGTCGCCCCGAACACCGCCCAGAACGTCGTCAGCGGGTAGCGGCGGCGCAGGGCCAGCGGCAGGGCGGTCATCACCGTCCAGAACAGGTCGCGCGGCCCCACCGAGAGCAGATGGTCGACGCCGTACATCGGCCCGTGGCCGTTCGGGTTGTCGCTGTGGTGGTACCCGCTGTTCAGCGTGCTCGCCACCATCGCCAGCGCCAGGGCGACGTCCGCGGCCCACGCCCACCGCGACGGCGGCGGCAGCGTTCCGGTGCGCCGCCGCAAGGCGGCCCACGCCCCGCGGACCGCCCCCTGATCTCCCCAGTTCACCGCACCAGTGTCGCAAGGACCGGCCGCGTCGGCATCCACCGCCGAGCCCACCGGTGTACGCCTCCGGGATACATCCACGGGATGACACGGCCGCCTTGTAGGCACACGGATGTAGCCGATTTCATGACTGCGGCCGACGCGGTCGATCACCCTCAGTTCGTAGCTTGCTGCCATGACGAATCCGCCGATGATCGACCTCGCCGAGGCCACGAAGAAATACGACGACGGCCCGCCCGCCCTGGCCGGGGTGACGCTCACCGTCGCCGCCGGCGAGTGCCTGGCGGTGCTGGGCCACTCCGGCAGCGGCAAGTCCACGCTGCTGAACCTGATCGCCGGGCTGGACCGGCCCAGCAGCGGCACGGTGACGGTCGACGGCACCCGGGTCGACCAGCTCGGCGAGGCCGGCTCGGCGCGCTTCCGGCGCGCCTCGATCGGCATGGTGTTCCAGTTCTTCAACCTGCTCGACGACCTGACCGTGCTGGACAACGTGCTGGTGCCGGCCCAGCTGGCCGGGATGGGCAAGGCCGAGGCCCGCCGCCGGGCCGCGGACCTGCTCGGCTCGCTGGGCATCGACCGCCACGCCAGGGCCTACCCGCAACGCCTGTCCGGCGGCGAGCGCCAGCGCGTAGCCGTGGCCAGGGCCCTGATGAACCGCCCGGCGCTGCTGCTCGCCGACGAGCCCACCGGCGCCCTGGACTCGCGCTCGGCCGCCGACGTGCGGCAGCTGTTGCTGGACCTCAACGCCGAGGGCCAGACCATCCTGCTGGTCACGCACGACGTGGACCTGGCCGCGAGCACCGCGCACCGGACGATCGAGCTGGTGGACGGCGCGGTGGTGCGGGATGTGGCGAACGGGGTCCGCGGCGGCGTCCCGGGCGACGGTGCGGCGCGGGGGCCCGCACCGCTGCCCGGGGCCGGGCACCTGGCCGGCGCCGACACCCGCTCCGGTTCCGGCGGCCCGGCGGGAGCCCTGCGATGAGCCTGCGTCCACCGCTGCCCCGCCGCCTGTTCGAGGCCGCCTTCCGTGCCGTGGCCCGGCTCCTGCTGGCGGTGACCCGGTGAGCGCCCTGGGCAAGGTCGTCCGGTCCGGCGTCGGCCGGCGCCGGGTCCAGTCCTTCGTCATGGCCCTGACCACCCTCGCCGCCGTGACCTCGTCGGTGCTGTCGCTGGGGCTGCTGACCGTGGTGCAGGCCCCGTTCGACCACGCCTTCGCCAGTCGCGACGCCGCGCATCTGGCCGTGCAGTTCGACGGGACCAAGGCCGGCGCGGCGCAGGCCGCGGCGACGGCGCACGCCGCGGGTGTCACCGAGTCCGCCGGCCCCTACCCGATCACCACCAACCTCGACGCGACCGTCGGCCCGGACTGCACCGCGACCATGGGCCCCGGCCTGCCGTTCGCCGGGTCCGACGCGCCGCCGGCCGCCGTCACCACCCGGCCGGATCTCGCGCACTCGCCGATGGACCAGCTCGTCCTCGACGACGGCCGGTGGCCCACCGCCGCGAACGAGATCGTGCTGTCGCAGTGGCCGTACGACTGCCGCGGCAAGTCGGTGGTGTTCAGCACGCTGCCGGGCAAGCCGGCGTTCGTGGTCGTCGGCCGGGCGAACTCGCTGACCTCCACCGCCACCGGGTTCGTCACCGGCGCCGGATTCGACCGCCTCACGGCCGCCGGGGCCCATGCCGACTCGCAGATGCTGTACCGGTTCGCGCACGCCGGCACCGACGCCGAGATCGCCACGGACAAGCAGGCGATCGCGGCCGCGGCTCCGGCGGGGGCCGTCGAGGGCGCGCACTCCTACCTGACGGAGCGGGAGCGCGCCACCGGCAATGCCAAGGTCTTCGTGCCCTTCCTGGTCGTGTTCGGCGTGCTCGGCCTGTTCCTGTCGGTACTGATCATCGCGATCGTGGTCAGCGGCGCGGTGGTGTCGGCCATCCGGCGCATCGGGATCCTGAAGGCACTCGGCTTCACGCCGTCCCAGGTGGCCCGCGCCTACGCGGCGCAGGCGCTGATCCCGGCGTCGGTCGGCGTGGTGTTGGGCACCGTGTTCGGCAACCTGCTGGCCGTGCCGGTGCTGAACGGCACCAGCCACGAGGTCGGGGCGGCCGGGACGCAGCTGCCGGTCTGGGTCAGCCTGCTGGTCCCGCTCGGCACCCTGGTGATCGTCGGCGTCACCGCGCTGATCCCGGCGCTGCGGGCGGGGCGGCTGCCGGCGGCGCAGACCCTGGTCGTCGGCCGGGCGCCGAAGGCCGAACGGGGCCGGGCGGCGCAGCGGCTGGCGGCCCGGCTGCCGCTGCCGCGCGCGATGTCCCTGGGCCTGGCCCAGCCGTTCGCCCGGCCGGCCCGCGCCGCGCTGGTCGGCGGGGCCGTGCTGTTCGGCGCCGTCAGCGCCACCTTCGCGATGGGTCTGGAGACGGCGTTCGCCCACTTCCAGGACCAGCGGACCGGCGGGTTCAACGCCGGGTCGCTGGTCGTCGTGCCCAGCGACCAGACTCAGTCCGGGCCGGGACCGGGCCGGGTCCGCAACCCCAACGACCCCGACGCCCCGCACCTGGACCCCGCCAGGGTCGCCGCCGCCATCGCGTCGGTGCCCGGCACGAAGGCCGCGTTCGGGTGGGGCGACAGCGGCGCGACCGTGGTCGGCACGCCGGCCCAGACCGAGGTGGACACCGTCTACGGCGACTTGTCATGGACCGGTCTGGAGCTGATCGCCGGCCGCTGGTACGCGGCGCCCGGCGAGGCCGTGGTCAGCGACCGGCTGGCCACCACCGCCGGGATCCACGTCGGCGACACGGTCACCGCCGTGCAGGCGGGCAAGTCGCTGCCGCTGAAGGTGGTCGGCATCGACTTCGACACCCACGACGGCGGCCAGATCGTCACGACCGACGCCGCCTCCTTCACCGCGGGCGGCCTCACGCCGCGCATCGACCAGTTCAACGTCCAGCTCGGCGCGCACGTCAGCGGCCAGACCTGGTCCGCCTCCGCGGCCGCCGCGCTGAGCCCGCTCGGCGCGGCGCCGGACCACAACATGGGCGGCAACATGTCCGACGTGGTGATGGTGATGAGTGCGCTCGTGGCCACCCTCACGCTGATGCTGGTCCTGGTCGCCGCGCTCGGCGTGCTGAACACCGTGGTGCAGGACACCCGGGAGCGGATCCACGATCTGGGGGTCTTCAAGGCGCTGGGGATGACCCCGAAGCAGACGATCGCCATGGTCATGACCTCGGTGGCGCTGAGCGGCCTGATCGCCGGGCTGATCGGGGTGCCGATCGGCGCGGCCCTGGAGCGGGCGACGTTGGACCCGATGCAGAACGCGGTCGGGATGCATCTTCCGGCGAGCGTGACGCACTCCTACACCCCCGGCTTGGTGGGCCCGCTGCTGGCCGGCGGAATGGTGATCGCGCTGCTCGGGGCGTTGCTGCCGGCGGGCTGGGCGGCACGGTCGCGGACGGCGACGGCGCTACGCACCGAATAGACACGCCCACCCGTCTCCCGCCGCCACCCGTCATCGGGCCGCTACGCGACGCTGTATTCACCTCCTGGGCGTCTTTCCGTTAGGAATGCCGGCCATCTGCGGTTGATACCCTCAGATGGTCGGCGTTCCGGCATCCCCTCAACACAAAGGCGTGAGAGGCACCCACCCATGGCGGTCAGTGTTTTCGACTTGTTCTCGATCGGCATCGGCCCGTCGAGCTCGCACACCGTCGGCCCGATGCGCGCGGCCCGGATGTTCGTCAAGCGTCTGGACAACGAGGACCTGCTGCCCAAGGTGGCCCGGGTACGCGCGGAACTGTTCGGCTCCCTCGGCGCGACCGGTCACGGCCACGGCACCCCCAAGGCGGTGCTGCTGGGGCTGGAGGGGCAGATGCCGGCCACGGTGGACGTGCGCGGCGTGGAGCCGGACCTGGAGCGGATCCGGACCAGCGGCCGGCTGCGGCTGCTGGGCGCCGAGCGCGGCGACGCGACCGAGGTCGCCTTCAGCGAGGACCGCGACCTGGTGCTGCACCGCCGCAAGTCGCTGCCGTACCACTCCAACGGCATGCAGCTGTTCGCCTACGACGAGGACGGCGAACCGCTCATGAGCAAGACCTACTACTCGGTCGGCGGCGGGTTCGTCGTCGACGAGGACGCGGTCGGCGCCGACCGGGTGGTGCTGGACGACACCGTGCTCAAGTACCCCTTCCGCACCGGTGCCGAGCTGTTGGAGCTGACCGGCCAGACCGGGTACAGCGTCAGCGGCCTGATGCTCGAGAACGAGCTCGCCTGGCGGACCGAGGACGAGGTGCGCGCGGGACTGCTGGAGATCTGGCGGGTGATGCGCGAGTGCGTCGCCTCCGGCATCGCCACCGAGGGCATCCTGCCCGGCGGGCTCAAGGTGCGCCGCCGCGCCCCCGGCATCGCGCGCACGCTGCGCGCCGAGGGCAACCGCGAGATGCACGCCAACGAGTGGGCGACGTTGTGGGCGATGGCGGTGAACGAGGAGAACGCCGCCGGGGGCCGGGTCGTGACCGCCCCCACCAACGGCGCCGCCGGCATCATCCCGGCGGTGCTGCACTACTACGTGAACTTCGTCCCCGACGCCGACGAGGACGGCGTGGTCCGCTTCCTGCTCGCCGCCGGCGCCGTCGGCATGCTGTTCAAGGAGAACGCCTCCATCTCCGGCGCCGAAGTCGGCTGCCAGGGCGAAGTCGGCTCGGCCTGCTCCATGGCCGCCGCCGGCCTGGCCGAAGTCCTCGGCGGCACCCCGGAGCAGGTGGAGAACGCCGCCGAGATCGGTATGGAACACAACCTCGGCCTGACCTGCGACCCGATCGGCGGCCTGGTGCAGATCCCGTGCATCGAACGCAACGGTATGGCCGCGGTGAAGGCCGTCACCGCCGCGCGCATGGCGCTGCGCGGCGACGGCAAACACCACGTCTCCCTGGACAAGGTCATCAAGACCATGAAGGACACCGGCCGCGACATGTCGGTGAAGTACAAGGAGACCGCACGCGGCGGACTCGCGGTGAACGTCATCGAATGCTGATCATCGGGTCCTGAGGGTCAGCCCCCGGGGGTCACGGTCACCGTCACGTCGCCCCACTCGGGGAGTGCCATCGGCTTGGTCAGGATCACGGCGAAGTCCTTCGCCTGCTGCTCGGTGAACACGGGCTCGCTCACGATGACGCCGGTCTGCGCGGGCTGCGGCTGTCCGGGGACCCACTGGGCCACGGGGTACCCGTCGATGGCCACTTCCCCCGGGTCCTGCGCCTTCGCCACGGTGGCGAGGAACGACGCGTAGCGCACGGCACCGGCGGCGTCGAGCCGGGCGACGATCGCCCAGCCGCCGGGACCGGGGCGCCGCTGCTCGGCGTGCGCCTCGGTCACGTGCAACGAGTCGCCGGCCTCGATGAAGGAGCTGTACACGTGGCCGTTCTCGTCACACACCGGCACGGTGATGCCGTACTCCAGGCCCCCGCCGCCGCAGAACTTCGCATCCATGACCGGCGCGGTCGTCGAGTCAGCCGGCGCGCTGCGCTCCATCTCGATCAGAGACATGGCGCCGGGCAGGCGCAGCATCCGCAGCCGCGGAAGGTCCGCGGCGTGCCCGCTCACGACGATCGTCGGCGGATCCTGGCTGGGCATCGAGACCTTGACGTCCTTCAGCCCTTCCGCCCGCACCCGGCTTCGCACCCAGCTCAGCACCGCGTCCACCTTCGGCGGCGTGTGGCTCACCCAGATCCCGCCGCCCTTGAAGGTCACCGTCACCCGGTCCCCGTCGCCGTGGCCGCCGGCCGCGACCACCGCCCCGGTCGCCCCCGCCGCGCCGGCCAGCCCGATCGCCGCGAGCAGCAGCACCGGCCGCCGCCGGAACCCCTTCCGTCCCGCGTTCTCGGCGATGGCGCGGGCGCTGAAGACCGGCACCTCGTGCCGGTCGGCCTCGGCGCCGAGGATCGCCGGCAGTCGCTCTTCGATGTCCGTCATGCCGTGCGCTCCTCCTGCTCCTGGGAGGCCATCGCCTCGCGTAGTTTCGCCAGCCCGCGGGCGGCCTGCGACTTCACGGTCCCGACCGCGATCCCGAGCACCTCGGCGACCTGCGCCTCGGTGAGGTCGTCGAAGTAGCGCAGCACCAGCACGGCGCGCATCCGCGGCGGCAGTTCCCGCAGGACCCTGATGACGGCGTCGTGCTCGTCGACGTCCGGGGAGTGGTCCGGCGCCACGCCGTCGTGGTCCAGCAGCCGCACCGGACGACGGTTGACAGCCCGGAAGTGGTCGACGGCCAGGTTCGCCAGGATCCGGCGGACATAGGGCTCCGGCGTCTCCATCGCCGAGACCCGCCCCCAGTGCCGATAGGTCCGCTCCAGCGCGCTCTGCACCAGGTCCTCGGCGGCGTGGCGGTCGCCGACGATGAGCACCGCGGTCCGGAACAGGGCGGCCGCGCGCGAGGCCACGAACTCGGCGAAACCCGGTTCCACCGCGGGTGGAGGTCTCCGTTTCATGAGGAGCTAACCCCGGGGCGCCCCGAAATGGTTGCACGGCCGCGGGAATCGACGATGCCCCCGCCCGCTTGACAGCGCCGTCCACCCGCTTGCATGGTTAGTTACATGAGTAATGAACCCAGGAACCCTTGATGGACGAAGGCCGCCCGCTCTTCCAGCAGATCGCCGAGCAGATCGAGGCCGCGATCCTGGACGGCTCGCTGGCCGCGGACACGCAGGTCCCGTCCACCAACGAGCTGGCCGCGTTCCACCGGATCAACCCGGCGACCGCGGCCAAGGGCGTCAACCAGCTGGTCACCGACGGAATCCTCTACAAGAAGCGGGGCATCGGCATGTTCGTGGCGGGGGACGCGCGGCAGCGCGTGCTGGATCGGCGGCGTGAGGCGTTCGCCCGGGATTACGTGGAGCCGCTGCTGGCCGAGGCCCGGCGACTGGGGCTGACCGCCGAAGACGTGAAGAGCCTGGTCGAGAAGTGGGGAGAGGGACGATGAGCGCCGTGCTCGTCAAGGACCTGACGATGCGGTACCGGGGGCACACCGCGCTGCACGGTATCGGGCTGGAGCTGGCGCCGGACACCATCCACGGTCTGCTGGGCCGCAACGGCGCAGGGAAGACCACGCTGATGCGGATCCTGACCGGGCAGGAGTTCGAGAGCTCCGGCCGGGTCGAGGTGTTCGGGCAGCCGCCGCGCGAGAACGACGCCGTGCTGCGACGTGTCTGCTTCATCCGCGAGTCGCTGAAGTACCCCACGTACTTCAAGCTGCGCGAGGTGTTGGCCGCCGCGGCCGTCGCCTGCGACAACTGGGACGCGGCTTTCGCCCAGCGTCTGGTGCGCGACTTCGAGGTGCCGTCCGACCGGCAGCTGAAGAAGCTGTCCCGGGGCCAGCTCTCCGCGGTCGGCATCGTGATCGGCCTGGCCTCGCGCGCGCCCCTGACCCTGTTCGACGAGCCCTATCTCGGCCTGGACGCCGTGGCCCGGCAGATCTTCTACGACCGGCTGCTGGAGGACTTCGCCGAGCACCCGCGCACCATCGTGCTGTCCACGCACCTCATCGACGAGGTGGCGGACCTGATCGAGCACGTGGTGCTGATCGACGGCGGCCGGGTGGTGCTCGACGAGGACGCCGACGAGCTGCGCGGCCGGGCGGTCTCGGTCTCCGGCCCGGCCGAGGCGGTCACCGCCTACGCCGAGGGCGTGGCGCCGCTGCACCGCTCCGAGCTCGGCGGCCGCCTCAAGGTGGCGCTGCCCCGGCGCCCCGAGCGCCCGGCCGACGGCGTCAGCGTGGACCCGCTGTCGCTGCAGGAACTGATCGTGTTGACCACCAACCAGGGGGACCGGAAGTGAGCCCGACCGAGAAGGCGCTGCGCATCCAGACGCTGAAGCTGAAGCAGACGTTCGCGATCCAGTGGTACAGCATCGGGATCGCGATCTGCCTGGTGGCCGTGATCTTCGCGGTCGCCCACGACACGCCGTACGACCGCCGCGTCAGCGGCGCCCTGAGCGCCTTCTACCTCTCCAGCGCCGGCATGCAGCCCTGGCTGGTCAACCACGTCTTCCCCTTCTCGATGGCCCTGTCGGTCACCCGGAGCGCCTTCGTGCGCGCCACCATGGTGATCATCGCCGCCGAAGCCGTGCTGGCGGGTGTCGGGCTGACCGTGCTGAGCCGCGTCGAGCACGCCACCGACGGCTGGTTCGTCCACATGCGCCTGATCGACCTGCCGCACATCCACCAGGACAACGCCTTCACCCAGGCGCTGGTCTACGGCGTCCCGATGGCCGCGCTGTCGTCGATGACGGCCTTCATCGCCGCGGTCTTCCGCACGTTCGGCCAGATCGGCCTCTGGGTCCTCGCGGTGGGCATGGCGGTCCTGGGCGCGCTGGTCGTCGTCCTGCTGACTCTGACCCACAGCGTCGGCGCGTTCGCCGACTTCTTCAGCTCGCAGCCGATGCTGGCCGACCTGGCGGTGTATCCGCTGGTGCTGGTGGTCCTGTTCGGCGGCGGATGGGCGGTGCTGATGAAGCGGGCCCGCGTCTAGCCGGGGAAGGGGAATCAGGACTCGTCGTCGGTGACGTCGAACTCCTGACTCTTGCCCTGGAACCTCGCCAGGCCGGTGTTGCCTCGATACACGAAGCGATACCGGCCGGTCGGCGTCTCCGGCGGCACGTGCCACTGGATGCGGACGGTCGACCGCGTGGTCCCCCGCGCCGAGGGCAGGCGCGTCCAGTACATCCGCGTCGACCAGTCGCCGTCGTCGGCGACGCGGCGCCAGTAGAGCCCTTCACGCTTCTGGACCTCGAAGTACGTCCCGCCCCGGCGCGGATCGTTGCCGGGGTGCACCCCGACGAACTCCGCGATCGCGGTCCGGCCGTCCCACATGAACGTCAGCTGCTGCCCGATGTCCCGGTGCGAGTGCGGCTCGTCGGCCCCCGGACGCGCCGGGTGGTGCCGGCGCCTCGCGGACAGATCCGGAGCCGGCGTACCGGGCTCCACCCGCCGGCCGTCGCGCATGGCGGTGGCCAGCATGGCGGCCGTCTGCTGGACCGCGGGGAGCTGCCACCGCCCGAACAGCGTGCTGGCGCCCTCGTACATCTGGGCGTCGTACTCCTCCGGCGTCGTGAGGTAGTGGCCGTAGGCGTTGGCGTAGCCGACGACCAGCACGTGGTCCACGTCGGAGCCCACCACGCCGGCGACGGTGCGCCGCAACCGCAGCCCGGCGACGATCGTCACCTCGAACGGCAGGCACAGCAGGTACAGGCCGCCGATCCGCACCAGCTGGACCGGCAGGACCTCCTGGCCGAACGGTACGACGCGGTTCATCAGGCTCACGGGCCCGGCCAGCGACTTCGGGGCCTGCGCATCCCGCAACCGCCGCGACACCCGGTAGATCGCCTGCTGGGACACGACGTCCAGCACCACGTTGCGCTCCGCGCCGACGAACCGCCATCCCGTCGGCCCGTCCGGCAGCGCGCCGGCGAACGCGGTCGCGCCCGGTACGGCGTGCGAGGTGTGGTGCGGCAGCCCGTCGCCGCTGAACGCCGCGCCGACGCCGACCGAGGCCATGTCGACGTGCACCAGGCGGGAGTCCAGGCCGCCCTCCAGCACTTCGGCGTCCGCACGGGACTCCAGCAGCCGGGCCGCGGCCTCATACTGCCGCAGGCCGATGATCCGCGTGTTCTCGAACTCGTCCTCCGTCGGACCGCTGCCCGGCCGCAGGTTCAGGTTCGGCGACAGGTCGCCGGCGTTCGTCTGGGCGAAGGCGGTGATCAGGCCGGGGTCGTCGCTCTCCCCCAGATAATCGATCCCTGATACCTGCCGCTCCCAGTGATAGGCGGCGTAGCCCTTGTTGTCCGCCGAGACCAGCCGGTTGCGGTTGGTCATGCTCGTCCCGTGCACGGCGAAGAAGTTCACGACCCCGACCGGCTCACCGTCCCGCTCCACGGTCAGCAGCACGGTGGCCGCGTCGACGGCGTCCGGGAAGAAGACCTTGTCGGCCTCCGGATTCCGCTCGAAGGCCCGCCGCGCCCGGTTGACGCTCGCGTCGCGCAGCTCCCCGCGGCCGAGCCGCAGGGTGGACGGCTCCAGATCCGCGATGGCGCGCCGTGCCGCCTCCAGGATCCCGTCGACGATCGCCCGGAACGTCTGCGGCCGGAACCCCCCACAGTTGCCGTTGTAGACGGCGTGGTGCGAGTAACCCCCGGGGCCGCAGTGAGTGTGCGTCGCGGTGATGACGACGTTCGCCTCGGTGTAGGCGGCGGGCAGCCGCGCCACGACGGCCTGCGTCACGCTGCTGAACACCAGCGGCAGATCGCAGACCACGAGCAGCAGGCGCCGGCCGCCGTGCGCGAAGGCAAAAGCCCGGGCCCGCAGCCGGGTGTGCAGGCCTTCCGCCTGCTGGTCGGGCAGGCCATACCCGAGGAGCCCGATCTCGGCGATCTCACCGGTGATGTCGGCGATCCCACGCCCCGCCAAGAAGGTCATGGAGGCCAGCGTCCATACGCCCGATAACCGCTGTCAAGCGCCCCGCCCCGGGTGAGACCATCGAAGCATGGCCGACGAGACCACCACCGGAGTGAGCGGACCCCTGACGGTCCGCTATCTCGCCGCGCCCCCGGCCGCTCACACCCCGCGCCGGTTCGCCGAGCTGACGATCCCGGCCGCCGAACTGCTGTGGCGTTTCTCCCGCTCCTCCGGGCCCGGCGGCCAGGGGGTGAACACCACCGACAGCCGCGCCGAGCTCTCCTTCGACCTGGCCGCCACCGAGGCGATACCGGAGTGGCTCAAGAACCGCGCCCTGGACCGCCTCGCCGGCCGCCTGAGCAACGGCGTCCTGTCGGTGACCTCCAGCGAGCAGCGTTCCCAGCTGCAGAACCGCGAGGCCGCCCGCGACCGCATGGCCTTCGCGCTCGCCGAGGCGCTGGCCCCGCCGCCTCCGCCGCGTCGTGAGAAGAAGACCCCGGCGGGCGTGACGCGCCGCCGCCTGGAGAGCAAGGCCCGGCGCGCGCAGGTCAAGCAGAACCGCCGCCGGGTCGACGACTACTGACGTATCGCTGCCGCTGCCGCTGCGGCCACCGCGTCCGCTGACGATCAGCGAGCGGCGGCCGGACGCCCCGCCAAGTGCCGAGGAGCACGGGGACGACGCCGCGACGCGACGCCGCGACTACTCGGTCGCGGCGTCCCGCTTCTTCGCGGAGTCCTGCTGGGGCACCTCTGCCACCGCCTCCGCGGTCCCGGCCTGCGTGGCCAGCGCCGCGTCCTCGGCGTCGAAGTGCTCCTTCGCCCGGCCCAGCTGCTTGCCCATGTTCTTGAGCAGGGCCCACAGTGCCAGGCCCATCACCAGGATGATCAGGAACGCGACCAGCCCCGGCTTGGTCTTGTCGAGGCTGTTGCCGTCGGCGAGGACCGTCGAGGCGGGGGTGAGCAATCCGGACACAGCGTTCATGCCAGGCAGTCTACGAGCCCACTCCGGCCGGCTCGTGCGCGCCCTGCTCACAACCGCCGTCGGCACCGCAGTCCGGGTCCCGGGCGGGGATGCCGAGCGCTGCCGCCTCGTACTCGCGCACGCCGGCGAAAAGGTCGTCCTCCGGCAGCGTCGTGTCGATCAGCGACCGGGCCAGCTCGAAGTCCTCGGTCGGCCAGATCGCGCGCCGGATCTCGTTCGGCGTGCGGAAGAACGGCCCCTCCGGGTCGATCTGGGTGGCGTGCGCCTTCAGCGCGGCGTCACGGACGTCGAAGTACTCGCCCACCGGGACCCGGGTGGTGATCTCCCGCTGCGGCCAGCCCGCGCGCTCCTTGAGCAGCTCCCAGTACGGCGACTCGAGCCCGCGGTCCAGCATCCCCTGGTGCTCGGCCTCGATCCGCGCGATCGACCACATCACGTCGTAGTACAGCTTCAGAGGCTGCCACGGCTCGCCGGCGTCCGGGAACCGGTCCGGGTCCCCGGCCGCGTCGAAGGCGGCGACGGTGATCTTGTGGGTCATGATGTGATCGGGGTGCGGGTAGCCGCCGTTCTCGTTGTACGTGACGATGACCTGCGGCCGCTGCTGCCGGATCAGGCGGACCAGCGGCTCGGCCGCCGCCTCGACCTCCTGCAGCGCGAAGCAGCCCTCGGGCAGCGGCGGCAGCGGGTCGCCCTCCGGCAGCCCGGAGTCCACGAAGCCCAGCCACTCCTGGCGCACCCCGAGGATGGCGCGGGCCGTGTCCATCTCCCTGCGGCGCACCTCGGGCAGGTTGGCCTCGATCTCGGCCTGGACCGCAGGGTCCTTCTTCAGCTGCGGGTTGAGGATGTCACCGCGGGAGCCGTCGGTACAGGTGACGACCAGCACGTCGACACCTTCGCGGACATACCGCGCACTGGTGGCCGCACCCTTGCTGGACTCGTCGTCCGGGTGGGCGTGGACGGTCATCAGCCGCAGTTCGTGCGTCACGGTGTTCCTCCATCAGTAGCCGCCCGAATATAGTGGCGTATTGGTCCGACACTGCGCACATCCGAAGCGCATCGTCACACGAGAGCCAGGTGAGCCGGGTTGGCGTCCGAGGAGCAGGACGAGGTGGTCGCGCGTTACGCGCGGTCTTCCCGCCTGTCCAGACGCGGCCGGATCGCCCTGGGGACGTCGGGCGTACTGGCGCTGACCGGCGTGGTGTCGTACATCGGCCTGAAGCAGGCCACCCCCCCTCTGACCGCGACGGTCCTGGGCTACCAGGTCGCCTCCGACCACAGCGTCGACGTCCGGTTCCAGGTGGACAACCGCAAGGACGACCGGGCCGCGACCTGTACGGTGCGGGCCCGCTCCTCGAACGGGGACGAGGTGGGCCGGCTGGACGTGCCGGTCCCCGCCGCCCGGACCCAGGAGCTCACCGCGACGGTCAAGACCAGCAGCCGGGCCATCACCGGCGAAGTGGTGGAGTGCCGGCTCACTTAGCCGACAACCGTCGATAACCCGGCGTTATCTGTCCGTGCTCCTTGTTACGATCGCCATTCTGTGCGTGACTGAAGCACGGCCCCTCTAATCAGTAGAACCTAGGAGTACCCGTGACCCAGACCAACGACAGCGTCACCTGGCTGACCCAGGACGCCTACGACCGGCTGACCGCCGAGTTGCAGCACCTGTCGGGACCGGGCCGCGTCGAGATCGCGCAGAAGATCGAGGCCGCTCGCGAAGAGGGGGACCTGCGCGAGAACGGCGGCTATCACGCGGCCAAGGAGGAGCAGGGCAAGATCGAGCTGCGGATCCGCCAGCTCACCCAGCTCCTGGAGCACGCCAAGGTCGGCGACTCGGTGGAGTCCGGCGTGGCCGTGCCCGGCGCGATCGTCACCATCGCGTTCGACGGCGACGAGGACGACACCATGACCTTCCTGCTCGGCTCGCGCGAGGACGCCGCCGACGGGATGGAGGTGTACTCGACGCAGTCGCCGCTGGGCGGCGCGATCAACGGGAAGAAGGTCGGCGAGCAGGCCGAGTACGAGCTGCCGAACGGCAAGCCGATGATGGTCAAGGTGCTCGACGCGAAGCCCTACACGGGGTGAGACGGACCGTTCCGGCGGCCCCCGCGTGACGGTGTCACGCGGGGGCCGTGTGGTTTCGCGCGTCAGCTGCAGCTCAGGTTGATGGTCACGGTCGATCCGTAGGGGGCGCTGGCCGAGGGGCCGGGACTCTGCGAAGCGACGGTGCAGCCGGTGCCGGTGCCGTCCTTGGTGCCCACCACCACCTGGAACCCCTGTCCGGTGAGCGTGGTGCGGGCCTGCGACTCGGTCTTGCCGGTCACGTCCGGGACCCCGACGGTCGACGCGCTGCTCGGCGTCGAGGTCGGCGAGCTCGGCTGGGTGAGCGTCGGCGTCGAGCCCGCCGCCGTCGACGACGCCACCGTCGACGGCCCGGTGAGCGAGCTGTAGGGAGCGGTGGCCGCCGAGGTGCGGGTCCCGGTGACCGACTGCGAGAACGAGCCGGACGCCGACGTCCCGGTGCCGTGGCCGCGGGGGGACGAGTGCCCGTAGCCGGCGCTGGAGCTGGACGAGGGCGGGTACGCCTTGCCGGCGTCGCTGCTGGTGTCGTACGAGGTCGGCAGGTCGGCCTGGTGCGCGGCGCCCGGGCCGGTCCCGGTGCCGCCGGACGACGGCGAGGACCCCGATGCGTTCACCACCAGCGCGACGGTCAGCCCGAGCAGCGCCGGCGCGGCGACGGCCGCCGTCACCAGGGTCCGCCGCCGCGCGGCGTCGGTCCGCGACGCGGGGGACGCGCCGCGGCCGCTCGAAGGAGCCGCCACACCCGCGAACGCTCCCGGCTCGGCGGCCCGGCGCCGCAGCGGGATCTCGGACGTGGGGCTCGCGTGCCGCCCGCCGGGCTCCGCCTCGAAGACCCGGGTCGCGTCGGGGAGGTCGGCCGGACGCGCGGTCGCGTCCGGCGACGGACGGCCGCGCCGCCCGCCGGACTCGGGCAGCGTGGCGGTCTCGTCGAGATCCGGCCGACCGGGGCGGCCGCCGATGTCGGACGCGGCGTCCTCCCCGAACGCCGCGGCGCGACCATGGCGACCGCCTGAATCACCCAGCGGATCGGTCCGGTCCAAGGGGTCGCCGAAACTGTTCTCGAACGGCGACCGGCCGTGTCTCCCGCCGGGGTCGGCGGTGCCGTCGCCGTACAGGCCGTCGCCGAAGCCGCCCTCGAACCCGCCGACCGGGGTCGCGAACCCCTCGCCGTAGGCCGGCCGGCCATGTCGGCCCCCGGAGTCGGTCAGCGGATCCAGCGGATTCAGCGGATCTCGGCCTTCGAACGCCCCGGCCGGCTCGTACCCGCCCGCCGCGGCGGCCGCCCCGCCGACTCCGCGCCGCGCCCGCCGCCGGAGGCCGGACTCGGGCAGCGTGTCCTCGTACCCGCTCGCGTTCCCGGCGTGTCCGCGTCCGTAGTCCAGCCCGGCCGCGTACTCCTCGCCGACCTCGACCGGCCCCTCCAGGACGCGGCGCATCGCGGCGGCCATGTCGGCGCCGTCGGTCCAGCGGAGGGCGGAGTCCTTCTCCAGTGCGCGCCAGAGCACCTCGGCCGCCGGGGCGGCGACGTAGTCCGGCAGCGGCGGCGGCGGTTCGTGCATGTGCTGGTACATGACCGCGGCGGTGCTGGCGGCCTGGAACGGCTGGCGGCCGGAAAGCAGTTCATAACCCAGGATGCCGACCGCGTAGACGTCGGCGGCCGGGGTCGGGGTCTCGGCCTGGAACAGCTCCGGCGCCAGGTAGGGCACGGTGCCCATGAGGGCGTCGGCCGCGGTCAGGCCGAGGGACTCGGCGGAGCGGGCGATGCCGAAGTCGGCGAGCACCACGCCGCCGGAGGTGAGCATGACGTTGGCCGGCTTCACGTCCCGGTGCACGACCCCGGCGCGGTGCACGGCGGCCAGCGCGTCGAGCAGGGAGGCCAGCACCTTCAGCGCGAAGCGCGGCTCCAGCGGGCCGGTGCGGGCCAGGACCTTGTCCAGCGACTCGCCCTCGATGAACTCCATCACCAGGAAGGCGGCGCCCGGGGTGTCGGGGTCGTCGGTCTCGGCGTAGCCGTAGTCGAACACGCCGACGATGCCGGGGTGGTCCATCATCGCCATCACCCGGGCCTCGGCCACGAAGCGGGCCCGGAAGGTCGGCGTGTCCAGCAGCGCGGGCAGCACGACCTTGACCGCGACGGTGCGGCCCAGGACCAGGTCCCGCCCGCGCCAGACCTCGCCCATCGATCCGCCGCCGATGCGTCTGCGCAGCTCGTAGCGGCCGTTCAGCACCTGGCCCGGTGTCGGCCCAGCCATCGGTTCCCCCCAAACTTCCCTGCTAGCTGCTCCCCCTTTCCCCAAGAATAGGACGTCTGAACATCGCGATCGGTTGCTCCCATGATCGAATCGGCGGCGGTTCTGCGCGTTCTCAGGCCGAAACCGACCGGTATTTGCGCACCGAGAGCGGGACGAAGACGGCCAGGATCAGCAGCGACCAGAAGAGCGAGACCCAGGTCGCGTGCCGGATCGGCCACGGCATGTTCGCGGTGCCGATGTAGCCGTCGGGGTTTCCCCATAGGTGCCGCAGGGCCTGCACGGTCGCCGACACCGGGTTCCAGTCCGCGACGGTCTGCAGCCACTGCGGGGAGATCTTGCGCGCCGGGACGAAGGCGTTGGACAGGAAGGTCAGCGGGAAGATCCAGATGAAGCCGATGGTGTTGGCGGCTTCGACCGTCCGCACCGACAGGCCGATCACGGCGCCGATCCAGCTCATCGCGTAGGCGAACAGCATCAGCAGCGCGAAAGCGGCGACCGCGTTCAGGAAGCCGTCGTTGATCCGCCAGCCGACGATCACGCCGCAGGTGGCCATGACCAGCAGCACGAACAGGTTCTGCATCCAGTCCGCGGTGGTGCGGCCGGCCAGCACCGCCGACCGCGAGATGGGCAGCGAGCGGAACCGGTCGATCAGGCCCTTGTGCAGGTCGTCGGCCAGGCCGACGGAGGTGGTGGCGGCGGTGAAGGCCAGCGTCTGCACGAAGATGCCGGGGAGCAGGAACTCGCGGTAGGCGGTCTTGCCCTCGGCGCCGGGCACCGGGATCGCGCCGCCGAACACGAACGAGAACAACAGCACGAACATGATCGGCTGGATGGAGGAGAAGACCACGATCTCCGGGATGCGGGTCATGCGGCGCAGGTTGCGCAGGGTCACGACCCAGGCGTCGTGCAGCGCGGTGAGCGGCCCGCCGCCGCCGACCGGGACCGGGGGTGCGAGGGTGTCCGAGCTCATCGTGCGACCTCCTGCCGTGCCATGTCCGCCTCGGGCTCCTCGTCCGTCTCCTCGCCGGCCTCCACGGCCCGCCCGGTCAGCTGCAGGAACACGTCGTCCAGCGTCGGCCGGCGCAGGGCCACGTCGTCGATCCCGATGCCCACCGCGTCCAGCTCGCGGATCGCCTCCATCAGCAGCTGCGCGCCGCCGGTCACCGGGACCAGGATCTCGCGGCTCTGATCGTGCACCCGGGCCTCGCCGGTGCCCAGCCGGCCGAGCAGTTCGGCGGCCTCGGCCAGCCGGAGCCGGTCGGAGACCACGATCTGCAGCCGCTCCCCGCCGATCTGCGCCTTGAGCTCGTCGGCGGTGCCGCGGGCGATCACCTTGCCGTGGTCGACCACGGCGATGGAGTCGGCGAGCCGGTCGGCCTCCTCCAGGTACTGGGTGGTCAGCAGCAGCGTGGTGCCGCCCTTCACCAGCCCGGCGATCACGTCCCACATCGCGATCCGGGTCCGCGGGTCCAGCCCGGTGGTGGGCTCGTCCAGGAAGATCACCGGCGGCTTGACCACGAGCGCGGCGGCCAGGTCCAGGCGCCGGCGCATCCCGCCGGAGTAGGTCTTGGACGGCCGGTCGGCGGCGTCGGTGAGCGTGAACTCGTCCAGCAGCTCCACCGCGCGCTTCGCGGCCGCGTCCTTGCCCATGTGGTAGAGCCGTCCGACCATGACCAGGTTCTCCCGGCCGGTCAGGTTCTCGTCGACGGCCGCGTACTGGCCGGACAGGCCGATCAGCCGTCGCACCTGGGTGGCCTTCTGGACGACGTCCAGCCCGAGCACCGACGCCTGGCCGGCGTCCGGTCTCAACAGCGTCGTCAGGACGCGCACCGCCGTGGTCTTGCCCGCGCCGTTCGGGCCGAGCAGACCCAGGATCGTCCCCTCGGGCACGGCGAGGTCCACGCCGTCCAGGGCGCGGACCTCCTTGGCTTTCTTGTTTCCGCCGTAGATCTTCACCAGACCTTCGGCCTCGATCGCTGCCATAGCTTCGACCGTAGATCAGACCGCCGACAATCTGTGCCGATATGATCACCGACGGTGCGCCGTATGGGGGATTCGGCCCAGGTCAGAAGACAGATGAATGATTTTCCGGGCGAAGCCTGGCGCGGCCGTTCAGAAGGACGTCGGTTCCGGCTGATACCCGGCCGCGCGCAGCCGCGAGATCAGGGTCTCGGCGTGCGCGATGCCCCGCGTCTCCAGTTGCAGCGCGACCTCCACCTCGCCGAAGGCCAGCGAGGGGCGCGTCCACAGATGCTCGATGTCCATGACGTTGGCGTCCGCCTCGCCGAGCTCGCTGAGCAGTTTGGCCAGCGCGCCCGGGCGGTCCGGGATCCGCAGCCGCAGGGACAGGAACCGGCCGGCCGCGACCAGGCCGTGCCGGATCATGCGCATCATCAGCAGCGGGTCGATGTTGCCGCCGGAGAGCAGGGCGACGGTCGGGCCGTCGAAGGCGTGCGGATCGTCCATGATCGCCGCCACCCCGGCCGCGCCGGCCGGCTCCACCACCAGCTTGGCCCGCTCCAGGAGCAGCAGCATGGCCTTGGACAGCGACTCCTCGGAGACCACGCGGACGTCGTCGGCGGCGGCCGCGATGAGCTCGAACGGCACGTCGCCGGGCCGACCGACGGCGATGCCGTCGGCCATCGTGGCCATCCCGGCCAGCTGCACCGGCTCGCCGGCCTCCAGCGAGGGCGGGTACGCGGCCGCGCCCGCGGCCTGCACGCCGATCACCCGCACGTCCGGCCGCGTGGCCTTGACCGCCACCGTGATCCCGGCGAGCAGCCCGCCGCCGCCGGTGGCCACCACGATGGTGCGCACCTCCGGGCACTGCTCCAGGATCTCCAGGCCCACCGTGCCCTGCCCGGCGATCACGTCGGGGTGGTCGAAGGGGTGGATGAAGGTGGCGCCGGTCTCGGCGGCGAAGGCCCGGGCCGCGATCAGCGCCTCGTCCACGGTGTGCCCGGCGAAGCGCACGTGCGCGCCGTAGGCCTCGGTCGCCGCCACCTTCGGCAGCGGGGCGCCCTCCGGCATGAACACCGTCGACTTGCTGTCCAGCAGCGACGCCGCCAGCGCCACGCCCTGCGCGTGGTTGCCGGCGCTGGCCGCGACCACGCCGTGCGCGCGCTCGGCCGGGTCCAGGTTGGCGATCCGCACATAGGCGCCGCGGATCTTGAACGACCCGGTCCGCTGCAGGTTCTCGCACTTGAAGCGCACCGGGGCGCCGCACCGCTCGGACAGGGTCCGCGACCCCTCCAGCGGAGTACGCCGCGCGACGCCCTCCAGCAGCTCACGAGCCCGCTTCACGTCGTCCAGGGTCACAGTCGCCGTTGACATGATCCCAGTCTCGCAGGTCACCGGACGTCCCACGAGAGGCGTGGGGTAACTACTTGCATGGCGCATGCATCTAGCTATATGCTTGCAGCAACCAAGCATCTCCCCCGACACCTTCCCGGAGAGAAGACGACCGATGAGCGGCGACCAGCGTCCCGGCGAGCAGCTGAGCGATGAGGAGTACAGCGAGCTCGGCAAGACCATGGGCATGCTCTTCCAGCGCATCATGCGGGCTCGCAAGGAGCCCGAGGGCGGTCAGATCTCCGCGCTGTTCATGCTGTCCAAGTGCGGTCCGGTGCGGTCCAGCGACCTGGCCAAGGAGCTGTTCCTGGACCAGTCCACGGTCTCCCGGCACGTGGCCCACCTCGAGGCCGACGGCCTGGTGGAGAAGGTCGCCGACCCCGACGACCGCCGCGCCACCCAGCTGCACCTGACCGAACTCGGCCGGCGGCACGTCGAGGACTTCTGGCAGAAGCGCATGGAGGCGATGCGTGAGGGTTTCGCGCACTGGGACCCGGAGGATCTGCGGACCCTGTCCCGCCTGATGGTCCGGTACGTCGAGGACTTCAGCGCCATCGTCGCGAAGAGGAACGAAACGAAGAGCCCCACAACGGAAGACGGAACACATGAGTGAGACCACCGAAGCCCCCGAGAACATAGCGAGCCCTCAGGCACCACAAGTGGCCGAGGGCTCCACCATGAGCCACAAGCAGATCCTGGTGGTCTTCGGCTCCCTGATGCTGGGCCTGCTGCTGGCCTCGCTCGACAACACGATCGTGGGTACCGCGATCCGCACGATCATCGGCGACATCGGCGGCAAGGACGGCCTGGCCCGGATGCCGTGGGTGACCACCGCCTACGTGCTGGCCTCGACCGCCGCCACCCCGATCTACGGCAAGCTGTCCGACCTGTTCGGCCGCAAGCCGCTGTACATGACCGCGATCGGGCTGTTCCTGCTCGGGTCGTTCCTGTCCGGGTTCTCGCAGAACCTGGACGAGCTCATCGCCTTCCGGGCGCTGCAGGGCCTGGGCGCCGGCGGCATCCTGGGCCTGACCTTCGCCATCGTCGGCGACGTGGTCCCGCCCCGCGAGCGCGGCAAGTACCAGGGCCTGTTCGGCGGCGTGTTCATGCTGGCGATGGTGGCCGGCCCGCTGCTGGGCGGCATCTTCACCGAGCACAGCTCGATCATGGGCGTGACCGGCTGGCGCTGGGTGTTCTACGTGAACCTGCCGATCGGGATCATCGCGCTGTTCGTCATCAGCGCCGTGCTGCACCTGCCCAAGCGCCGGGTCAAGGCCGCCATCGACTACATCGGCGCGACGCTGGTCGTGGCCGGCGTGGTGTGCCTGCTGCTGGCGGCGCAGATGGGCGGCCAGCAGTACGCGTGGGGCTCCCCGGTCATCATCGGGCTGGCGGCCGCCGGCGTCGTGGTGCTGGCGCTGTTCGTGCTCTGGGAGATCCGCACGCCGGAGCCGATCCTGCCGATGCGGCTGTTCCGCGGCTCGGTGTTCCGGGTCTCCAACATCATGGGCTTCCTCATCGGCATGGTGATGATGGGCGCGATGATGTACATCCCGTTCTACTTCCAGGTGGTGGACGGCGACAGCCCGACCAAGGCGGGCCTGCGGATGCTGCCGATGATGGTCGGCCTGCTGACCACCTCGATCGGCTCCGGGCGGGTCATCAGCAAGACCGGCCGCTACCGGATGTTCCCGATCGCCGGCATCGCGATCACCACCGTGGGCCTGGGCCTGATGACCACCATGGACGAGAACACCGACTCGCTGCTCAGCTCCCTGTTCATGTTCATCGTCGGCCTGGGTCTGGGCGCCACGATGCAGGTGCTGGTGCTGGCCGTGCAGAACTCGGTCGAGATGAAGGACATGGGCGTGGCCACCACCTCGTCGACGTTCTTCCGCTCGCTCGGCCAGACCTTCGGCGCGGCGGTGATGGGCGCGATCCTGACCAACCAGCTGACCAGCCACCTGCGCAGCGCCGCGGGCGGCGGCGCGTCGGCGGCCGCGGTGCGCGACCACGGGATGCAGACCCTGCAGAGCAAGGACGCGATGAGCAGCCTGCCCGTGGACGCGCAGCACATGCTGGTGCACGCGTTCACGCAGGCACTGTCCACCGTGTTCCTGGTGGGCGCCGGACTCGGGATCCTCGCCTTCGTGGCCAGCTGGTTCCTGAAGGAGCACCGGCTGCGCTCGATGGCACCGACGGCGGTGGCCCGGCCGGAGGGCGCGGGCACGGACGTGGAGTCGCCGGCGCTGGCGCACTGAGGCCCGGCTGCGGCACAGCTGACGCACTGAAGCACGACGGAAACGGCGGCCGCCCGGGTGATCCCCGGGCGGCCGCCGTTGTGATGGGGATGCTGATTCAGCCCTCGCCGGGGCCGGCCTTGCTCACCTCGCGACCGCCGCGGAACTCCAGCAGCAGGCCGCGCTCGCGGTCCCAGTCGCAGCCGCACTGCACGGTGACGCACACCTCGTCGCCGTCGGCCTCCCGGGCGATCGTCGCCTCGACGCCGAGCTGGACGTGCTCCCAGACGTCGTCCGGACCGGCGATGTCCACGATCTCCGCGGGGTCGTCGTCCGGGTCCACCTGCTCGTGGGGACCGTCCGCCTCGAAGGCGGCGCGGACGTCCTCGTAGTACGCGAACACCGTCTTCGAGGCGGCTTGCAGCGCGGACTCGTCGAGCGCGAGGAAAGCCTCGATCGCGTCGTGGAAGTCCTCGGGGGCGTCGTCATCGTCGTAGCCCTCGACGAAGAACTCGACCTCGTTGTAGTCCAGCACCGGCACCGTGACCGGATGGCTGATGTAGGTTTCATCATCGGCTTCGACAGAGCCGAGTCCGGGGATCTCCATGGCGCGACGATATCCGGCGGCCGGACGCGGAGACCAACCCGTTGCCGTCAGATGAGATGCCCCACCGAGGCCACGGTGAGCGGCTTGCCGTCCTGGATCGTCGTGATCGCGCAGGACGGGACGCCTTCGATCAGCAGTTCGGTGCCGAGGGAAGCGCCGCCGAGGAGACTGCGCAGCAGGTCGACGGTGACGCCGCCGTGCGTCACGATCACCGTGTGGCCGCTCAGGCCTGCGAGTTCGGAGACCAGGTCCCGGAGCCTCGCGGCGGCCGTGAAGGACGAATCGCCCCCGATCGGCGTGTAACCGCGGTCCTCGACAGTACGCTGCCATTCGGCCGCGAAGACCTCGAACGGGATGTCGCCGTTCCAGTTCAGGCGCTCGGTGGCCCGCACGTCCTCGATCGGCCGCAGCCGGAGCGGCGAGGCGATGATCTCCGCGGTCTGATGCGATCGCAGCAAAGGGCTGCAATACACACGCCGCACACCGACGCGGTGGGCCCAGGACGCGGTACGCGCCGCATGCTCACGCCCGCGCGCGGTGATGCCCGGGTCGCCGGGCTCGCGGACCTTGTCGGCGTGCTGGACCAGGAAGACGGCCATGTGTCCACCCTGCCGGTCCAGCCCTGCCGCGGTCACCCGGATATCGGCGCCGCCGGCGTCCCCTCAGTCCACCCGATCGGCCGACCAGTAGGCGTCGCCGCGCAGGATCAGCGCCGCGGCCCCGACCAGGCCGGCGTCCTGGCCCAGCTCGGCCGGCACCACCTTCAGGTTCTTGGTGAAGTCCAGGCGGGCGTGCCGGTACAGGGCGCTGCGAAGCGGCTCGAAGAGCAGCTCGCCGGCCTGCACGATACCTCCGCCGATGGTGACCAGCTCCAGGTCGCACAGAGCCGCGGCGCCGGCGATCGCGACGCCCAAAGCGGTGCCCGCGCGGGTGAAGGCGGCCTCGGCGATCCCGTCGCCGGCCCGGGCGTCCTCGGTGAGGTCCTTGCCGGTGCGGCTGTCCTGCCCGGCGCGCCAGCCCTGCGCCGCCGCCCACGCGGCCATCCGCGGCCCGCTGGCCACGGCCTCCAGGCAGCCCGTGCCGCCACACGCGCAGGGCGTCTCCTGGTCGACGACGATGTGGCCGATATGGCCGGCGTTGCCCTTGGCGCCGTCGATCAGCCGGTCGCCGAGGATGAGGCCGCCGCCGACCCCGGTCGAGACGACCATGCCGAGCATGTTCCCGGTGCCCCGTCCGGCGCCCTGCCAGTGCTCCGCGGCGGCGAGGCAGATTGCGTCGTTGTGCAGCCGCACCTCCCGCCGGAAGTCGGCCTCCAGCCGCCACCTCAGCGGGAACCCCCGCCACCCGGGGATGTTCAGCGGCGAGACCTCCCCCGCCGGCCACCGCATCGGCCCCCCGCAGCCGACACCGACGGCCCGGTAGGCGGTGCGGTCGTAGGGCAGGTGGTCGACGGCGTCGATCAACGCCGCGTACAGCGCCTCCCCGTCCGCGTCCGCCCCGGCCGGCGTCGGCACCCGGTACGCGGCCAGCACCTCGCCGCCGGCGTCCACCGCCCCGACCGCCATCTTGGTACCGCCGATGTCGATCGCCAGGACCGGGGCGTCCGGAGCCGCGCCCCCCGAGGTGTCTGTCACGGTCATGGCAGACACCTTAGGGGGTGCGGTATCAGCTTCCAGAGAAGCTCAGAAGATAGGTCACCTGCTGGTGCAGCGCCTGCGCGACGGCCGGACTGATGACCCCCTGGTTCGCCTCGCTGTTGATGAGGCCGTTGAGCGCCGCCACCGCCTGCGTGTAGCTGCCGGAACCGACCGGCGCCGCCTTGACCCGCGAGAGGGACTGGGTCAGCGCCCCCTTCGCGGTGGTGTCGGTGACCTGCGTGTTGATGATGGTCGAGGTCTGCGACTCGGCCTGCTGCGCGGACGTGGGCTGGGCCGGGGGCGGGGTGGTGGGGGCGCCGGGAGCGGCGGGTGTCGTGGGTCCCGTGTTCGGGCCGCCGTTGGGGGCGCTGGGCGAGGAGCCCGGGACGCTCGGGGAGGCGGAGGCGCCGGGGGTGCTCGGGGAGGCGGCGCTCGACGTGTCGGTTCCGGGAGCGGTGGACGTGCCGGCCGTGCCCCCGGCGGAGGTCGCGGACGCCGTCGCCGTCGCCGTGTCGGTCGCCGAGCCGGCGGTGCTGCCGGAGCTGCCCCCGGAGGGCGTGGGCGCCACCGCACCGGCGATGTCGGAGGTGCTGGCGCTCGACATGCCGGAGCTGGCGGCGCCGGCGGAGGTGACGCCGTTGGTCGGGCTCGCGACGGGAGTCGAGGAGTGGCTGGAGCCGTGGACGCCGTACCCGATGCCGATGCCGACGGCGATGCCGAGCACCGCGCCGCCGGAGGCGACGAGCCAGGGCTTGGGCTTGGGGAAGGAGGAGCCGGGGGTGGCGGCGGTGGGAGTGTTCGGAGCGGAGGGGGGTGCGGCGGCCGCGGACGCGGCACTCGCGGCTCCGGCGGCAGCGCCGACCGCGACGCCGGCCGCACCGGCGGCGGCCGCGTGCGCTGGTAGCTGTTGCGTGTCGGCGTTGGCGGCGGCGGCCTCAGCCAGCGCCGCGGCCACAGCCACCGCGACAGCCGCTTCGACCGCGGCAGCCTGATGCCGCTCAGCGGCCAACGTCGCCTTCCGCGCGGCCTCCGTCCGCGCGGCCTCCACCTCGATCTCATGCGCGGCAGCGGCCTCCGCCAACGCGGCAGTCACGGCCGCCGCACACGCGGCCTCGACAGCAGTGGCCTGCTCCGCCTCTGCGGCCTCCCGCTCCAGGCGGTACCGTTCCTCGACCTCCGCGATCGCCGCCACGACCGCCGCGCCACTCGCCGCGGCGATGGCCTCTTCACCGACCGAGGCGTGCTCAGCCCGCGTCGACTCCAGTTCGGAGGCGTGCCGCTCCTCGATCTCGGCGATCGCCGCCGCCACCGCGGCAGCACTCGCCGCCGCGATCGCCTCTTCGCTCGCTGCGGCGTGCTCGGCTCGCGTCGACTCAAGCTCCGCCCGGTGCCGCTCCTCGATCTCTGCGATCGCGGCCGCCACCGCGACGGCACTCGCCGCCGCGATCGCCTCTTCGCTCGCTGCGGCATGCTCGGCCCGCGCCGACTCAAGCTCCGCCCGGTGCCGCTCCTCGGACTCCGCGATCGCCAGCGCGACCGCGGCTCCACTCGCCGCCGCCAAAGCCTCCTCGCCGACCGAGGCGTGCTCAGCCCGCGTCGACGCCAGCTCGGCCCGGTGCCGCTCCTCGATCTCGGCGATCGCGGCCGCCACCGCGACGGCACTCGCCGCCGCGATCGCTCCTTCGCTCGCTGCGGCGTGCTCGGCTCGCGCCGTCTCCAGTTCCTCGCGGTGCGCCGCCTCCGCTTCGGCGAGCGCCAGCGCCACCGCCGCCTCCGACGCCGCCACGATGGCGGCCTCGTTCGACGCCGCGTGCGCCGCCTCGGCCTCGGCGAGCGCCAGGGTCACCGCCGCGGCGATCGCCGCCTCGGTCAGTTCCGCGGTCGTCGACTGGTGGTCGGCCAGGGCCGCGGCGACCGCCGACTCGCGTTCGGCCGCGTGCCGCTCCTCGGCGACGGCCAGCGCCTCGGCGATCGCCGCCGCCGACGCGGCCGCGACCGCCTCCTGGTTCACGCGGGTGTGCGTGGCCTCGGCCTCGGCCAGGGCCGCCGCCACCGCGGCCGCCGTCGCCAGCGACACCGCTTCCTCGGTCGCGGCGGCGGTCCGGGCCTCCGCCTCGGCGAGCGCCGCCATGACCGCGGCCTCCCGGGCGGCCTCGCATTCTTCGAGGGAGATCATGCCCTTCTTCAGGGCACCGGCGGTCGGGCTCACGGAGGGGGTCCACATCCCCGAATCCGCGTCCTCGACGCTCGCGCCCAGCGATTCGCCCGCCGCCTCCGCGGCCAGGGCCAACGCGGCGCTCGCGGCGGCGGCGCGTTCGACGACGATCGGAGGCGCGGGCAGCGCGGCGACCGCCTCCTCGCGGCCGCGCAGCACCGCGACCACCTCGGCCATCGACGGTCGCGCCGAGACCTCGCCGGACATGCAGTTCGCGAACAGAACGGCCAGCTCCGAGCCGTCGCCGAAGTACTCGACGACGCGTCCGATGGCGATCTCGCGGCGGAAGGCCAGGAGGGCGATCATCTCCTCGACGCTGAGCGCCCCGACCGCGAGGCCCGCGGCGCCCGTGCCCCCGCCGTGGGCGACGCCGGCCTCGGCGCGGGCCCGGGCCAGGTCTTCGCGCACGATCTCCCAGCCGAAGATGCACACGTACAGCAGCCACGAAAGCGCGTACACGTCGTCCGCCGTCGAGGCCGCTTCGCCGCCGAGGCGGGCCGCCGTCACGAAACCGGACTCGGCCTCCAGGGCCAGCGTCGCGGCGTCGCCCTCGAACGCCAGGCCCAGGGCCAGGTCGACGAAGACGTTGCCCTTGGTGCCGAGCCAGATCGAGTCGGTGTGCAGCCAGCCGTGGACCAGGCCGGCGCCGTGCACGGTCTCGAAGACCTCGGCGACGTTCAGCGCGACCGCGGCGAGTTCCGCCGACGTCAGCGCGCCCTTCATCAGCCGCGCGGTCAGCGACGTGCCCTTGTCCTGGTCGTAGACCGCGAACTCGATGTAGCTGTCGCTCTTGTGGATCAGCTTGTGGGAGTGCGAGGCGTGGTCGGTGACGACCCGGTCCTCGTGCGCGATGCGCTTCTGCCCGGCCTCGCGCACCACGGCGATGGCCGGGTGCTGCACACGGGTCAGGGAGGAGACGGCGTTCTCCAGTCCTCCGCTCGCCGAGACCTGGATCCACACCCGGCGCCGGCGCACCGCGTCGGAGGCGAGCCACAGCTCACCGATCCCGCGGTGCCACAGCCGCCGGGAAAGGGTGTAGCGACCTGCGAGGACGACGCCCGCGGAGACTCCCGATATTCCTGCCACGGCGGCTAATTGTGCACGGCGCCCGAGCCCTTGCACAGCGGGTGTACCCCGGCATGATACGTATTTTCGTCTAGTCCCCCCGAGCGTTCACCGGACTGCCTCTCACCTGCGCTCCGTCGCTATCACCACGGCCACTCCGAGCACGACGATCAGTCCGCCGGCAACTACCGCGAGAGTGATCGACTCACCGAGGAAGAGAGCCCCGAACGCGACCGCTACAACAGGGTTCACATATGCGTATGTTGAGACGAGGGATATCGGTGCGTTGTTAAGCAGCCATACATAAGACGAGAACGCCACGAGCGATCCGGCGCCGATCAGATAGAGCGTCGCCCACGCCGACGTTCCGGTGATCGCCCCCGGGTGGAAGCTCTCGCCGTGCAGCGCCGCCGCGACGGCACAGCCGAGGCCGCCGAACACCATCTGGTAGGCGGAGGCGACGAACGGGTCCTTCGGCGGCGTCAGCAGCGTCTTCGACGCCACCGAGCCGAAGGCCCAACTCACCGACGCCACGACGACCAGCGCGACACCCAGGAAGTAGTTGTGCGCGACCCCGCCGCCGGGCTTGATCAGGACCACGAGGCCGACGAAGCCGATCAGCACGCCGACCAGCGTCCGCGGATTCGGCCGGTCCTTGGCGACCAGGCGCCACACCACGATCCACAACGGCACCGACGCCACCAGCAGCGCCGACATCCCGGTGGGGATGTACTGCTCGGACAGCACCACGCCGCCGTTGCCGCCGGCCAGCAGCAGGACGCCGATCAGCGCGGCGGAGGCCAGCTGACGGCGGCTGACGCGCAGCGCGGCCGGGCCGCGGCGGATCGCGAGGAAGGCGGCGAGGATCAGGCCCGCGAGGGTGAAGCGGAGCGCCGCCGAGGAGAGCGGCGGGATCGATTCGATGGCGTAGCGGATGGCCAGATAGGTGGAGCCCCAGATGAAGTAGACGGCGCCGAGGGCCGCCCAGGCGGCCGAGGACATGCGGGGACGACCTGGCAGGACGGCCGGCTCCGGCGCCGCCGCCTCGAATCGCCCCTCGCTCGCGGCAAGTGTCATACCCCTGATCCCTCCGCGACCCTGACAGTACGCAGCCAGGCTGCGGGATCCACGGCACCAGCGACAAGGGCCACTCCGTGGGGAGTGGCCCTTGAGCGACTTCGGGGTGACGGCTACGGCCAGGGCCGCCGGGCCTCAGCCCAGAGCGCGCAGCAGATCCGCCAGCAGGTCGTCGACGGACTCGATGCCGACCGACAGCCGCACCAGGTCGTTCGGCACCTCCAGCGGCGAACCCGCGGCACTGGCGTGCGTCATCCGGCCGGGGTGCTCGATCAGCGACTCGACACCGCCGAGCGACTCACCCAGGATGAACAGCTCGGTCCGCCCGCAGAGGTCGACCGCCTCCTGTTCGCCCCCGGCCACCCGGAACGACACCATGCCGCCGAAGCCGGACATCTGCTTGGCCGCGACCTCATGGCCGGGGTCGGTGGGCAGGCCCGGGTAGTGCACGGCCGTCACCTTCGGATGCGCGGCCAGCGCCTCGGCGATGCGCTGCGCGTTCGAGCAGTGCCGGTCCATCCGCACCGCGAGGGTCTTGATCCCGCGCAGCACCAGCCACGCGTCGAACGGCCCGGCCACCGCGCCCATCGCGTTCTGGTGGTACGCCAGCTCCGCGCCGAGCTCCTCGTCGGCCACCACCAGGGCACCCCCGACGACGTCGGAGTGACCGCCCATGTACTTGGTGGTGGAGTGCACGACCACGTCGGCCCCGAGCGCCAGCGGCTGCTGCAGGTAGGGGGTGGCGAACGTGTTGTCGACGACGAGCAGCGACCCGGTCTCGTGCGCGATCACCGCCAGCGCGGCGATGTCCGCGACGCCGAGCAGCGGGTTGGAGGGCGTCTCGACCCAGATCGCCTTGGTCTTGCCCGGCACCACCGCCGCACGCACCGCGGCCGCGTCCGACATGTCGGCGGCGGTCCAGGCCAGACCCCAGCGCGTGAGCACCTTGGAGAACAGCCGGAAGGTACCGCCGTACGCGTCGGCCGGGATCACCACGTGGTCGCCGGGCACGCAGACGGTCCGCAGCAGGCAGTCCTCGGCGGCCAGCCCGGAGGCGAAGGCCAGCCCGGTCCGGCCGCCCTCGATCGCGGCCAGGCAGTCTTCCAGCGCCTTGCGGGTGGGGTTCGCGCTGCGCGAGTACTCGTAGCCGTTGCGCAGGCCGCCGACACCGTCCTGCTTGTAGGTCGAGACCTGGTAGATCGGGGGGACGACGGCGCCGGTCTGCGGGTCCGGGTCCTGGCCGGCGTGGATGGCCAGGGTCTCGAAGGCGGCGTGGGCGTGGGCGTCAGATGCGGACATGGGCTTAGGTTACGCGTTCGGGGCTGGACGGCTGGGAGTGGAAGGCGTGGTGCGGGGTGGCGTCGGGGTGGGGGGTTGCTTGGGCGGGGGTCTGGTTCAGGACTTCGGGGCGGGTTCGGGAGGTTGCTGGGGACCGGCTCGGGCGGAGATTCTCGCGGCCGACGTGGATGACGCCTGCGTTTCTGGTGGCGTTTCCGGCCTCGGCGCCATCCCCGCCGACGTCGCCGCTTCAGCCATCCGGCGTAATCGCCGCCGCTCCAGAAGCCGGTGCCGCTGCCGGACGACGTACATCAGCACCGCGGTCCCGATGACGATCGTCGATATGATCATCACGATCAGCATCCGCCAGGAGCCGATCTCCGCGTGACCGTGCCGCGCCCCCGGGGTGCCGATGTCGACGGGAACACTGGGCGCGTTCGGCCCACCGTCGTTCCCGACCGTGGCCACCATCTCCACCGCCCGCGCGATCAGCGAATCCATACACGCCTCCCGGGCCCGGTCGTACTACCCGAAAAGGACAATACCTACCTTTCCGCCCGCCGCATCCCGACCCGGGTGCGCGACCGTCCACACGTTGTGGACCTGTCCGCGGTGCCAGCGGCCCCAGTTCAGCGACAGGGCCGACCCGGCTCGCTGTTCCAGACGGGTGAGGTCGAGTCACGCATACGGTGTGGCGGGGCCGGTATGAAGTTCAGCCTCGATATGAGTACTGCCATGATTCAGCACTTTCTGAACCGACCTCGAGTATTCCTCGCGTTGGCTGCCACTGCGCTGCTGGTCACGCCCAGCACGACGGCGGCCAAGGCTGCGTCGGCACCGCATTTGAAGGCTTCTCCGACCGCCTCGGCCGCGAGTGACGGGCAACGCCCGGGAGACGGCACCGACCAGCAGGTGGCGCGGTTCGAGCGTCAGCTGGCGAGGGCCGACTACGCGTCCCAGCAAGGATCCGAAGAAGTGTTCATCCTGAACCAGAAGTACTGCACCGGTGCCGTGTTCAGCGCCATGTGGCCGAACCCTCAATCGCCGTACATCATCAGCAGTCTGCCGGAGGTGCCGGGGCAGGCCCCGAACACCAATACGCCGAGGACATGGCGTATTCGTCAGGATGAAGCGGTCGTCCTGATCGGTACGACACCGCCGCCGGTCGAGTACTTCTCGTTCGACCTCACCATGCTCAAGGGGTCTCTGCCGGTCGGTCCGGTTCTGTGGACCTCCGTGGGGGACCCGGTCAACCTCAAGACGATTCACACGCGCGGACGGACGCCGTACAGCCGGCAGTTCGCCCTGGTGATCACCGGCAACCGCCGGACCAGGGACGAGGTGAACCAGATGCTGGCCGCCTCCGGGCTCGGCGGCGCGACGACCGACATGACGATTCCGCCGGCCATGTTCCGGCTCGGCCTGGAGGCGGGCACCGACGAGTTCCTGCTCGGGATCCGCACATCCGTCCCCAAGGCGGGCTTCGAGCAGGCCCTCGAGGACTACCGCGCCACGCCCCCGCTGCAGGTCTTCCGAGTGCGGCCGGGGAGCGGCGCCGCAGACCAGACACAGCCGGTCTATCAGCCCGACCCGCTGCGGGTCCCCCCGCTCCGCACCTCCGGCAACGGCGAGAACGAGCTCAACCTCAACCCCACGCTGCAGACGCTGCGTCAGCGGATCATCGACGCCCACCCGGGATACGACGTGCACGAAGAGGTGGTCCAGCGCGGCTTCGAAGAGTCGTACCCGGGTCTTCAGAACAACTTGGTGATCGATCCTCCGACCACCGGTGTCGGCGCCCTCTCGTACGACGCCGACGACCCGATCACCGACAACATCTCCCTTCCGGACGGCTCCTTCGCCGTGGCGTACGGCACCAACCACGTGAGCACCGGGCAGGCGACCTACTCCAGCATCACTCTCAACGCGGACACCAAGGCCGCTGTGGCCGTGGAGGCCAAGGACAACGTCGCCCTCTTGGGCAGCGCGCGCGACTTCATCCCGGACCAGAAGAACGCGGACAAGTTCTACGCCTGGACCTTCAGCCGCGCCGACAACGGGCCCACCGGGCCGCACGTCACCCAGCTCCCGTCGACCACCACCGACTTCTGCGCCCAGTACAACGGCACCAGGTCCGTGGATCTCAGCACGGTCCGCTTCGTGGCCCGCGCCTACATGCAACCTGACACCCTCACCCGGCCCGCCCTCTCCGCGCTTCTCCTGGACCGAGTGCTCGTGTTCACGCCGAAGAAGTAGATCGCCAAGAAAGTAGATCGCCAGGAAACGTGAGCCCGTCTCGCTCGAACGCCGAGCGAGACGGGCTCCTTTCATGGGCAGGATGATCACGCACCACCAACGAAGACGAAGAAAATGGCCCGGACGCAGCAGATGCCGGGTTCCGAGTGCGCGGGAATCCGGAACATCGATAGCTGGATCGATCGCGTTCAGAGCGAAGATCAGCTGGGTTTTCCGCGGGCATGGACGCAGCTAGACTGCCTTGCCATTTGCGGGGCACGTGCCGGGAGGGTCGCATGCAGGGAACCGTGACGATCGTGGCTGCGCGGCCCGGCTTGGGGCGCGCGGGGCGGATGAAGGTCAGTGTCGACGGAGCCGTCGTCGGCAAGGTCAAGCAGGGTACGTCGCTCGATCTCGAGCTCGGGCCCGGCGACCACGCCGTTCGCGTCACCGGCGGCGGCTCGCGCTCCAAGACCGTCACCGTGACCGTCGCCGACGACAGTCACCACTACCTCGACGCGGGCGTCCACCAGGGGCTGCTGCCTGCCGCCGGGCTGTTCGGGGCAGTGGCCGGCTACCTCGCGGGCGTACTGTTCGTCCTTCCCGTGGTCCTGATCTTCATGGTGGTGCCAGGCTGGTGGTTCTACCTGCGGCCCGCACCTCCGCACCTGGCACCCAGCCCCTTGGACGATGCGGAGGAAGCCGCCGCCACGACTGCGGCCGCTACCGGCGAGATGTGGTGGCACAGCGATCCGAATCTGGCGAAACGGTATCGGAAGCCTTAGAAACTCGACACTGGCGTCGGAGAAGCCGAGCCCCGTTCAGAACAACGTCG
This sequence comes from Catenulispora subtropica, assembly GCF_039531675.1. Taxonomy (NCBI): domain Bacteria; kingdom Bacillati; phylum Actinomycetota; class Actinomycetes; order Catenulisporales; family Catenulisporaceae; genus Catenulispora; species Catenulispora subtropica. Next base: position 64,835 of record NZ_BAAAQM010000014.1, read on the forward strand.
GCGGCTCGACGGGCATCGGTTCCGGCAACGGCTCGACCTCCGGCACCCTGCGCCGCACGTCGTCGTGGAACCGCCGGGCCAGCACCAAGGCGTCATCGTTGTCCGGCGTGTGGATGAACACCGTCGGAGACCGGCCCTCGCGCAGCCAGTCCGCGGTGATGTCCGCCCACGGCTGCCAGCCCTCCACGGTCTGATCGGCATCGTCGCGGCCGATGTACCGGACGATCGGGAAGCGGGTCAGGGCACGGGTTCGGCGCGGCAGGCGAGGCTTCTTACTCCACGCTTCGCGTTCGGCATCCGTGACCGGCGGGGTCGCGTACAGCACCTGTGTGTCGAAGGGCACCCACTCCACGTCCGCCTCGGTCAGCAGCTTCTCCAGACGCTGCTCGGCCACGGGGTCTTCGAAGAAGGCGGGGTGCCGCACCTCGACCGCGTACCGATAGCCCTTCGGGACTCGTCCGAGAAACGCGGCCAGCGTCGGCAGGTCGCCGGGGCCGAACGACGCCGGCAACTGGATCCACAGCGCGGCCTTTCGGCCGAGCGGCTCGATCGCCGTGAAGAAGACGTGTAGTGGGCTGCCGGTGCTGAAGAGGTCGGCCGCGAGGCGCCGTTCGTGCGTCACTGGCTTCGGAAGCTTGAGCAGGAAGCGGAAGTCGTCGGGGGCCTGGGCGGCCCACGTCTCGACGGTGGCGCGGGAAGGCGTGGCGTAGAACGTGGTGTTGCCTTCCACCGCGTTGCAGTGTGTCGCGTACGCGCGCAGGCGCTCGCGCGGAGGCAGGGGATGCGGCAGCAGACGGCCGTTCCATGACGCATACGTCCACATCGCGCAGCCGACGTGTAGCGAACCCTTCACCTGGCGACTGTAACAAGCTGTAACAAGGCACGACGGGCGAACTCTTGGAAGCCACCTGTTGAGCAGAAGGCGAGGACAGACTCCTGACTTTCCACTTTCTGAACGGAGTTTGCGGCCCGTCGTGACGTCCTCTTAAGCTCGTATCGCCTGAAAATCGCGGAAAGCCACGCCGTGAGCAGGGTTGACCGAAGACCGACATGGGGGTTGCGGTCCAGCACACAAAGCATTAACCGGGGGGGGTACGGTGTCCACTGCCGTCGAACACGAGGCCGTCGAAGCCGAGAAGACCGTCGAGGCGATCAGTGAGATCGCAGAACCCGAAAACGAGCGGTTCTCGCTCCGTGGCTTCGCCTCACACCGCCGCTCCATCGTGGTCGCTCTCGGTGTCTACAACGGCCTGCATGTCGTGGCTTTCCTCGCGCTGTTGTGGATCCTCCACGCGCGCGGCGAACCGCTGAACAAGTTCCTGCACCAAGGCTGGGACTCGAGTTTCTACCTCGGCATAGCACAGGACGGTTACCGTCACAGCACCGACTACGCCTTCTTTCCGCTCTACCCGATGCTGGTCCGCGGGTTCCAGGCGATCACCGGAACCAGCTTCAACTACGCCGGTGTCCTGGTCTCGCTTCTCACCGGCTCGGCGGCTGCCGTGGGCATCCGCTACGTCGGCGAGCGCATCACCAACGGCCGGACCGCGCTGATCCTCGTCGCCCTGTGGGCCGTCGTGCCGAGCGCCATCATCCAAGTCTGGGGGTACGCCGACGGCCTGTTCACGGCCCTTGCCGCCTGGACGCTCCACGCGCTCCTGCGCCGCGCGTGGCTCACCGCCGGCATTCTGACGTTCTTCGCAGGTCTCACCCGTCCCTCGGCATCCGCCCTCATCGTCGCGGTCGGTCTCGCCGCCCTCGTCGCGATCGTCCGCCGGGAGGATGGGGGCGGCCAAGGAGACGGCGACGCCCGCTGGCGCCCCTGGGCCGGTGCCGCCATCGCCCCCCTGGGCCTGCTCGCGTGGGTCCTGAGCGTCGGGCACCACTTCGGAAGCCTCACAGGCTACTTCCGCATGCAGCACGACGTGTGGAGCAACTGGTTCGACGGCGGCCGCACCACCTACGAGGACCTGACGTCCCTGTTCGACGGCCGCGGCGACAAACCGCCGGTGGTGTTCCTGATCGCGTGCGCGACGATGGTCGCCGTCCCGTTCCTGCTCGTCCTGGCGCACCGCCGGCTGCCCTGGCCGCTGCTCGTCTTCTGCGCGGCGCTGACCGTACTCGTTCTGGGCAGCCACCGCCAAAGCTTCATCGTTCCGCGGGAGCTCATGCCGGCCTTCCCGTTGCTGCTGCCGATCGCGCAGACGCTGGCGTGGGCGAAGACACGCGGTCTGGTCGTCGCGATGGTGGCGATCGCGGCGATGTCCGGTTGGTACGCGTGGTTCATGCCGCTGACCTACGGCTCCCCGTGAGCCGGGCCAGCAGGAACCACGAACCGGCGATCGCGACGCCGACCAGCGTGCGGAACAGCCATTCCATGTCCGACGGGTAGAGCGTGCCGGTGAGGTGGGCCTCGACGAAGCCCTGCGGGATGCCGCCCTCGCCGCCGCGTTCGCGGGCCCAGTTCTCGACGGTGGTGAGCGGGCATGTCACGTTCAGGCCGACCATCAGGAGGCAGACCCAGGCGACGGCCGCGACGTGCGCGTAGAGCACGCGCGGCCAGCGCAGGCTCAGGAAGCCGCCGACCACCACGAACGCGACGAAGGAGATGTGCACCGCCACCGTGATGTCGGCCAGGAGTCGGTATCCCATGCCGACCAGCCTGATCGGCGCAGCAACCGGGCACAAGCGCGAAGGTACTCAACCGAGGGCTGAGTACCCTGCGATGCTCAGGAGTAGTAGCGGCGGTCGGTCGAGCGCTCGTCTTCGAGGAGGACGCCGCTGGAGGCGACGGTCTGGGCGGGATGGTTAGGGGCCTCGCCCGAGAAGGCGCCGGAGGGCTGATAGACGTCAGCTGCGGGCTGATAGGCGTCAGCCGCCAGATGGCCTACTCGCTCGAAGACTCCGGCGGCGGCCCCGGCCTGGAGGGGCTGGAAGACGTCGGCCCCGGGGTGGTACGACCCGGCGGCGGCATGGGCCACCTGCTCGAAGACTCCCGGCGCGCCGCCAGGGGAGAACGCGCCGGCCGCCACGCCGGAGTCCATGCCGACGCCGTCCCGCAGCGAGTGGCCGCTGGAGAACCAGAAGTCGGCGCTGGTGCTGGCGTCGATGCGCGGAACGTGCGCACCGGCCGCCCACTGGTCGGTGTCCATGCCCAGGTCGGCGTGCGGGGCGTTCGCGCCGGGCAGCCACACCGCCGCGTCCGGGGCGGCGACCTCCTGGTACGCGGAGTGCGAGCCGGTGCGCCACAGGTCGGCGGGCGGTGCGGTGTGGTGCGGCGACGAGTGGTGCGGCTCGCTGGTCACGTGGTAGTCGGCGGCGTGCGGATGCGGCTCCACGACCGGTGCCGGCATGCTGATCCGGACGCCGGGATCGGGCGCCGGATCCGTTGGCGAGAACGGGTTGTGGCCGCTCGGGTCGGAAGGCTGCGCCGGATCGTTGGGCGGCGTCTGGTTCGGCGGGACCGGCGGACCGCCATGCCGCCGCCCCGGGTCGTCCGGGCGCTTCGGGCTGGTGTCATCGTGCCCCGGCGCACCCGGCTCGTGCCGCGGGTCGTGGTCGCCGGCCTTCGGATCCCCGTCGTGAACCGGCTGGTCCGGCTGGTCCGGCTGGTCCGGCTGCGGCCGATCCTCCTTGGGCGGCTGGGCGGGCTGGTCCCCGCCGCCCCGATGCCGCCCACCCTGACCGTCCCCCGCACGGTCCCCCGAATGATGCGCCGTGTGGTCACCGTCTCCGCTCTTCGCGTGCCGCCGCCGGCCGTTTCCGTCGTCCCCGTGATGCGGCGTGTGCGGCGTCGGGTGCAGCACCCGGTACGCCTCGTCCCTCGCCTCCTGCGGAATCCCGTCCAGGCCCGCGATCTCCGCCGGGTGGTCGTGGACGTACCGGTCCCGCGCCGCCGGGTCGAGGCCGTTCCACCACGCCGCGACATCCTGCGCCGAGGTGCCGGTCGGCGGCATGCCGGCGGTCTCGACGTCCTGTCCCGCGGCCGGGTCCAGCACCAGCTTCGAGATGTCGCCGCCGGCGTTCTTGAACCGTTCGTCGAACGTCACGCCGGGGGTCGAGGCGCCGGCGCCCGTGATCCTCGTCAGGGCCGCCGCCAAGTGCGCGGCGTCCTCCAGAGCCTGGTGGCACGCGTTCGCCGCGTTGGTGTTGTCGGTCTGCGCCTGCAGCGCCGACGCCCGGGCGGCCAGCAGCGAGCGCTGCTCCGGCGCCCACGCGTACGGTCCGACGAACGTCGTGTGCTGCGACGCCCCGTTCGGATCCGCGCTCTTCTGATGCTGCAGGATCAGGTCGCGGCCGAGCTTGTCGACCCACCGCTGGTACTCCGCGTCGTCCATGCGGTGGCAGGGCGGGGCGTCGCCGAGGCAGCTGTACGTCCCGTACGCCGTCACGCCGTCCGCGACGGCGGCGCCGGACATGGTCCGCGCGTCGGTCAACGCCTTCTGGTACTTCTTCAGCGCCGAGGCCGCGTCCTCGTACGACTGCCGCAGCTTCTGCAGATGGTCCGGGAGTGGCTCACAGGCACTGCGGAAGGCGTCGCCGGAGGCTCCCAGCCAGCCGTCCAGCGCCCGGTCGGCGAGCAGCCCCACGACCCCGCGCCGCGCGCGGTCGGCGTCGTCGGCCAGGTTGTGCATGCGCGAGATGAGGTAGTCCAGCTTCGCCGGGTCGCCGGGCACCGGATCCACGTCCAGCCCGAGCAGGCCCCACTGTGCGCCGCGTGCCACGTAGTGCGCTCCCGTCCCCGTGACCGGGCCGGCGGCCGGCCCGGTGCGTCAGCCTTCGATTCCCCGGGTGTGGCTCAGATGTCCGGCCGGTGGTGCGGCGTCGGCGGCACCAGCGAGTGGTCGAGCTGCCGGATCCGGGCGACGGTGTCGTCGCACATCCTGGACAGCGCGCTCATGTAGGAGTCGACGACCGCGCGGCCGTCCTTCCAGGCCCGGTCGAAGTCGGCCAGCGCGTTCTGCACGGCCATGGACGCGGGGTCGGTGCCGAGCTGGTCGTCACACGAGGAGAACTCCACCGGCTGGTCTATGCCGGAGCGCACGTTGTTCAGCGCGTTCCCCCAGTCCTGGATCCCCTCCAGGTCGATCGCGAGCTGCGCGTGGCTGGCCACGGCGAATCCACCCCCTGACAATCCCCGGCTCCCGGCGGCCGGCTCGCATCTTAACCTAGCCCGGCGTGGTGGGGAGGGGCCCCCGTCGCCTCAGTGCTTATATGAGTTCCATGGCCCCACTGTCCTGGCTGCAAGGCGCGGCCCGCAGCCTCGACCGGTTCCAACAGCGCCACACCGTCCTCGCTTTCCCGGTCGCGGTGTGGCGGGAGCTGCAGAAGTCCAAGGTCGGCTATCTGGCCGCGATCATGACGTTCTTCGCCTTCGTCTCGCTGTTCCCGCTGCTGCTGATCCTCACCACGGTGCTCGGCGCGGTCCTGCGCCACTACCCCGGGGTGCAGGAGCGGGTGCTGAACTCCGCACTGGTCGACTTCCCGGTGATCGGCGACCAGCTGAAGACCAACGTCCACGGCTTCTCGCGCAGCGGCGTGGGGCTGGCGATCAGCATCGTCACCACGGTGGTCGGCGCTCTCGGCCTGGCCAACGCCGCGCAGTACGTGATGAACATGCTGTGGAGCGTGCCGGACGAGCGGCGGCCCGGGTTCCCGGCCTCCTGGCTGCGCAGCCTGGGGATCATCGCCACGATGGGGCTCGGCGTGCTGTCCACGACCGTGTTGACCTCGGTCGGCGAGTGGGCCAGCGGCCGCGCCTTCAGCGCCGGCAGCCGGATCGGGCTGCTGGCCGCGTCCTTCGTCCTGACCGGGCTGCTGTTCTGGCTGGGGTTCCGGATCGCCACCGCGGCCGAGGTCCGCACCCGCGACCTTTTCCGGGGTGCGCTGCTCACGACGGTGTTCTGGCAGGGCCTGCAGTACCTCGGCGGCGCCATCGCCGCGCACCAGCTGCGCCACTCCTCGGCGCTGTACGGGGTCTTCGGTCTGGTGCTCGGACTGCTGGCGTGGATCTACCTCCAGGCCCGGCTGACGCTGATCGCGGTGGCGACCGACGTGGTGAGGGCCCATCGGACGTGGCCCCGGTCGCTGTTCGACTGATCCGATCGTCCGTCAGTTGTCGCAGGGCCAAATACGCCGCCGGCCCCTCGACAAAGCGCGATCAACCGCAGATGATCTGTCAAGCACCGATCATCGCAAGAAGCGATCAAGCGAGCCGGTCCCGGCGGGTCCGGCGGATCGCGTAGGATCGCCTGAATCCCCCCAAGCTGTTAGGAACCGATGCGATGCGCCCGCTCGACTCCGCCCGCATCGGGCTAGGCTTTCTGCTGCCGCACAAAGCCCGGCACCACCTGAACCGCCTGCGCCCCGGGAAGATCATGCCCAACGGGATCCGCCGCAAGGCCCTGGCGGTCTCGATCGCGGTCGGTGCGACGCTGATCACGAGCGGACCCGCGCACGCGAGCATCGCCTACAGCCCGATGCCGAAACTACCTACTCTGAGTGTCTCGACGCTGACCGAGCGCTACGACCTGAACCGCGCCGCACTGGTGAAGGCCGCCGACGAAGCCGAGCACGGCGGGGACGCCATGCTCGCGCACACGCTGCGCAACCTCGCGCTTCCGAGCCGTGACTTCCTGTCCTTCGACCCCTCCGGCGACGGCCGCGGGATCGAGGTGGTCGGCGACCTGGTGCACGCCAAGCGGATCGCGGTCGTGGTGCCCGGCGCGGGCAACACGCTCTCCAACTTCGACAGCGTCAAGGGCCCCGGCGGCGGCGCGGAGTCGCTCTTCACGCAGGCCCAGGACCTCGGCGCCCACGGCTCGCTGGCGGTCATCGGCTGGCTCGGCTACGACCCGCCGTCCGTGGACAGCATCCACGTCACCACCCTCGGCCACGCCGAGTCCGGCGCCCGGGCGCTGAAGACGTTCCTGAACCAGCTCCGCTCGGTGAACAACGCGCCGGTGACGCTGCTGTGCCACAGCTACGGCTCCGTGGTCTGCGGCCAGGCCGCGCACTCCGTCAAGGCCACCGACATCGCGGTGTTCGGCTCGCCCGGCATGGGCGTCGGCTCGGTCGCCGACCTGAACACCGGCGCCCGCGTCTGGGCCGGCCGCGGCGGCAACGACGGCATCGCCGACGTCCCGCACGTCCAAGTCGACCTGCTCGGGGTCGACCTCGGCTTCGGCGACGACCCGGTCGACCCGGCCTTCGGCGCCCGCCGCTTCGACGCCGGCAACGGCGGCCACAGCGACTACCTGCGCACCGGCGACACCGCTCTGCGGAACCTGGCGCTGATCGCGCTGGGGCGCGCGGACGAGGTGACGGCGCGGTAGCGGCGTCACGGACGCCATGACGCCCCGTTCCGGCGACGCCACGCCGGACCCGGACCCGCGCCCGGACCCGCATCCGCATCCGCATCCGCATCCGCATCCGCATCCGGGCGACGTCGCGATCGGCCCGGTTCCGGACGGTTACCGGTACTTCCGGCGCTCCATCCCGATCGCGCACGCCTTCCACCCCGACGACTCCACAGCGGACCGCGCCTTCGAGCGCGCGCGGGCGATGCTGCGCGCGTGGGGGCCGCAGATCGGGGCGGGGATGCGGGTGGAGGTGAGGGATACGCCGGACGGCCTGCTTCCCGCACCGGAGGTCGGTCTTGAGGGGCGGCTGACGGCTCGGGTGGCCGGGGTGGTCCCGCTACGGGCCCCGTTCCGGATCGTGGCGGCGGACTTCGACAGCGCCGACTGGGCCGGGTTCGCTTACGAGGCGTTGCCGGGACACCCGGAGCGCGGACGCGAGGCCTTCTATGTGACGCGCGCGGAAGGGCTCGTGGAGTTCACCGTGATGGCGTTTTCCCAGCCCGCGGTCTGGTACTCCCGGTTGGGTGGACCGGTCACACGGATCATCCAGAACCGCTATACGAACAAGTACTTGTTGGCGATGGCCATAAGGCCCCGCTGACTAGTGCCAAGCTCGGTTACGCCGTAGTTCTCTCCGCTTCAGCCCGCGGTTCAGCAGTAGCAGCAAGAACCCGAGCACGGCGACTCCCGCGCACGCCGCGAGAATCTTGTTCCGCCGCGAGGACAGCAGTCCGGACTTCTCTGTAGCGGCCGCCTTCGCAGCGTTTTCCACAGCCTGTGTATTAGTCGGCGGCGCAGTGGAAGGGGTCGGGGCAGGCGACGCGCTGCTACTTGAGACGGGAGCCGGTGTAGACGGAGAAGCCGACGGAGCGTTGGCAGGGAGCGCCGCCGCCAGTGCGGCGGCCCCCGCCACCAAGGGGTTGTCCTTTGCCACAGGGGCCCCGGCGTTGAGCGCAGCCAGAGGGTTGACGATCCCGTAGCCGTACTGGTCGTTCCGCGTCAGGCCACTGGCACCGCCGGCTTTGGTAGCCGTCGCCAAGAGGACGCGGATGGTCTGCCCCGCCGTCCAGTCCGGATGCAGAGCACGCACCAGCGCGGCCGAAGCCGTCACATAAGCGGTCGCGTTACTAGTGCCGCGCACCGTCTTGGGTACTCCGTCCGCGTTCTCTACAGGGATCTCGACACCCGGCCCCATCAGAGCGACCTGCGGGCCGTAGCTGGAGGACGCCCACCGCGTGCCGGTCGAGTCCACCGCGCCGACCGCCACCACGCCCGGGTACGACGCCGGCGTGATGACCTTGCCCCCGCCGTTGCCCGCCGCGGCCACCACCACGATGTCAGCGTCCTGTGCCGCCTTCACCGCGGCCGCCAGCTCCGGCGTCGGCGCGGTGCCCAGCGACATGTTGATCACCTTCACGTGCTGCGCGGTCGCGAACTTCACCGCGTCGGTGATCTTCACCGGGTCCTCGCCGGTCTGCTTCTGCATGCGGACCGGCAGGATCTTCGCCTCCGGCGCCAGGCCGCGCAGGCCCGCGCCGCCGCCGGTGCCGGCGATGAGGACGGCCATCGTGGTGCCGTGGCTGTCCGTGTCGGTGTCGATGTGGGCGATCCCGGAGCTGGTCGCGCCCTCCGAGAAGTCGGCGCCGGAGAGCAGGTTCGCGCGGGTGTCGCCGAGCGGCGAGACGCCGGAGTCGACCAGGCCGACGGTGACGCCGCTCCCCTTGGTGAGCTGCCACACCTGGTCGGCTTTGAGATAGGTGAGCGGCCACTGGACCGCCGGTTTCACGGGGGCGGGGTCGTCCGCGTACGCCGAGGGGGGCAGGGCCGCCAGGGAGACCACTGCGCAGGCACCTAAGAGCGACGTCCAACGGCGCGACATGCGCACTAGCATCGCGCCTCTATATCAGACGACGCAAACCAGCCCGATGATCATAAATAAGACTTCCCGCTGCTGGGCGGGCCTGCGGTCGGCGTCTACACTGCCGAGCATGGCCCGTTACGAATACCGCTGTCGCGCCTGTGGCGACACCTTCGAACTGTCGCGCCCGATGTCCGAGGCGTCGGCCCCGGCGACCTGCCCGGCGGGCCACGACGACACCGTCAAGCTGATCTCCACCGTCGCCGTCAACGTCGGCGGCGCGAACAAGCCCGCCGCAGCATCCGGCAACGCTGGCGGATGCTGCGGCGGGGGCTGCTGCGGTTAGGCAGCCGGTCGGCGCGGGCTGGGAACCGGGTGCGGTTCCTCAGCCCATGTGCGGGTACCGGTGGTCGACCGGCGGCACGAAGGTCTCCTTGACGGTGCGCGGGCTGAGCCAGCGCAGCAGGTTCTGAGCGGAGCCGGCCTTGTCGTTGGTCCCGGAGGCCCGGCCGCCGCCGAACGGCTGCTGCCCGACCACCGCGCCGGTCGGCTTGTCGTTGACGTAGAAGTTGCCCGCGGCGAAGCGCAGCGTGCGGTGCGCTTCCTCGACCGCGGCGCGGTCCGTGGCGAACACCGAACCGGTAAGCGCGTAGGGCGTGGAGCCGTCCACCAGCTTGAGGACCTCGCTGTAGCGCGCGTCGTCGTAGACGTGCACGGCGAGGATCGGGCCGAAGAACTCCTCGGTGAACACCTCGTGGTGCGGGTCGTCGCCGACCAGGACCGTGGGCTGGACGAAGAAGCCCTGTGAGTCGTCGGCGGTGGCGCCCGCCAGGATCTCCAGCTTGCCCTCGGCCCGCACCCGGGCGAACAGGTCGCTGTGCTTGGTGAAGGCCCGCCGGTCGATGACCGCGCCGCCGAAGAAGGAGAAGTCGGTGACGTCGCCGTAGGTGATGGTCTCCGTGACGCCGGCCAGCTGCTCCCGCACACCGGACTCCCACAGGGAGCGGGGGATGTAGGCGCGCGAGGCCGCGGAGCACTTCTGCCCCTGGTACTCGAACGCGCCGCGGACCAGCGCGGTGACGAGGGCGGCCGGGTCGGCGCTGGGATGCGCGACGACGAAGTCCTTGCCGCCGGTCTCGCCGACGATGCGCGGGTAGGAGCGGTAGACGTCGAGGTTCTCCGCGGTCTGCCGCCACAGCGCCTTGAACGTCCGGGTGGAGCCGGTGAAGTGCAGGCCGCCGAAGTCGCGGTCGGCCAGGGCCACCTCGCTCACCGCCAGACCGTCGCCGGTGACCAGGTTGATGACGCCGGCCGGCAGCCCGGCGGCCTCCAGCAGCTCCATGGTGAGCTGCGCGGCCAGCTGCTGCGTCGGCGAGGGCTTCCACACCACCGTGTTCCCCATCAGCGCCGGGGCGGTCGGCAGGTTGCCGGCGATGGCGGTGAAGTTGAACGGGGTGATGGCGGTGACGAACCCGTCCAGCGGCCGGTGGTCGGTGCGGTTCCAGACCCCGGGCGCGTTGGCCGGCGGCTGCTCGGCCAGGATCTGCCGGGCGAAGTGCACGTTGAAGCGCCAGAAGTCGATCAGCTCGCAGGCGCTGTCGATCTCGGCCTGCTGCACCGACTTGGACTGGCCCAGCAGGGTGGCGGCGTTGAGGGTGTCGCGCCACGGGCCGGCCAGCAGGTCGGCGGCGCGCAGGATGACCGCCGCGCGCTCGTCGAAGGGCAGCGCGCGCCACGCCGGGGCCGCCGCCTTGGCCGCCATGACGGCGTCCGAGACGTCGGCGGCGGAGGCGTTGGCGGTGTCGCCGAGGACGTGCTTGTGGTTGTGCGGCTGGACGACCTCGATGCGCTCCCCGGAGGCCATCCGGCGGCGGCCGGCGATGGTCATCGGGAGCTCGTGGCGCTCGGCCGCGAGCTCGGCGACCCGGCGCTGCAGGGAGACGGTCTCGGGGCTGCCGGGGGCGTAGGCCCGGACCGGCTCGTTGACCGGGGCCGGGGTGTGCGTGATGGCGTCCATATGGTGCGGGGGATCCCCTCTGGTAGCTGCTCGGGTTGGCGCTGGGTGGCTCGGTTAACGCTTGACGAGCGAGTTCAGGAAGAACATGACGTTGGCGGGGCGCTCGGCCAGACGGCGCATGAAGTAGCCGTACCAGTCGTCGCCGAACGGCACGTAGACCCGCACTGTCTCGCCGCCGGCGACCAGCGCGCGCTGCTCGGTGGTGCGGATGCCGTGGAGCATCTGGAACTCGTAGCTGTCCGGCTGCCGGCCGGTGTCCGCGACGAGGGTGTGCGCGATGTCGATCACGCGCTGGTCGTGGCTGCCGATCATCGGGTACGCCGAGGAGCGCATCAGGGTCTTCATCGCGCGGACGTAGGCCTTGTCGACCTCGTGCTTGTCCTGGTGCGCGACCGAGGCGGGCTCCATGTACGCGCCCTTCACCAGGCGGACGCGCGAGCCGGCGGTGGCCAGATCGGTGATGTCGCCCTCGGTGCGGAACAGCATGGCCTGGATCGCCACACCCACCCACGGGAACTCGCCGCGCAGCTCGCGCAGGGTGCCGAGGGTGGCGTCGACAGTGGTGTGGTCCTCCATGTCCAGGGTCATGGTGGTGCCGGCGTCGCGGGCCGCCTCGGCGATGGCGACGGCGTTCTCCAGGGAGATCTGCGCGGCGTCCTTCGGCAGCTTCTGGCCCAGGGCCGAGAGCTTCAGGGAGACCTCGACGCGGTCGGCGACGCCCATCTCGGCGAACCGCTTCAGCATCGCCAGGTAGGCGTCGCGGGTGGCGGCGGCGTCCGAGGCGTCGACGGTGTCCTCGCCGAGCCGGTCCACGGTCACCGTCAGCCCCTCGCGGACCAGGTCGCCGATCACCGCGCCGGCCTGGTCGAGGTTCTCGCCGGCCACGAACCGGTCGACGACGCGCCGGGTCACGGGGACCCCGGTGACGAGGCCGCGCATCCTGCGGCTGCGGGAGGCGGCGAGAAGCGTGCGGCTGAGCATGGCGGGCCTGGCTTTCCTGGTGGCGCACCTGGTGGCGCAGCGGTGGCGGAGTCTTCTGGGAGGACGGTAGATCCGGGTCGAGCCCCGAGGATATGGACGACTGCCACGATCTTCGCCCGAAATCGTCATACACTTGTCTGATGGCGACGTCGGCGACCGACCACTTCCAGGACCTCGTGGATGGCATCTCCCGCCTGGCCGCCGCCTCAGCGACGCTGGAGGACCGGGACTTCAACCTGGTGGCGTTCGCCTCCCAGTCCGGCGGTCTGGACGTCATCCGGCAGCGCTCGATCCTCCAACGCCGCTCCTCACCGGAGGTGCGGGCCTGGTTCGAGGGGTTCGGGATCGCGCGCAGCGACCGCCCGGTGCGCACCCCGGCGGACCCGGAGCACGGCGTCCTGCCGCGGGTCTGCCTCCCGGCGCGCTGGAACGGGGTGACCTACGGCTACGTGTGGCTGCTGGAGGCGGACGGGCGGCTGGACGACGAGCTGCTCAACGGCGCGATGCACGAGGCGTCGCGCGCCGGGGCGCTGCTGGCCCAGCAGGCGCGGGTCCGGGAGCGGATGGAGGAACGGCTCCAGAACCTGCTGTCCCCGGAGCGCGCGGTGGCCGAGGAGGCCGCGGAGGAGATCGCCGCGCTCGGGTTGGTCGAGCGGGACCGGCCGGTGGCGGTGTTGGCCCTGGAGACGGTGCGCGGCGAGGACTGGCAGTCGGTGCCGCTGAACCTGTGGCGACTGCCACGCTCGGTGCTGGCGGCGGCGGAGACCGATCACATCAGCCTGCTGGTTCCGGGGCCGCACTCTGTCGCGGATATCGCGGACCGCGCGCTGGAGCTCTATAGAGAACGTCTGGGTGCGGATGTCCGGGACGGCGTAATAGTAGGAGTGGGGGCACCGCGCGAAGACCTGGCCGAGGCGCGGGCCAGTTGGCGGGAGGCGCGGCTCGCTGTGCGGGTCGGCCGAGCCGTCCCGGCGTTCCGGCCGACGGCGGCATGGGCCGACCTAGGTATCTACCGGTTGCTCGCTTGTGGGCCGCAGCGGGAGCTCCGCGATGCCGTCGTGGACCCCGCCGTGCGGCGCCTGCTTGAGGAACCGGAGTTGCTTCTCACCGCGCAGACGTATCTGGACCACGCGGGCAGCGCACAGCAGACGGCCGCGGCGCTGAGCATTCACCGGCAGACGCTGTATCACCGGCTGGAGAAGATCCAGCGGATCACCGGTCTCGACCTGAGTGACGGTCGAGACCGGTTGCGGCTGCACCTCGGTGTGTCGCTGGCACCGCTGGTGGGTTAGGGCTACGCGCTCAGCGAGGGGTTCGTGCTGAGGAAGCCGAGCAGGTCCTGGCGGCTCACCACACCCTGCGGCTTGCCCTCGACCAGCACCACCGCGGCGTCCGCCTTCTCCAGCGCCGTGGCCAGCGCCGACACCGGCTCGCCGGAGCCGACCTGGGGCAGCGGCGGGGACATGTGCTGGTCGAGGCGGTCCTCCAGCGAAGCCTTCTCGTAGAACAGGGCACGGAGCAGGTCCCGCTCCACGATGGAGCCGATGACCTCGGCGGCCATCACCGGCGGCTCCTCCTTGACGACCGGCATCTGCGACACGCCGTACTCGCGGAGGGTCTCGATGGCCTCGCCGACGGTCTCGTGCGGGTGCATGTGGACGAGCTCCGGCAGGCCCTGGCCCTTGCGGGCGAAGACCTCGGCGACCGTGGGCTCCTCGGTGCTGGGGGTCAGGAAGCCGTAGTCGGCCATCCAGTCGTCGTTGAAGATCTTGGACAGGTAGCCGCGGCCGGAGTCGGGCAGCAGCACCACGACGACGTCGTCCGGGCCCAGGCGCTCGGCGTACTTCAGGGCCGCCACCACGGCCATGCCGCACGAGCCGCCGACCAGCAGGCCCTCCTCGCGGGCCAGGCGGCGGGTCATCAGGAAGGAGTCCTTGTCGGAGACCGCGATGATCTCGTCGGCGATCTCGCGGTCGTAGGCGGTCGGCCAGAAGTCCTCGCCGACGCCCTCGACCAGGTAGGGGCGGCCGGTGCCGCCGGAGTAGACCGAGCCCTCGGGGTCGGCGCCGATCACCTTGACCGCGCCGTCCGAGACCTCCTTGAGGTAGCGGCCGGTGCCGGAGATGGTGCCGCCGGTGCCGATGCCGGCGACGAAGGCGGTGATCCGGCCGTCGGTCTGCTCCCACAGCTCCGGGCCGGTGGAGTGGTAGTGCGAGGCCGGGTTCTCAGGATTGGAGTACTGGTCCGGCTTCCAGGCGCCCGGGATCTCGCGGACCAGGCGGTCGGACACGTTGTAGTACGAGTCCGGGTGCTCCGGCGCGACCGCGTAGGGGCAGACGACGACCTCGGCGCCGTACGCGCGCAGGACGTTGATCTTGTCGGTGGAGACCTTGTCCGGGCAGACGAAGACGCACTTGTAGCCCTTCTGCTGCGCCACGATCGCCAGGCCGACGCCGGTGTTCCCGGAGGTCGGCTCGACGATGGTGCCGCCGGGCTTCAGCGCGCCGGAACGCTCCGCGGCCTCGATCATCCGCAGCGCGATGCGGTCCTTGACCGACCCGCCGGGGTTGAAGTACTCGACCTTGGCGAGGACCGTGGCCTGGAGTCCCTTGGTCACGTTGTTGAGTTTCACCAGCGGGGTGTCGCCCACCAGATCGACCATGGACTCGGCGTACTTCATCTGCGGTGTCTCCGCTTTCTCTATAGGGCGGCTCTTTACGGTGGCCACTAGCCTACGGTGCGAAATCTTCACGTCGTAGCCGACACCGTGCACGGTAAGGTCGCTGGAACGGCGGTCATACTTCAGGTGAGGGTAGTAGGAGGTGTGCCGACGATGACCGGGCTCACAAGGCTGAGGGTCGCCAAGCGCGTCGCCGCCGCTGCCGCACTGAGCGGCGGGGGGATCGGCGTCCTCACGGGCGGCGCCATCGGGCTGATCGTCGCCGAGGCGAAGCTCGCCCGGCGCGCCATCGGCCCGCCCAAGGGCGACCCGCCCCGGGCCGACGGCGTCTACGGCGCGTGGTATGCCGCACCCGGCGTCGAGGTCCTGCGCATCGCGGTCCTCGGCGACAGCTCCGCGGCCGGCTACGGCGTGACCGAGTCGGCCCGCACCCCGGGCGCCCTGCTCGCCTCCGGCCTGGCCGAGGCCGCCGGCGCCCCGGTCCGCCTGCACAACGTGGCCAAGGTCGGCGGCCAGTCGTCCGACCTGGGCTGGCAGCTGGAACGCGTCCTGGCCGCGGGCAACGCCCCGCACCTGGCCGTGATCATGATCGGCGCCAACGACGTCACCCACCGCGTCAAGGTCGCCGAGTCGGTCCGCTTCCTGGGCGACGCCGTCCGCCGCCTCCGCGCCGCCGGCACCGAGGTGATCGTCGGCACCTGCCCGGACCTGGGCACGATCCGCCCCGTGGCCCAGCCCCTGCGCCGCCTGGCCCGCCGCTGGTCCCGCCAACTCGCGGCGGCCCAGACCATCGAAGTGGTGTCGGCCGGCGGCCGCACGGTGTCCCTGGGCGCCCTGCTCGGCCCGGAGTTCGACGCCCGCCCCGAGGACATGTTCGGCCCGGACCGCTTCCACCCGAGCGCCGAAGGCTACGCCACCGCCGCCATGGCCCTGCTCCCGTCCATCGCCGCCGCCGTCGGCCGCTGGCCGGAGGCCGAAGCCGGCCGCCCGGACACCCTGGAACCGGCCCGCGGCGAGGCCAGGATGCCGCTTGCCCGCGCCGCGGTACTCGCCGCGAAGCACGGCGGCACCGAGGTCGGCCGCGAGGTCGGCGGCGCCGCCCGCGCCGGCTGGAGCATCCTGCGGCACCGGAGACGGCGGCAGATCACGGAACCGGCGGAGCCGGTGGAGGTCGCCGAGGTCGAGGGGGCGACGGACGCCACGGGCGCCGGGTCGGCCGGGTCGTCGGCGTCGGCGAGCGCCGCGCGGATCGAGGCGACCGGCGCCTGATCGCGCTCGTGGGCGCGTCACGGTAAGGACGCACGCAACAGGTCGGAAAAGCGGTCACATGGGTGCCCAGAGCGGGAGTCGAACCCGCAACGCCCGAAGGCCGCGAGGTTTAAGCTCGCTGTGTCTGCCTGTTCCACCATCTGGGCCGGAGGCCCATCCCGCGGGTTCGCCGCTCCGGATGATCCTTCGGGCTTCAGCGTAGCGAGATCTCGGCGCGAGCGTGATCGAGTTCCAGCGCGGGTCCGCTGGAGGTCCGCTTCGGATGCAGGTCGGGGTGGGTGGCGCGGCAGTGGTGGGAGAGGACTTTCACCGGACTCGGGGGCGGTGTTCCTGCGGTGTTCGCGCGGTCATCCGGGTGAGGGGCGGGCCGGATGGTGCCGGGGCGCGCAGCTACAGAGCCCGCGGCGGCACACGCCGGGGGCTCTGTGATTCCGGGGTGGGGGGAGTTATCCGAATGCGCGGGCGGCGCGCTTCAGGTCCATCTCGTGGACGATCGCGTTGGCGTAGCCACGCGGGAGGTCGTGCTCGGCGCGGAGCCAGTTGACCCGCTCTTCGAAGCGGGGGAGGGAGGGGCCGGCGTCGACCAGCCGGAACCAGGTGTCCAGGCTGCGGCCGGTGGCGGCGGGGATGCGGGCGAGCAGGTTGCGATGGGTCTCTTCGGAGTGGTGGATCGTCATACGGGCGCCTCCGGTATGGACGTGGAATACGGTCCGTGAGCGCCAGCGTGCCTGACGGCGGGGCCGCTGGCAAGGGGAACGAGTCCTGGCGATTGCGTCGCCAGGGATGGTCCGGGCGGTCGGTGACGTGCCGCATCGTTCGGACGGCATTCGTCCCCCGTATCCTTCCCGGATGGATTCCCGCACCAAACCGGCCGACCAGGAAGCGGACGCGGATCCGTCGCTGCCGGAGGCGATGGCCGGGGAGCTGACCCGGGTCGCCGAGGCCTACCGGCGGCTGCCCCACTCCAAGTTCGCGCTCCGGCTGGAGCCCTACGGGGACCGCGCGCAGGCCGGTTACTGGCTCGCGACGCAGGTCACGCTGCTGGCCCAGGGCATGGAGAGCTGGGACAGCCCGCGGCCGCCGGCCTGGCGCGAGCTGCCGGTGCTCGGGGTCTTCGCGCTCGGTGACCAGATCGCTGTGGTCGGGAACGACTTGTTGTCCGCCTACCTGGCCCTCAAGGACCCCCGGGAGACCCTCGTCTGGACGCCCGGTGAGGGCCGGGTGCCGGCGGACAAGGCGATGGCGGCCGTGCTGGACAGCACGACCGCCTTGCGTAAGGCACTCTGACCACTCTGCGGAGGGCCCTCCGACCGCCCGAGGAGGGCCCGCTAGCTCAGGCGCTCCAGGATCAGCGCCATCCCCTGTCCGCCGCCGACGCACATCGTCTCCAGGCCGAACTGCTTGTCGTGCCACTGGAGCGAGTTGATCAGCGTGCTGGTGATCCGGGCGCCGGTCATCCCGAAGGGGTGGCCGACGGCGATCGCGCCGCCGTTCACGTTCAGCTTGTCCAGGTCGATCCCCAGGTCCTGGTACGACGGGATGACCTGCGCGGCGAACGCCTCGTTGATCTCCACCAGGTCGATGTCGCCGATGGACATCCCGGCGTTGCGCAGCGCGTTCTGCGTCGCGCCCACCGGGCCGATGCCCATGATCTCCGGGGACATCGCGGTCACGCCGGTGGCGACGATCCGGGCCAGCGGCGTCAGGCCCAGCTCGCGGGCCTTGGTGTCGGACATGATCACCACGGCCGCCGCGCCGTCGTTGAGCGGGCAGCAGTTGCCGGCGGTAACGGTGCCGTCCGGGCGGAACACCGGCTGCAGCGTCGAGGTCTTCTCGTAGGTCACGCCCGGCCGCGGGCCGTCGTCCTTGCTGACCACGGTGCCGTCCGGCAGCGTGACCGGCGTGATGTCCTTCTCCCAGAACCCGTCGGCGATCGCCTTCTCCGCCAGGTTCTGCGAGCGCACGCCGAACTCGTCCTGCTCCTGCCGCGAGATGCCCTTGAGCTGCGCCAGGTTCTCGGCGGTCTGGCCCATCGCGATGTAGATGTCCGGCAGCTCGCCGTCCTCGCGCGGGTCGTGCCACGTCTGGCCGCCGGCCGCGAACAGGTTGGTCCGGTTGACCGCGTCCGTGAACAGCGGGTTCTGGGTGTCCGGCAGGCCGTCGGAGGAGCCCTTGGCGTACCGCGAGACGGTCTCGACGCCGGCCGAGATGAACACGTCGCCCTCACCGGCCTTGATGGCGTGGAAGGCCATGCGGGTGGTCTGCAACGAGGACGCGCAGTACCGGGTGATCGTCGCGGCCGGCAGGTGGTCGTAGCCGAGCAGCGTGGCCACCACGCGGCCCATGTTGTAGCCGGACTCGCCGCCGGGCAGGCCGCAGCCCAGGTACATGTCGTCGATCTCGCGGGGGTCGAGACCGGGGACCTTGTCCAGCGCCGCGCGCACCATCTGCGCGGTCAGGTCGTCGGGCCGGATGGAGGTCATCGAGCCCTTGAAGGCGCGGCCGATCGGGGAGCGCGCGGTGGAGACGATCACAGCCTCGGGCATGGGGGTCACTCCTAGCGAAAGGGTCCGGGTCGTCGCCTGCCGGCTTCAGGGCCGCGCGGTCGGCGCCGCTTCGTGTGTGTGGGGCCAGCGTAGTTCGGAAGCTACCGCTTGGTAATGCCGGGTGTGGGAGAACTCACGGCCTTCCCGGACGCCGCTGTCCCTCGTACCCACCCTAAGTCCATCCCTCTTGACGGCGAATCCGCCCCCGCACCTCTTAGAACGTGAGCAATGGAGGGAAAAACCACATATAGGCCAATAGGGGAGGAAGCCACCATGGAAGCCAGTGTCTGGATCGTGAATCTCGTCGTGCTCGCCGCCGTCCTGCTGACCGACCTCGGCTTCCGCGAGGTCAGTGGCCTGCGGCTGCTGCGCCCGGTCATCGTCGCGGTGGTGATCGTCCCGCTGTACCTCAAGCATCCGCAGAGCGACGGCACCGGGCTGGCGCTGGAGGTCGGCGGCGCCGCGGTGGGCGCGCTGCTGGGCCTGTACGCGGCGTCGTTGATGCGGTTCGAGGACTCCCGCCAGAGCGGCCGGATCCACTCGCGGGCCGGCGCCGGCTACGCGGCGCTGTGGACCGCGGTGATCGGCGCCCGGTTGGCCTTCGCCTACGCGGCCCAGCACTGGTTTCCCCAGCAGATCGGCCGGTGGATGGCCGCGCACCGCGTCACCGTCGCCGGCCTCACGGACGCACTGCTCCTGATGGCGGTCGCGATGCTGCTCGCCCGCACCGGCGCCATGGCCTCCCGCCGCCGGCAGCTGATCCGCGAGAGGATCGAGGCATGGGAACGCTGACGGAGACGCTGCGGGACCGCCGCTACGTCTGGGGGATCCAGGGGATGCGCCTGGGCGGCCTGTTCGCCCTGGGCGTGACGATCGCCGGGGTCCACCCGCAGCCCGGGCTGCACGGCCGGGGACTGGCGTTGTCCGTCACCCTGATGGTCGCCGCGCTGGCCTGGATCGGGCTGGTCGTGTTCGACGTCAGGAAACTGCCGCTGGTCGCGCCGCTGGCGGTGATGGCGGTGAGCGGCGGGCTGCTCGGAGCGCTGCAGCCCGGCGGCCCGGCGATCGCCGTCGCCGCGGTCGCGTCCTTCGCCGCCGGCTCGAACCTGGCGCCGCCGGCCTCGACCGCGGTCACCGTGCTCGGGATGTTCGCGCTCACCGTCGGCGGCCTGGTGCTCGGGGCCCCGGCCACCGCCGTGATCGGCTTCGTGGTGATCCTCGGGACCGCCCTGGGCATGGGCATGATCCGCTACGGCGTCGCACAGCGCGCGGACCAGGCCGAACTGCTGCTGGAGCAGACGCGGCGGGCGTCGGCGGCCGAGACCGAGGCCGCCGTGCTCGGCGAGCGGACCCGCATCGCGCGGGAGATCCACGACATCCTCGCGCACTCGCTGGGCGCGCTGGCCATGCAGGTCGAGGCGGCCCAGGCGCTGCTGACCCAGCAGGAGCCGGACGTCGCCAAGGCGGTGCGCTGCGTGGAGCGCGCCGGGCAGCTGACCCGCGAGGGGCTCGCGGAGAGCCGGCGCGCCGTGCACGCCCTGCGCGACGACCTCGGGCCGCTGCCGTCGATGATCGGCTCGCTGGTGGAGGCGGACGGCGGCGCGATGGCCACCGTCGGCGGGCCGCGCCGGCTGCCGGCCGACGCGGCGCTGGCGCTGTACCGGACGGCGCAGGAGGCGGTGACGAACGCGCGCAAGCACGCGCCGGGCCAGGCTGTCGCGGTGGAGCTGCGATACGACACCGACGTGGTCCGGCTCTCGGCGTCGAACTCCCTTCCCGACGCCGGAGCCGACCGGCCGCTGACGGCGACCGGCGGCGGGTTCGGCCTCGACGGGTTGCGCGAACGGATCGAGCTCGTCGGCGGGACGCTGACCGCGGGGCCGGACGGGGACCGGTGGGTGGTGCGCGCGGTGGTTCCAGGATGACCGCGACGAGGAACGAGCGCGGCCGCCCCCGATTGCGGGACAATCCCCGGATGACCGACATCCGAGTCCTGATCGCCGACGACCAAGCCGCGGTCCGCGAAGGCCTGGCCCTGCTGCTGGACACCATGTCCGGCGTGACGGTGGTCGGGCAGGCCGCGGACGGGCTGGAGGCCGCGGAACTGGCCGCGGAGCTGACCCCGGATGTGGTCCTGATGGACCTGAACATGCCGCGGGCCGACGGGATCGAGGCGACGTCGCGCGTCCTGGCGGAGAACCCTGAGATCCGCGTCGTCGTGCTCACCACGTACGAGGACGACAAGTCGATCGTCGGCGCCCTGCGCGCCGGAGCCCTCGGCTACCTCACCAAGGCCGCGACCCGCGCCGACATCGAGCGCGCGGTGAAGGCGGCCGCCGCCGGGCAGGCGATCCTGGACCCGGCGGTGCAGCGGCAGCTGCTCGCGGCGGCGACCGCGGCTCCGGCGGCCCAGGCGGCTCCGGCAGCAGGGGCGGCCCCGGCCAGGTCAGTCCTCGAACCCCCCGGCGACGACCTCAGCCCGCGCGAGGCCGACGTCCTGCGCCTGATCGCGGCGGGCCACTCCAACCGCGAGATCGCGAAGAAGCTGTTCGTCGGCGAGGCCACCGTGAAGTCGCACATCAACCGGATCTTCACGAAGACCGGCTGCCGCGACCGGGCGCAGGCCGTGCAGTACGCGTTCACCCACGGGTACGCCGAGCCGGCCAACTAGCCGCGGGGCCGCGCAGGGCCACGGGGCCACGGGGCTCGGCGGGCCACCGGTCGCGCCGAGGACGCGACCGGTGGCGCCGCATGGCGCGTCAGGGCCACATCCGCCAGTCGCCCGGCGACCAGATCGCGTTCGCGGCCGCCTTCAGCGCGCTGTCCGGAACGGCGGCCGGACCGCCGAACACCGCGAGCGTCCCGATCCCGGTGCCCTGGCCGTGCAGCCAGCCCAGTTCGCCGGCCGGGACGGAACCGCCGTCGCTCAGCAGGATCGGGCCGTGCATCAGGCCGACGAAGGCGCCGCCGGCCAGCGCGTCGGGGTAGTTGGCCCCGGTGGCCAGGCCGACGGTGGCCGGGTGCGGGAACAACGTCTTGTTCGACGCGACGGCGAGAGTGGTGGCGTACCGGTCGGCACCGCGAAGCGGCGTGTAATGCCCGCTCAGGGCCGGGATCGCCGCCATCGCCGAGGTCGCCTGGCCGCCGACGCTGTAGACCGCCGTGGTCGCGGGGTTCAGCGCACGGAGATACTCGGCCGTCTCGGCGGGCATCGCCGAGTCGGACGTCAGGACCACGACACCGCCGGCCGGGTCCTGCGCCGCGGCGGCGCCGGCGGCCAGTGCGTCGGGGAAGTTCGTCCCGGTGGCGACCATGACCGTGTGCGGCTGAGAGCTGATCGCCCGGGCGATCCCGGTCGCGGTCTGGAAGCGGTTCATCCCGCCGATCCGGTTCACCACATATCCGGCGGCCCGCAGCTGGTCCTCGGTGTGCTTGCTGACAGCGCTGGTACCGCCGAGGACGTAGACCACGGAGCCCTGCGGCAGGACCCGCCCGAGTTCCTGGGCCACCCGGGGGTCCAGGCTGTCGCTCCCGGTCAGCAGCAACGGCCCGCGCTTCTGCGCCGCGAGCGCGTTGCCGGCCAGGGCGTCCGCGTAGCCGTCGGAACGCGCGATCACCGCGACCGCGGCCTTCGGGCGGCCGTCGCCGAACGCGAAGTCGGCGGTGGCGATCGCGGACAGGATGCGGTCCTGTCCGCCGAGCCGGACGGCGGCGTGCGTGCCGGCCGGGATCGAGGCGATCGGCGGGACGACCGGCGCCGGGTCCGGCGGCGCGGTGTAGAGGGGACCGTTCAGCCAGCTGGCCGCCTCGTCTTCCGGCTTCTGTGTGGTGTTGGGGATCAGGTGCGGCGTGGCGCCGGGCGTGGCGGCGGTCAACGCCATGCCGCCGGCCGCGCTGCCGGTCTCATTGCCGACGAACACCAGCTGCGTTCCGTCCGGCGACCAGGTCGGCGCCTTCAGATTGATGTTCCAGTTCGCCGGGTTCAGCAGCACGGGGTTCGCACCGGTGATGTCGAACTCATAGAGCCCTGAAACGTAGCCGGAACTGCCGGAGGGCTGGATCGTGGCGACCGCCGCGACATGCTGGCCGTCCGGCGAGACCGCAGCGTGGTCCGTGCCGGTGATCGTGCCCTTCAGGGTCTGCGCGACAGGGTCGACGATGAAGGTCCCGCCCTGGGGCTGATAGTCGGTCCCGACCGCCATGAGCCCGGAGGCCGACGTCTGCAGCGACATGATGTTGCCCTGCAGCGGCAGGGACGCCAGGATCCGAGTCGCTCCGGTCCCGTCGGCCTTCACCGTCCAGACCTGGAAGTCACGGATGAAGTAGAGCGCCGACCCGTCCGCCGACCACGCCGGGTGCTGGGCGTTCTGAACCACCGGATGGGCGTTGGTGCCGTCGGCGTCCGACACCCAGATGGCGAGGTCCTGGTCGTTCCGGAAGGCGACCTTCTTGCCGTCGAAGGAGAACTGCGGACTGGTCGGAAGGACGTTCTTGCCGACGGTGGCCGGACCGCTGGGCACCACCTGGTGCTGGCCGCTGCCGTCGGGATTGACCTCCTGCCAGGTCCATCCGAAGGAATAGGCCAGGACGCCGTTGGCCGGCGCCGAGGCGGCGTGCGCCTGGGACGCGGCCATGACACCGGTCACCGCGATCGCGCTGACCGCGCTCAGCGCCAACGAGACCCGGCGGTTGAAGGTTCTGGGCAAAGGGATCCCTACCTTGTCGACAGTGGAAGCTGCGCGATCGTATGCGCCATGAGTTTCCCGTCGACAGGTACGAGAGTATGAGAACCCTTCGTCCAAACGGCCGTGCTTCGTTCACCCCTTCAGATAAGCCAGCACCGCCAACACCCGCCGGTTGTCGTCCGCCGACTCCGGCAGCCCCAGCTTCATGAAGATGTTGGACGTGTGTTTCGCGATCGCCCGCTCCGTCACCACCAGCCGCTCGGCGATCGCCGCGTTGGAGCGCCCCTCGGCCATCAGGCCGAGCACCTCGCGCTCCCGGTCGGTCAGCTCTTCCAGCGGTTCCTTCCGCGCGCCGCGGGCCAGCAGCTTCGAGATCACCTCGGGGTCCATCACGGTGCCGCCGCCGGCGACGCGGCGGACCGCGTCGACGAAGCTGTCGGAATCGAAGACGCGGTCCTTGAGCAGGTAGCCGATCGCGCCGGCGCCGTCGGCGAGGAGTTCGCCGGCGTAGAGCTGCTCAACGTACTGCGACAGCACCAGCACCGGCAGACCCGGTACCACCCGCCGCGCCTCCAGCACCGCTTTCAATCCCTCGTCGGTGAACGTCGGGGGCATCCGCACGTCCACCACCGCCACGTCGGGCCGCTCCTCGATCAGGGCGGACACGAGGGCGGGGCCGTCGCCGACGGCCGCCGCGATCTCGAACCCGTACGCCTCCAGCAGGCGGATCATGCCGTCCCGGAGGAGGAAGAGGTCTTCGGCGAGGACGACGCGCACGGCAGCTCCATGGTCACGACGGTCGGGCCGCCCTGCGGGCTGCTCAGGGCGAGGATCCCGTCGAAGGTAGCAAGGCGGCGCTCGATCCCGCGCAGTCCGCTGCCCGCGGCGAGGTCGGCGCCGCCGACGCCGTTGTCCGTGACCGTGATCTTCAGCAGGCCCCCGGCCAGGCGCATGTCGATCCAGACCCGGGAGGCGTGGGCGTGCTTCGCCGTGTTCGCGAGCGCCTCGCTGACCGCGAAGTACGCCGCCGACTCCAGCGGCGCGTCCAGCCGGCCCGGGACCTCGGCCTGCACCTCGACGTCCAGCGCCGCGTCCAGGGCCAGCGCCCGCACCGCGTCCACCAGGCCGCGGTCGGCCAGCACCGGCGGGTGGATGCCGCGCACCAGATCGCGCAGCTCGGACAGGGCCTTGGCCGAGGAGTCCTTGGCCTCCATCAGCAGCTTCTGCGCCGCCTCAGGGTTCTTCTCCAGCAGCTGCGAGGCCGCGTTCAGGTGCATGCCCATGGCGACCAGCCGGGCCTGCGCGCCGTCGTGCAGGTCGCGCTCGATCCGCCGCAGCTCGGCGGCCTGGGTGTCGAGGGCGTCGGCACGGGTGTCGGTCAGGTGCTTCATCCGGGCCTCGACCTGCGCCGGCGTCGGGGCGAGCAGCACGCGGGACCAGCGGGCGTGGGCGTTCAGCAGCGCCGGGGCGATCGCCACGCCGAGGGCCGCCTCCAGGACGCCGACCGCGGCCGGGGCCCAGCGCAGGCCCTCGTTGCCGGTGTGCACGTGGATGAACAGGTACCAGTCGTGGAAGCCGTGCCGGGTCAGGGTGGGCCAGATCGCCGTGATCACGACGCCCCACAGGCCGTTCAGCACCAGGCCCAGCGGCACGATCGCGAGGAACGCGCCGACCACCGGGTCGACCGCCACCCACGCGCCGTCCCGCCAGAACGCCGGGTCGGTGCCGTGGAACTTGATCTTCTGCCAGTAGCCGGACCAGCCCCCGCCGAACTCCGGCGCCGCACGGTAGGGCTCCGGGATGTCGATCCCGCGCCACTCCCGCACCTTGGTCCGGCGCATGTCGGCGAGCCAGCGCAGGTACGCGGCGGCCGGCGGGACCATGAGCAGGCCCAGACCGATGCCCGCCAGGCCGACCACCAGGGTCAGCGCGATGTAGCCCACGAGCATCGGGAGCAGCATCACGAAGAACCAGAACCCGCCCTCGGCGACCGCGCTCAACCGCTTCTTGGTGTTCGTCATGTCCTCAAGTCTTCTGGAGCGCCCCGCTGGGAACGATGGTTCTACACACCCTGTTCCGGGTGTACCTAAGTACACCCTGATCATGGGACTTAGGGCCAATGACCACGACCGGTTTCCCCGGGCACGCTGAAGACATGTGGACGAACATCATCTCCGGCGTCACCATCGCCGCCTCGGCCTTGTCGGGCACTGCGACGCACGCGGCTCCGGCCGCGGCTCCCGTGACCTCCGCGGCCGGCGCGGCGGCCGCGCCGGACCTGTCGGGCATCGCTCCGCTCATCGACCGGACCGTCGGCGCGCAGCTGGCGAAGGACAGGATCCCGGGTGCGGCCGTCGTGGTCGTCTCCGGCGGGCAGACGGTCTTCTCCAAGGGATACGGCTTCTCGGACGTCGCCAAGAGGACCCTGGTGGACCCGGCCCGCACCGAGTTCTTCACCGGCTCCGTCGCGAAGGTCTTCACCGCGACAGCGGTCGCGCAGCTGATCCAGGAAGGCAAGCTCGATCCTGAGGCGCCGGTGAACACCTACCTGAAGGACTTCCAGATCCAGGACACCTTCCCGGGCAAGCCGGTGACCGTCGAGAACCTGCTGACCCACACCGGCGGGTTCGACGACGAGCCGCTCGGCGTCGCCGTCCGCGATCCGAAGGACGTGCCGCGGCTCGGCGCATACCTCGCCGGCCACCAGCCGTCGCGGGTGCGCCCGCCGGGCACGCTGACCGCGTACGACAACTACGGCGTCGCACTGGCCGGCCACCTCGTCGAGACGGTCTCCGGCGAGCCGTTCGCGCAGTACATGCAGGACCACCTCTTCGGTCCGCTGCAGATGGCGGACTCGACCTTCGCCCAGCCGCACCCTGCTGCGCTCGACGCGAACCTCGCGAAGGGCTACCGCCCCGAGGGCGGCGGCCAGACCGCCGAGGCCGGACAGTACGGTGCGTGGGCGCCGACCGGTGCCGGCACCGTCGCCACCGCGACCGACGTCGCCAAGTTCATGGCCGCGCAGCTGGCCGCCGACCCGCGCCTCGGCGCCGGCGTCGCCGACCTGGTGCAGAAGCAGCACTTCACGATGGACCCGCGCCTGCCCGGCATGGCCTACCTCTTCGAGGAGCGGCCGCGCGACGGCCAGCGGATCCTGTTCAAGGACGGCGACGTCCCCGGCTTCCACACGAACATGGCGCTGCTGCCGAAGCAGGGCCTCGGTATATACGTGGTCTACAACGGTGACGGGACCGGCGGCCGCGCCGCGTGGGACGGCAAGGACCTGATCAACCAGATCGTCGACAAGACCTTCACGGGCTCCGGCGCCGTCCCGGTCCGGGGCACGCCGGTCCCGGGCCCGAAGGCGGACGCGTACGCGGGGACCTACCGCAGCGACCGCGTCAGCCGCGGCGACGTCACCCGGGTCGCCGGGCTGGTCAGCGCGGTCACGGTCGAGGCGCACGGCGACGGCACGCTGACCACCGACGGCCTGTCCCAGAACCCCGACGCCGGCGAGCAGCGCTGGGAGCCGCTGGGCGACGGCGAGTTCCGCGAACGGGGCGGCCAGGACCGCCTGGTCTTCGACGGCCACGGCCACCTCGCGACCACCATCGACCCGACCATCGCCTACTACAAGCTGGACTGGTACGCCTCCCCCGCCCTGCACCTGCCGATGTTCTTCACCGGCGCCGGCATCCTTGCGCTCGCCTTCCTCGGCTTCCCGATCCTGGCGCTGGTACGCCGACTGCGCGGCCGCGAGGCCCAGCCCCGCTGGGCGGGCTACGCCCGGATCCTGGCCGCGGTCGCCGGCGGACTGGCCACCGTGTTCACCTTCGGGTTCCTGAGCATGACCGGCGACAGCAACGCGTTCAACGAGACCGTGATGCTGGGCTCGGGCCGGCTGACGACGCTGCTCGTGCTGAACACGCTGCTGGCGCTCAGCACGGTGGGGCTGATCGCCGGGACGGCCGCGGCCTGGAGGCTGGGCTGGTGGCGGCCGGCCGGGCGGATCGCGTACACGCTGACCACCCTGGGCGCCGTGGCCTTCCTCACCGTGGCCTCCGCCTACAACCTGGTGTGGCCCTGAGCCTGAAGATCGGCGGCTCGGGATCGGCGGCTCGGGACCGGGCTCCGGGACACGACGAATCGGGGGCCGGCCGGCCCGGAGCGGATCAGGCGTCGAGGACCGTGAGGTCCACGTCGGCCAGCCGCTCCGGGTCGGCCAGGATGTCGATCTCCTTGATCCGGCCGTCCACCACGGTGAAGCCCATGACCGCCATCGGCCTGCCGTCCACGATCGTGACCCGGCCCGGCGCTCCGTTGACGAGCGCGGGGCGCGCGTGCATCGCGAACCGCGCGAACATCAGCGCCTGGCGGGCCACCGCCTCGGCGCCGCGGACCAGTTTCAGGCCGGCCGGCAGGCTGCCGTAGTCGGCGCGCAGGACCACGTCCGGGTCGAGGACGGCGACCAGGGCCGCGAAGTCGCCGCCGCGCGAGGCCGCGGAGAAGGCCCGCACGACCTCGCGCTGCCGTCCCAGATCCGGATCCGGGACCGCGTCGGCGCCCTGCACGCGGCGGCGGGCCCGGCTGGCGAGCTGGCGGGCGGTCGCCGGGGACTTGCCGACGATGGTCGCGATGTCCTCGAAGGGGACGGCGAACATGTCGTGCAGGACGAAGGCCAGGCGCTCGGCCGGCTGCAGCGTCTCCAGCACCACCAGCAGCGCCAGGCCCACGGAGTCGGCGAGCAGCGCCTCGTGCTCGGGGTCCAGGCCGTCCTCCGGCGAGACGATCGGCTCGGGGATGTGGACGGACTCCAGCGAGTCCTCGCGGCCGCGGTTCTTCAACATGGTGAGGGCGACCCGGGCGACGACCGTGGTCAGCCAGCCGGTGAGGTTGTCGATGCCGTCGACGCGCTCGGAGTCCTGGCGGCTGAGGCGCAGCCACGACTCCTGGACGGCGTCGTCGGCCTCGGTGAGCGAGCCGAGCATCCGGAAGGCGACCGCGCGCAGGTGCCGCCGGTTCTCCTCGAAGCGGTCGGCGAGCCATGCGGTGTCGTTCATCGCGGTCCCCATTCCCCTGTGTGCCGGCGTGTCCGGCGCGTTCGGAGTCATGACCTCCGGGCGGCGGACTTTGTGACAGGAGCGGCGAGGGCTTCGGCCAGGGCGTCCGTGTCCGGCCCGAGTCCCGCTTCCTCGAAGGGGATCCAGCGGTGGTCGTCGACTTCTTCGAGCTGGAGCTCGACGGCGGCCGTCCCGGCGGTGCCGGCGAGGCGGAAGGCGTAACGGAAGTCGAAGTGCCAGTGTTCGGGCTCTGCCTTGGCGGGATTGGCGGGGATGCGGTGCACGTCGATCCCCAGGGGAAGCTCCGCGTCGCCGAGCGGCGTCACCTGGTCGGCGCCGAGGCCGGTCTCCTCGCGGAGTTCGCGGCGGGCGGCGTCGATCAGGGTGGCGTCGCCGGGCTCGGTGTGCCCGCCGGGGTTGAGCCAGCGTCCCAGGGCCTTGTGCGCGATCTGGAGCAGGCGGCCTTCGCCGTCGACGACGAAGGCGCCCACCGTGACGTGGCCGGGCAGGGTCCGGCGATCGGTCATGCGCTCGCCGTCGGCCAGCGCCTCGGTGAAGACCGCGAGGCGCTCGGCCTGGTCGGGGTGGACCGCCAGGTAGCCCGCGACGAGACGACGGATGTCCTGGTCCGAGACCGATGCGTTCATGGGGTCATGATCGCACCTCGTCCTGCGACCTCAGGCGGGACACCGGGGACAGCGCCAGCGGCACCAGCATCAGCAGCGAGGCGGCGGCGACGACGGCGAGCGCCTCGCGGGCCCCCACCGCGCCGGCCAGCAGCCCGCCGGCCAGACCGCCGAGCGAGCCGCCGCCGAACAGCAGGGTGCGGAAGGCCGCGGTCATGCGGCCCATCAGCGGCGCCGGCGTCGCGGCCTGCCGGATGCTGATCACGACGATGTTGGCGACACCCAGGCCCAGGTAGGAGAGGAAGAACGCGGCGACGAACACGCCGAGCTGCACCAGGCGCGGTCCGGCGGCCAGCGGGATGAGGGCGGGGCCGGCGAACATCGCGGCCATCGAGACCGCGTACACCAGGCCGAAGCGGTACCGGGCGATGACGCGGCGGGACAGCGAGGCGCCGAGCAGACCGCCGACCGAGGACATGGAGAAGACGAGGCCGATCTGCGCAGGGGACAGACCGCGGTCGCGGGAGGCGTAGACCAGGAACATGGTCCAGACCGAGACCAGGGAGAAGTTCGAGAACGGCGCCAGCAGGGCCAGCGGCCGCAGGACGCGGTGGCCGAAGACGAAGCGCAGGCCGTCGCGGACTTCGGCGGCGATGTTCCGGCGCCTCCCGTCTTCGGACGCCGGACGCCCGGGCTTCGCCTCGGGCGTGCGGATCCACAGCAGGGTGACGAGCGAGACCAGGTAGGAGCCGGCGTCGACGGCCAGCGCGGTCGGGGCGGTCAGCGCCCCGATCACGGCGCCCGCCACGCCGGGTCCGGCCACGTCGGCGGTCGAGGAGGTGACGCCGGTCTTCTGGTTCGCCTCCACGAACCGCTCCGGGTCGCGGACCACGGCCGGCACGAAGGACATCCAGCTGACGTCGAAGAGGACGGAGAAGACGCCGATGGCGGTGGCCAGGGCGAGCAGCAGGCCGAGGTTCAGGCGGTGGGTGGCCGACAGCAGCGGGATCAGGCCGATCAGGACCAGGCGGGCGCCGTTGGCCACCAGCATCACGCGGCGACGGCGCATGCGGTCCACGAGCGCGCCGAACAGCAGGGCCAGCAGCAGGTACGGGACCAGTTGCAGGAACCGGAGCAGGCCGACCTGGCCGGCGGTGGCGTGGAAGACGGTGACCGCGGTCAGCGGCAGGGCCAGGGCGGTGACCTGGGTGCCGAACAGAGAGATGGTCTCGCCGAGCCAGAACTTCAGGAAGTCGGCGTTGTGCCACAGGGAGGGCGGCGCGTCGCCGTCCCGGGTCCCGGACGGATGGGCGGTCTGGACGGC
Source organism: Catenulispora subtropica (assembly GCF_039531675.1). NCBI lineage: Bacteria > Bacillati > Actinomycetota > Actinomycetes > Catenulisporales > Catenulisporaceae > Catenulispora > Catenulispora subtropica. Next base: position 95,242 of record NZ_BAAAQM010000014.1, read on the forward strand.
GGCAGACGTCACGGCCGAAGCCTTTCTAACGGATGGATGCGCTTGGATGCGTTAGATCATGGCCGAAGGCTTCTAATGGATGCAACCCTGGATTACCATTAGATCCATGCCGCCCTCCCCGACCTCCCCGACCTCCCCGACCGCCGCCCCCGCCGCCCCCCTGGCCCTGGATTACGCCAACACGCTGAGCGCCTCCCGCGGGCGGGCCAGCGACCACCTCGCCGCCTGGCTGGCCGACCACGGCGTGGAACCCGAACCACGCTTCGGCCCGCTGCGCGACGCGATCCGCACCCTGATCGCCGCGGCGGCCGACGAGGAGCCGTATCCCGCGCCGGCACTGGCGACGGTGAACGCGGCGTCGGCGTCCGCGCCTCAGTGGCTTGAGCTGACCGGCTCCGGTGAGGTCGTGGCGCACGCGTCGGCGTCGGAGACGGACCGGATGCTGGCCGACCTCGCACGCTCCGCGATCGCACTCCTGTCCGACGACCACCATGCGGGCCTGCGGGCATGCCAGGCGCCCGGCTGCGTACAGTTCTTCGTGCGGACGCACCACCGGCAGGAGTTCTGCGGCGCGGCCTGCGGCAACCGGGCCCGCGCGGCTCGCCACTACCAGCGCCGCAAGGAGCAAGAGGACCCCGCCGTACAGAAGGGGACGAACCGCCGCTAACGTGATCATCTCACCTGTTCGGCACAATTCCTCCCCATCGAAATGCGCTGGAGCGGTTTCCGCACCACGCTGGACGGAAGACCGGCCGGCACTGCCACGGGAGATGAGACCACCGCCATGAGCCGCCCCAAGATCCTCGTCGTCGGCAGCGGCTTCGCGGGCACCGAGTGCGCGCACAAGCTGGAGAAGAAACTCTCGATCGACGACGCCGAGATCCGGCTGGTGACGCCGGTCAACCACCAGCTGTATCTGCCGCTGCTGCCGCACGTCGCCTCCGGGGTGCTGACGCCGCAGGCGGTCGCGGTGTCGCTGCGGCGGATGCTGAAGCGCACCGTGATCATCCCCGGCGGCGCGATCGGCATCGACACCGAGACCCGCTCCGTGGTGATCCGCAAGATCGACGGCGAGGAGACCGTCGAGCGCTACGACTACCTGGTGCTCACCCCGGGCAGCGTGACCCGGCAGTTCAACATCCCCGGCGTGGACCGCCACGCGGTCGGCGTGAAGACCCTGGCCGAGGCGGCGTGGATCCGCGACCACGTGATCGCCCAGCTGGACCTGGCCGCGGTGGCGGACACCGCGGCCGAACGCGAGTCACGCCTGCAGTTCGTGGTGGTCGGCGGCGGCTACGCGGGCACCGAGACCGCGGCGTACCTGCAACGGCTCACCACCGAAGCGGTCAAGCGCTACCCGGCGCTCGACGGCAGGCTGGTGAAGTGGCACCTGGTCGACATAGCACCGAAGCTGATGCCGGAACTCGGCGACAAGCTGGGCCAGAAGGCCCTGAAGATCCTCCGCAAGCGCGGCCTGAACGTCTCCCTGGGCGTCTCGGTGGCCGAGTGCACCGAGGACAGCGTCACCCTCACCGACGGCCGCAAACTCCCCTGCCGCACCCTGATCTGGACCGCGGGCGTCGCCCCCAGCCCCCTGATCGCCACCATGGGCGCCCCCACCAACCGCGGCCGCCTGGTGGTCGACGCCGACCTCACCGTCCCCGGCCTGCCCGGCGTCTTCGCCTTCGGCGACGCGGCCGCCGTCCCGGACCTGCACAAGGGCGGCGACGCCGTCTGCCCGCCCACCGCCCAGCACGCGATGCGCCAGGGCTGGACCGCGGCGGAGAACGTGATGTCGGCGGTCCGCGGCTTCCCGCTGAAGGACTACCACCACAAGGACCTGGGCCTGGTCGTCGACCTCGGAGGGGTCAAGGCGGTGTCGAAGCCACTGGGGATCCCGCTGTCGGGGCTGCCCGCGCAGATCGTGGCGCGGGGATACCACCTGATGGCACTGCGGACGTTCAGCGCACGGTTCCGCACCGCGGCCGGGTGGATGCTGAACTCGCTGGTCGGGGACGAATTCGTGCGGACCGGTTTCCAGGCGGAGCGGGCGGCGTCGCTGAAGGACTTCGAGTACACGGATGTGTATCTGACGCGCGAGGAGATCCTCGAGCGGACGCGCGGGGTTTCGGGGGCCGGGGGCGAGGCGGTGGCGGCACCGGCGGCTTGATGGAGGCCGCCTGCCGGGCTCGAAGACGGACGCGCGCTCGACGCGCGCTCGTCGACCGGCGCGCTTCGGAACGGAGGCGGCGGGCGCCGAGGCCGAGTGACCCGGCGCCCGCCTCCATACTACCGCTCAGCGACCGCTCATCCCACCGCGATCCCGAACAGATGCTGCGACGTCGCGTTCGACGCCGCCAGGTTCGGCAGCGTCACCGACGCCAGCGTCTTGCCGCTCGGCAGCGCCACGCTGTACGCCCACACCGAGAACGAGCCGCTCACAGTCGTCGTGCTCCCGTTGTACGTCGACGTGTGCTGGTTCGCGTACGTCGCCTTCGCCACCAGGGTGTCGCCCGCCGCCGGCGTCGTGTCGTTCCAGTCCGACAGGGTCAGGGTGAACGGCTGCGACGTGCCGTCCGTGAAGTTCAGCGTGCCGGCCTCGTTCACGCCGTGGGTGGTGCTGAAGCCCAGGAAGCCCACCTTGGTGCCGGTGCCGGTGACCGCGATGGTCTGGCCCGAGGCGATGACGCTGTCGGTGGTGTCGAAGTCCTGCGGGTGCCACGGCCCGAAGTCCACGCCGGCGGCGGTGACATCAGACCCCTGCACGAGTCCGGCGTCGGCCAGCGCCGTGACGGAGAAGCTCTTGCCGCTCTGGGTGGCCGAGTTCAGGCTGCCGGCCCAGGCGTTGGCGTCGACGGTGACCGCGGTGTCGGTCAGGGAGGCCGCGAACGGCAGCGCGCTGCTGTCTCCGGCCCCGTTGTACGCGCCGCGGTTGGGGGGCGCGGTGGCGGAGACGGCGTTGCCGAAGAAGTCCTCGCCTCCGTTGTTCGCCACGACCACGCCGGTGCCGAGGTCCGGGGAGCCGGCGCGGAGCTTGATGGCCAGGGTGCCGGCGGCGTCGTTGGTCAGCAGGGGGTCGCCGGTGTGCGCGTGGGCGTCGCCGGAGGACGGTGCCGTGATGCCGCCGAAGTAGGTGTTGCCGTCGAACGTCGCCGAGGCGTCGGTGGCCCAGGAGGCCGTCGGTGCCACGAAGATGTTGTTCTGCCACACCACGTTGCCGCCGAGGGTGTCCGTCACCGGCTTGCCCGGGCAGTAGAAGGTGTTGTTGTAGATGTAGTGCACGCCGGTGCCGGTGCTGGAGTTGGTGAACCGGCAGTCGTCGCGGGAGATGTTGTAGCGCAGCACCACGTTGGTGGATGTCGCCGCGCCGCCGCAGCCGGACAGGCAGTCCAGGTAGAAGCCGCCCGCGTTGCCGTACGAGTAGTTGTACTGGTACGTGCACGTCCCGGTGTTGTTGATGTCGCAGTCCCACGCGGTGGCGTCGTTGACCACGCCGCGCTGCGCCCCGACGGTGTTGTACTGGAACGTCGGGTTCTTGCTGTGGTACGGCCACATCCCGGCGAAGTTCCCGGCCACGAACGGGTACGCGCCCAGGCCCAGGTCGACCGCCGTGTTGTACTCCACCAGCGGGGTGTCGCTGTCGTGGATCACGATGCCGTCGCCGCCGGCCTTGGTGATCGTGTTGTGCCCGATGTAGACGCCGGTCAGCATCGCCGAGGCCTCGCCCTCGATCTTGATGCCGCCGCCGCCGACGTCGTGCACGGTGTTGTTCGTGATCGAGACGCCGTTGAAGACCCCGGAGCCGGACGCGACGCGCACCGCGATGCCCGCCGAGTTCGAGAACCACCCGGCGTTGGTCCCGGTCTTGTCGCCCCAGCCGGCCACGTTCGCGACCTCGTTGCCGGTGATGGTGATCCCGGCCTGGTTCGCGGCGCCGGACGCCTCGACCAGGATCCCCTCGCGCTGGGCCCGCGTCGACGAGGTGTTCTGCACCTTCAAGCCGCTGATCGTCCAGTAGCTCTGGTCGACCAGGTGCACCGTGTACTCGCCGGAGCCGCCGCCCTCCAGCACCGGCTTGGCGCCCGAGCCGTAGGCGTTGACGGTGATCGGCGAGCCGGACGTCCCCGAGCCCTTGGGCGACAAGATGCCGTTGCACGTGGTCCCGGCCTTGAAGGACAACGTGTCCCCCGCCGCGAAGGTGTGCCCGCTCGGATCGCCGAGGCTGTTCCAGGGCGAGCTGGACGTCCCGGTGCCGTCACTCGCCGCGGAGCAGTCCACGTAATAGACCGTCCCGGCCGCGTGGGCAGCCGGGACGGTGACGGCCATCAGGCCGACCGTGCCGAGGGCCAGAGCCCCCAGCGCGGAGAGGGAAGAGCGTATGGGCGCTCTCAAAGTACGTACCTCCAGTGGGATGGTGGTGCGTGGATGGAAGAACTACTTCCCCGCTCCGAGGGTCAGGCCCTCGGTGATGCGCCGCCCCAGCCACGCGTACAGCGCCAGCATGGGGAGGACAGCGATGGAGACCCCGGCGAACATCACGCCGAAGTCCTGACCGGTGAACTGCTGCTGGGTCAGGAAGTTGACCAGCGCCAGCGGCAGTGTGAAGTTGTCGTTCGTCTGCAGGAACATCAGCGCCAGGAAGGTCTCGTTCCAGCACGAGATCGCCACCAGGATGAGCGCGGTCACCAGCCCGCCCTTGGCCAGCGGCAGCATGATCCGCCAGAAGGTCATCGCCGGGCCCACCCCGTCCAGCGCCGCGGCCTCCTCCAGCTCCCCCGGCAGGGTCGCGAAGAACGACATCAGCAGGTAGACGGTGAACGGCAGGTTCACCACGATGTAGAGGACGATCAGGCCCGCCAGGTTGTCGATCAGGTGCAGCCTGGCCATGATCGAGTACAGCGGCAGGACGATGATCTGCATCGGGATGCCCAGGCCCAGCACGAAATACAGGCTCACCCCGCCGGACACCCGGCCCTGGTTGCGGCCCAGCACGTAGGCCGCCGGCGAGGCGATCAGCACGGTCCCGCTCGCCGCCACCGCGACCACCAGCACCGAGTTCGCGAACGCCGGCCCGAACCCGCCGTCGTGCCAGGCCTGCGACCAGTTCGAGAACTTGAGCTCGGTGGGCAGCCGGAACGGGTGGTTCAGCACGTCGAAGCTCGACTTGAGCGAGCTGAGCAGCATGAACAGGAACGCGAACGCGCAGAACGCGACGAACAGCCAGATCAGGGCGGTCCCGGACAGGCGGGCCCAGGGGATCCGGCGGCGCCCGGCCGGCGGCGCGGCCGGGGTCTGCGGATCCTGCGCGGCCGCGGCGCGGGGGCCGGTGGTGGCGGTACTCATGGGGGTCCTCCCTGTCGCTTCCGTGGTGGCGGGTGTCTCAGAGCTCGAGCCGGTCGCGGCTGGTCGCACGGCGCAGCACGACGACCACCAGCACGACCGCCACCAGGGTCACCACGGCCCCGGCGCAGGCCCGGCCGAAGTCGTAGATGGGGCTGGTGCCGCCGATGGTCTCGCCGTAGACGTACAGCGCCGACGTCCACTGGTTGGTGGTGGGCAGGTTCCCCTGGGACCCGGAGAAGGCCAGGATGAACTCGAAGATCTTCACCGTGCCGATGGTCCACAGCACCGCGGCCGTCCCGATGACGTCCCAGGACATCGGCAGCGTCACGTGCCGGAAGCGCTGCCAGGCGTTGGTCCCGGCGAGCTTGGCCTCTTCGTAGTAGTACGGCGGGATCCGGTCCACGCCGGCCATCAGGATGGTCACGTAGTAACCGGTGTTGATCCACACGATGGCGACCAGGATCGCCTTGAACTGCCACTCCGGCTTCAGCCAGTCCACCGGCCCGACGCCCAGCGAGTGCAGCGCCTTGTTGGCCATCCCGTCGTGGCTGAGCAGGAAGCCCCAGAACGCGGCCAGCGCCACGCCGGAGACGATGTGCGGCAGGAAGATGAAACCCTGGACGAACTTGCGGCCCTTCATCTCGCGCAGCAGCAGCATGAACGCGAAGCTCAGGACGAACAGGAAGATCCCGCACCCGAACAGCAGCTTCAGGGTGTTGAAGAAGGCGTCCTTGAAAGCCGGATCGCGGGTCAGGTGCTCGTAGTTGAACGTGCCCTTCCAGCGCGGGTCCGAGAACCCGTCCCAGCTGGTGAAACTGGCGTAGAACGAGTACACGGTCGGCACCATGAACAGCACCGTGTACAGGATCAGCGCCGGGGCCAGGAACGGCCCGAAGACGCGCCGGCGGCGCCGGGCCAGGGGCGACCCGCTCTGCCCCTGGACCCGGCCCCGCCGGGCACCGAGCGTCGCGCTCGTCACGACGCGGACTTCCAATAGTCGATGGTGCCCTGCTTGCCGTTGGCGACGAACTTCGCGGCGTCGTCCTGGCCGGTGACCAGGCGGATCATCTCCGGGTTGAACATCTTGTTGGTCCAGTCCGCGTAGTCCACCGACAGGTGCGCCTGGTCGGCGTAGACGGTGCCGCCCAGCGCCTTGCTGATCGAGGCCAGCTGCGCCGGCGGGTCGATGTCGGCGCGCGGGGTCAGGTTCACGGCCTGGGTGGAGATCCCGGCCAGCTCTTCCTTCTTCATGAAGAAGGCGATGAACTTCTCGGCCGCGTCGGAGTGCGAGGCGGTCTTGGGGACCGCGAAGCCGAAGAAGTTGATGCCGGTGTCGGTGTTGCCCGCGTCCAGGGCCGGCAGCTGGATGCTGTCGAACTTGAAGCCCGGGGTGGTGTTCGGGGCGGCCTCCGAGGGCACCCAGGTGCCGGACAGGTAGAAGGCGGCCTTGCCCTTGGCGAAGTTGCCTTCCTCATCGATGCTCTTGGAGGACTCGTAGCCCTGGATGAAGTAGCCCTTGGTGCGCAGGTCCTGGACCTTCTGCGCGGCGGCGAGCACCTTCGGGTCGTCCCAGGCGGCCCCCGTCTTGTCGCCGGCCAGCTTCTTCAGGCCGTCGGTGCCCAGCGTGCGCTGCAGGGTCAGCAGCGTCCAGTACTTGTCGTCGCCGGGCAGCGCGACCGGGGCCATGCCCTGGGACTTCGCCTTGTCGAACAGGGCGATCAGGTCGTCCCAGGTCTTCGGCGGGTTGGCCGCCAGGTCGGGGAACTTGGAGGCGTCGAACCACAGGCCCTCGGAGGAGACCTCGTACGGCGCGATGAACGGCTTGCCGTTCTTGTCGTTCAGGAACGTCTTGTAGCTGGCCGGGATGACCTCGCCGACGGTCTTGTCCTCGCCGGTGACCTTGGTGGCGTACACGCCGGACAGGTCCGAGGTGGCGTCCTTGGCGACCAGGGCGCCGAGGGCGTTCACCGACTGGTCGACCAGGTCGGCGGCGGCGCCGGTCTTCAGGGTCGGCGTGAGCTTGGTGATCACGTCGCGGCCCTGCCACTGGATGTTCACCTTGATGCCGGTGGCGGCGGTGAAGTCGTCCGCGGCCTTCTTGATGACCTTGGCCTGCGGCTCGTTCTGCTGCCACATCGACCAGTACGTGAACTCCTTGCTGCCCTTGTCCGCGATGCCGGCCGGGGCGGCCGCCGCGGCGCCGGACGCCGAGGTCGAGGAGGAGGAGCCGGGCTTGCTGGCGCTGCCACAGGCGGACAGGCTCGCGGCGGAGACGGCGACCGCGGCGGCTATGACGCCCGCGCGGTAGACGTTCGTGCTGGTTCGCATATCGGGACTCGCTCTCTGGGGTTGTAGGCGGTGAGGGCGGAAGCAGGGGGTGGCTCAGGCGGGAAAGCGGTCGGTCTGGTCCGGCCGGATCCGGTCGGATCCGGTCTTCACACGGTCATCAAGCGTCATGGTCGCTCGGCATCGGAGTCTGTCAGGTCTCTGTCACGCTATGGAGGGCAGGGTCTCCGGCAGCACCCGCCCGAGCAGGTCCCGCCCCTCGGCCAGGCGCTGGAGCTCGTCCAGCACGAAGGCGCCCAGCCGCCGCAGCTCGCCGCCGATGGAGCCGGCGACGTGCGGGGTCAGGGTGAGGTTCGGCAGCTCGAACAGCTCCGAGCCGGCCGGCAGCGGGTCCGGGTCGGTCACGTCCACCACCGCGTACAGCCGCCCCGCGCGCAGCTCGTCGGCCAGGGCCCCGGTGTCGACGAGGGCGCCGCGCGCGGTGTTGATCAATGTAGCGCCGTCCCGCATCAGGCCCAGGCGGCGGCGGTCCATCTGGTGCCGGGTCTCGGCGGTGGACGGCGCGTGCAGGGTGACGACGTCGCTGGCGGCCACCAGGTCGTCGAGCTCGGCGGGTACGGCGCCCAGCTCACGGACCAGCGCCTCGGGCACGTAGGGGTCGTGGACCAGGACGGTCGCGTCCAGGACCCGGAGCAGCTCCACGACCCGGCGGCCGACGCGGGACAGGCCCACGACGCCGATCACCCGGCGGTGGTTGCCCACCGGGCCGAAGGCCTCCGACCAGTACTGCCAGTCGCGGCCGTCCCGCTCCGCGCGGAAGGCGCGCTCCATGGCGGGCAGCCGCTTGGCGGCCGCGATGACCATCGCCAGCGTGTACTCGGCGACCGGGATCGCGTTGTCCGCGACGGCCGAGGAGACCGCCAGGCCGCGGTCCCAGACGGCGTCCGTGACGTGGTGTTTGACGCTGCCGCCGGAGTGCAGGACCGCCCCGAGCCGCGGCATCCGGTCCAGCGCGGCGGCGTCCAGGGGCGGGCAGTCCCAGCCGGTGATCAGCACCTCGGCCCGCGCCAGCGCGCCGGCGGCGCGCGGGTCGGCGAAGTCCTGGACCACCAGCGCCGCGTCCTGGTCGGCGAGCGCGGCCAGGCGCGCCTCCGCGGCCGCGTCGAACAGATGCGGACGCAGCGCGGGCCTCATGGCCAGCACGACGACGGGACGGGACATGCTCGGGGACGCCTCTCTGATCGAACAACGGTGACCAGTGTCAGAAGGAGGTAACCGGAAGTCAATAGGTTCGATGAAAATCGATGAGAAACAAACAAAAACGTAACTACGGCTTGCGATGATCGCCGGGACGGCCGATGCTGTGAACGGTTCTGACTGATAGCTTTCGCTCACTGCGAGGGAGGTGGATCGTTGCTCGCCGCACGACGGCACGCGTTGATCCTGCGGCTGGCGCGCGAGCGCGGGTCCGTGCAGGTCGCCGAACTGGTCGGGATCCTCGGCGTCTCCGACGTGACGGTGCGCCGCGACCTGGACCAGCTGGCGCGCTCCGGCCAGCTGGAGAAGGTGCACGGCGGGGCGGTGCTGCCGCCGGGCGCCGAACCGGCCCCCACCGGACGCGGCGCGGACTCGGCCGAGGACGCCGAGCTGCCGGTCATCGGCGCGCTGATCCCCAAGTCCTCCTACTACTTCAACCGGGTCGTGGACGGGATGCGCCGCGTGCTGCGCGAGCGCGAGCCCGAGGGCCGGCTGCTGGTGGCCGTGTCGGACTACCAGTCCGGGCAGGACCTGTCGCTCGCGATGGGCCTGGTCGACTCCGGCGCGCAGGCGGTGCTGCTGGCCCCCGCCGACGAGGTGGAGTGGGCCGGGGCGCTGGGGGTGCCGGCGGTGCTGGTGGAGCGGCGCTCGCACGGCCCGTCGGCCTCGTCCACGTCCTGGGTGCGCACCGACCACGAGACCGGCGCCGGCCTGGCCGTCCGGCACCTGCACGAACTCGGGCACCGGCGGATCGCGGTGTTCGCCCGCGGCGAGACCCCGACCTCGCGCAGCGTGCTGGCCGGCTTCGAGCAGGCCGCCGACGCGCTGGCGCTGACCGGCTGCCCGCGGATCGTCGGCACCGACCTGCCCGGCTGGCCGACCTGGGGCCCGGAGCAGATCGACGAGCTGGCCGACCGGCTGCGCGCGGCCGAGTCGACGGCCCTGCTGGTGCACTCCGACGAGGACGCGCTGGCCCTGCTGCAGAACGGTTTCGCGACCCGCTTCGCGGTGCCGCGCGAGATGTCGGTCGTGGCCTACGACGACGAGTTCTCGGCCCTCACCCGCCCGGCGCTGACGGCGGTGTCCCCGCCGAAGGAGGCGGTCGGCGAGATCGCCGTCCGGACGCTGCTGGACCTGGTGCGCGATCCGGCGGCGCCGGCGCGGCACGTGGACGTGTCGCCGCGGCTGATCGTGCGGGAGTCGACGGGGGTCGCGCGGACGCTGTAGGCGTGTACGGCGCGGGCGGCCGCGGTTATCGTCGAAGTGTGCTGACACTCGGGGAACAGCTCATTCTGATCGCGTTGGACCCGCGCAAGGGGACGATCCGGGGATCGCAGGTGCTGCGCTACGGGCTCGGCGCCGCGACGCTCGCCGAACTTCTGAACTCGGGACTGATCACGCTGCGGCGACCGGACGGCCGGTGGGGCGTCACGGCGGTCGCGGGAGTCGAGGAGACGGAATCGCCGCACGAAGTGCTGGCGGACACCTGGAGCCGGGTGAAGGCCTGGCCGGAGGACCGCGAAAGCCATCCCGACGGCTGGGTCCGGAACGGGGCCGGGCCGTCGTTGGACTCCTACCTCGAGGCGCTCAGAAGCCGGGGCGTCATCGACTGGGACGAGCCGAAGGAGGCGAAGGAGCCGAAGGCCCGCCATGGGCGGTTCCGGCTGCTGGACCCGGCGGCGGCCGCGGCGGCCCGGGCGCGCGTGGACCGGGTGGTGCGGAGCGGGGCCGCGCCGGACGCACCGGACGCGCGGGATCGGGACCTGGCCGGGATCGCCGGGATGCTCGGCTACGGAAAGGTGCTGTACCCCGGCCTGCTCGGCCGGCCGAAGCGCACAGCCCTGGCCCGGGCGATCGAGAAGCAGCGCTTCGCGGCGATGCTGGCCCGGGCACTGCCCTCGGTGCCCGAGCTCAAGTTCACCTTCAACTCCTCACGCGACCTGGCCATGGCCCGCGCGATGGTCGCGGCTGTGAACTTCGACAGCCACCACTCCGGCGGTGGCCACGACGGCGGTATGGCCGGCGGCCATGGCGGCCATGGCGGCCACCACTAGTGTCCTGCACCGGAAATCCGGTGCCCGACGGCTGAGGCGAGCTTGTGGTGTGAAGGAGATGGAAATCGGCTTCAGGGTCGGGCCTGGCAAGTCGGATGAACTGCCTCGACCTGGTTGGTCGTGGCTGTTCAGCTTGGCCGCGCAGCGGTCAAGGCACCGGCGCCGCCAGGGTCGTTCCTGGAGTCGATCTCCGCAGCGGTTTTCCGGCGCAGAACACTAGTCGCCGATGTCCCCCACCGGCCAGACGTCCGCCGCGCGCCAGCCCTCGTCGGCCCGGTAGCGCCGCAGGATCCGGGCCGGCACGCCGCCGATCAGGCAGTGGTCCGGGAACGAGCCGCGCACCACGGCGCCGGCGGCCACCGCGACGTTCCGGCCGAGCGTCGTGCCGGGCAGGATCACCGAGCCGACGCCGAGCCAGCAGCCGTCGCCGATGGTCACGGCCTTGTCCTCGGCCTCCTGGCGGCCGATCGGGATGTCGAGGGCGGTGTAGCCGTGGTTCTGGTCGGTGACGTAGACGTAGGGGCCGAAGAACACGTCGTCGCCTATGTCGACACGGAGGTGGGCGACGATGTGGCTGCCCCGGCCGATGGAGCAGCCGCGGCCGATGCGGATCACGACGTCCTCGCCGAAGTCCTCGCCAGGCCAGCCCACGGCCAGGCTCACGCCCTCGCCGACCAGCGTGCCCTCCCCGATGGCCATGTACTGCTCGTTGTACAGCGCGCCGAGCGGGAAGGAGAGCGCGGCGCCGGGGCCCAGGTGGGCGAAGCGGTAGCGTCCGGGATCGGCGGCGGTGATGCGGCCGCGCACACGGGCCCAGTCCCACACGCCGCGGATCGCTGCGGCGGTGAGGCGGTCGAGCCAGCGGGGATGGCGGGGCACGGGCGAGGTCGCTTTCGCATGATCGCGGTGGGGTCGGCTCAGCATACGGCCGTGTCGGGCCCGGCGCGTGCGGGGGCCCGGCGCCAGGTCGGACCGGCCGCCCCGCACCGTCCTCGCCGGGGGCCCCGGGATCCCCTCCGTGACGCCTCGGCGACGGTCCGGCGCAGGACGAGCGCCGCGCGGTAGGGTGTCCCGTCCCGTTGCGCCGTCCGCTGCATCCGCGTGAAGGATCCCCCAGTCGATGACCGTCTCCGACCCCGCCAACCCGGTCACCACCTGTTACCGCCACCAGGGGCGGGAGAGCCTCATCCGCTGCACCCGGTGCGACCGCTTCATCTGCACCGACTGCATGCGCAGCGCCGCCGTGGGGTTTCAGTGCCCTGAATGCGTGCGGAGCGGGAACAGGGACGTGCGGGAGGCGCGGACCGTGTTCGGGGCCCAGGCCGCGGCGGGCGGTGCCGTGCCGGTCGTCACCATCGGCCTGATCGTCCTGAACTTCGCGGTCTACGCGGCCGAGCTGATGCGGCACTCGGTGGTGAAGCAGCTGTCGCTGCTCCCGGACGCGCTCGACGGTCCCGGCGAGGGACTCTACGAGCCCATGGCGTCGCCGCCTCCCGGCTATCACCCGATCGGCATCGCGCACGGCGAGTGGTACCGGCTGTTCACGTCGGCGTTCGTGCACGCGCTCCCCACGGATCCGCCGTTCGGCCCCGCGCACATCCTGTTCAACATGCTGACGCTGTGGATGTTCGGCGTGGTGCTGGAACGGCACCTCGGGCGGGTGCGGTTCCTGGCCGCGTACCTGCTGTCGGCGCTCGGCGGCGCAGTACTCTGCTACTTCCTCGTCACGCCCTACACCCAGACGATCGGCGCGTCCGGCGCCATCTTCGGGCTGATCGGCCTGTACTTCGTGCTGAGCCGCAAGCTGCACTTCGATCCCCTCGGCGCGCAGCGGCAGCTGATCTTCGCGGTGGTGTGGCTGGTGGCGGCGTCCCGGGTGACGTCGTGGCAGGGCCACCTCGGCGGGCTGGTGACCGGCGTCGCGGCGGGCCTGGTGATCGCGTACGCGCCGCGCGCCAGGCAGGGTGCCGTCCAACTGGCGGGGCTGGCCGCGATACTGGCCTTGTTGATCGGGGCCACGGCGGTGCGGACCGCGACGCTGCACGGCGACGACACCGCCGACCCCCAGGGCCGGGACGCGAAGGGCGGTACCCATGGACGCACCGTTGTGGTGGCAGGTGATCGCCCAGCAGAAGGCGTGGCTGGACGGGCATCCGAACACTGACCAGGCGCTGGCGGTGCCGCTGCGGGTGCTGAAGGTGGCCGAGGAGGCCGGCGAGGCCGCGGCCGCGCTGATCGGCGTCAGCGGCCAGAACCCGCGCAAGGGGACCAGCCACACCACGGCTGATCTGGCGGCCGAGCTCTGCGACGTGATCACGGCGGCGTCGGTGGCGCTGGCGAGCGTGGTGCCGGACCCGGAGCAGGTGCTGAAGGAACACATCGGGCGGATCTACATGCGGTCGGTGAACGCCGGCGCCCCGCGGATGGAGGACCTGGGCCTGGGCGCGGACTACGTCGCCTGGGCGCTGTCCATGCCGAAGGTCTCCGTCGGAGCGGCCGTGATCTTCACCGACGAGGACGGCCGGGTTCTGCTGGTCCGGCAGCCGTATCGCGCGGACGGCAAGTGGAGCTTCCCGGGCGGCGTGGTCGAGGACGACGAGTTCCCGGCCGACGCGGCCCGACGGGAGGCGCTGGAGGAACTCGGGCTGGAGGTGGCTCCCGGGGCGCTGCTGGAGGTCGACTGGCGGCCGCGTATGGGCGACCGCCTCCCCCTGATCCAGTTCGCATACGACGGCGGAACCCTGTCGGCGGACGACATCGCGCGGATCCGGCTGCAGGAGGCGGAGATCGCGGAGATCGGGTTCTTCGATCTCGACGGCGCACGGGAGCGGCTGAACCCCCACATGTACGCGCGCTTGGAGCACATCGTGGCCGTGCGCGAGGGACGCGAGACGGTTCAGGGGCTCCGGGAAGGACAGGCGCGGTCGATCGGCTGAGGCGCGGCAGCCCCGCCGCCCGACCGCCTCGCCGCCCCCGCGCCGCCCGACCGCCCCGCGCCGCCCCCGCGCCGCCCCCGCGCGCCCTACGCCGACCCCGCCCGCTGCCGCGGAATCGCCGCCAGCCGCTGCCGCACCAGCTCCGCCTCCGGCCGCCGCAGCTCCTCGAACGCGTTGAGGGCGTCGCGCCAGCTGAGCCGGGCGCCGCAGTGGTCGCCGAGGTCGTGCAGAACGTCGCCCAGGCGCATGGCCGCCAGGGCGACCTGGTTGTCGTCGCCCTCCGACAGGCAGGCGTCGATGGCGCGGCGGTAACAGGACACGGATTCGTCGTAGTCGCCGAGGCGGTGGTGGATGTAGCCCAGGCTGTCCCAGAGCACGCCGATGTGCTCGTGGCGGCCCGTGGCCAGCTTGAGGTGCAGGGCACGGCGGCAGCAGGCCAGGGCCTCGGGGAGGCGGCCCAGGTGGGCGTAGCTCCAGCCCAGCGAGTTCAGGCCCTGTGCCTGGGCGTGCAGTTCGCCGGTGGCCTCGACATGGTCCAGGAAGTCGCGCAGCAGCGGCAGGGTGGCGGCGATGTCGCCTTGCAGGAAGCGGACGTTGGCCATGGTGCGCTTGGTCTCGGCGGCCCCCGGAGCGTGGCCGGCCTCCTCGTAGAGCCGCAGGGCGAGGTCCAGGTGGTGCATGCCGGCCTCGGGGTCGCCGAGGCGCGGCAGATCGCGGCCGAACATGCGGTGGACGTGGGCCTCGGCGACACGGTCCCCGAGCCGGCGGGCGGCCTCGAGGGCCAGGCGCGCGGCGGTGACGTCCTCGTCCCAGCGGGCGTTGCGGCCCAGGCCGATGGAGCGGGCGCAGGCCAGCTGCCACACCTCGGCGTCCCGGCCGGCGGCGGCGAGGTCGAGCAGCAGCGCGGCCAGGACCTCGCGTTCGGCGTCGAACCAGGCGATGCCGCCGAAGGAGTCCTCGACCGGAGTCGTCAGGGTCCCGGGCGGCATCGGGGCGAGGTCCTCGGGGGTCGGCAGGCCGGTCGTGGCGTGGAGCATGTTCACGGTCACGAGGGTGCGGAGGTAGTGGTCGACGAGGCGGTCGTAGGCCGCCTCGCGTTCCGCGACGTCCTCCTCGGCCGCGAGGCGTTCGGCGGCGAACGCCTCCAGGAGGTTGTGGCGGTGGTAGCGGCCGCGGCCGTCGACCGAGGCCATGTTCATCGCGACCAGTTCCACCAGGGCGGCGTGCGCCTCCACCGGCGGGAGCGCGGCGAGCGACGCGGCCGCCGGGACGGCGATGTCCGGGCCCGGATGGAGGGCGAGGAGCCGGTAGAGCCGCGCCGCGCAGACGCTGAGCTGGCAGTAGGACCACGACAGCACGGTGCGGACGCTGACCGCCGCGTCGCCGCCGTCCAGGGCGCCGAGGTTCCCGCCGGCCTCGCCGAGCTGCGCCGCCAGGTCGTCCAGCGGGATGTCGGGCCGCACCCAGGCGCGGCCGGCGGCGACCACGAGGGCGAGCGGCAGGTGGGCGCAGTGCTCGGCGATGGCGGCGACGGCGTCCTCGCGCCCGGCGGTGCGCTCGGGGCCCAGGCGCAGGTTCAGCAGCTCGCGCGACTCCAGGGCCGACAGCGGTTGCAGGGCCACGGTCCGCGCGAAGTCGATGGTCACCAGCGATGCCAGGGCGTTGCGACTGGTGGCGAGCAGCTGCGCCGGCCCGGCCGGCGGCAGCAACGGCCGGACCTGGTCGGCGTGCCGCACGTTGTCCAGCAGGATCAGCACGCGCTTGTCCGCGATCACCGCGCGGTACAAGGCGATCCGGCCGGCGGCGGTGGCCGGCAGTAGGTGGTCCGGGACGCCGAGACAGTCCAGGAGGATGCGGACGGCCTCGTCGGCGGATACCGGTGCGCCGCGTTCGGAGAAGCCCTTCAGGTCGAGGTAGAGGCGGCCGTCCGGAAACGCCGCGGCCGACCGGTGGGCCCAGGTGAGGGCGAGGGCGGTCTTGCCGATGCCGGCCATGCCGACGAGGAGGGTCAGGCCCGGCAGCTCCGGCGGGTGGTTGCCGGCCATGGCCTCGGTGAGGCGGGCCAGTTCGGCGACGCGGCCGACGAAGCGGCGAGGGGCGGACGGGAGCTGGTGTTCCAGGGGCGGGAGCAGCGGGTGGGCGGGCTCAGGGACCGCTGCCGCGGACGTCGCGGCGGGCGACACCGCTGATGCCGATGCCGCCGAAGCCGCGGGTGTTCCCGATGTCCCGGGCGTTCCCGATGTCCCGGGTGTCCCCAACGTCCCGGAAACGTTGTCGCCGAGCCGGTGCGGGCGACGTGGCCCGAGCAATTCCTCGACCAGATCGGCGGCATCGACGCCGCGCAGCGTCTGGTGGTAGAAGCGGCGCAGCAACGGGGACGGCTCGGTGCCGAGCTCCTCGCGTAAGCGGATCCGCACCTGGCGGTACCACTCCTGCGCGTCGGCGTGGCGGCCGGCGCCGTAGAGGGCCAGGAAGTTGCGTTCGTGGAAGGGCTCGTTCAGCGGATGGGAGCCGGACAGCGCGCGCAGCGCGGGCAGGATGGCGTCGAACTCGCCACGGGCCAGGTGGGCGTCGATGCGGAGCTGCTCCAGGCGGAGCCGCAGCTCCTCCAGATAGGGCAGGAACTCCGCGCGCAGGACGTCGGATTCCAGATCGGCGAGCGCCTCGCCGCGCCACATCCCCAGCGCCACGGCCGCGGCCTCGCCGACGGCGCTCCAGCGCCCTTCCTCCGCGGCGATCCGGGCTCTGCCCTCCAGTTCGGCGGCGCGGACGTGGTCGATCTCGTCGCCGGGCTCGGGCGCGAAGAGGTAGCCGCGGCCCTCATACCGCACGCGGGAGGCGGTCCCGGAGCCGAGCACGGTGCGCAGCCGGGAGACGTACGTGGCCAGCCCGGACCGCGCGCTGGCCGGCGGGCGGTCGCCCCACAGCGCCGCCACCAACGTGTCGAACCCCACCACCTGCTCCGGCCGCAGCAACAACGCTGCCAGCACAGAGCACTGCTTCCCCGCCGGCACCGAGATCTCGGCGCCCGTGTCGTCCCAGACCTTCAGCGACCCCAAGAGCGCGTATCGCATGTCGAGCCCCATCCCTCCGACCGCGCCGCGGCGCAATCGGCACGCAATGCGGTGCCGCCATCATGGGCAAAAACCTTGTCGAATGTCGAGGAGGGCCCACGATGGCCAGCGAGCCCGCATACAGATTGACCGACCGGATCTGGCGTATCCCGGCCGGACCGTTCGACTTCGTCAACAGCTTCGCCGTCCTGGAGGACGACGGCGGCGTGACGCTGGTCGACACCGGCATGCCCAGCTCGCTTTCCCGTATCGAAGCCGGTCTCAGCGCCATCGGCAAGGCATTTCCCGATGTCCACCGCATCATCCTGACCCACGCCCACGGCGACCACGCGGGCGGCGCCGCGAAGGTCAAGGCGAAGAGCGACGCCGAAGTCGCCATCAGCGCCATCGACGCCCCGTTCGCCCGCGAGGGGTACGCCCCGCCGCGCGACGGCTCGACCCTCGGCGGCAAGTTCCTCAACCTGTTGGGCAAGAAGGGCAACAAGTTCGCCCCGGTGGTGATCGGCGAGGAGTTCGCCGACGGCGACGTCCTCCCGGTCGCCGGCGGCCTGCGCGTGGTGCACACGCCGGGCCACACCCCCGGCCATGTGGCGCTGCTGCACGAGGGCGACGGCGTGCTGATCACGGGCGACTCGATCTGGAACGTGCGGAAGATGAAGTGGTCGGTGCGCTCGTTCTGCACCGACTTGAAGCTGAACCAGCAGACCGCTGACGTGCTCGGCGAGCTGGAGTACGAGATCGCCGCGTTCACGCATGGGAAGCATGTCTCGCAGAACGCGCGGGAGACGGTGCGGCGGTTCTTGCGGGAGGCGAAGCGGGATTAGGCAAGGGGATGGCGCCGTCCCGGCCCGCGAGGACCGAGGACGGCGCCACCGTGATCCGAACGCTCAGCGCCGCTGAGGACTCATGACCCCAGGGCGTTCAGGAACGCCGCGCCGTTCGGCGTGCCGATACCGGTCACGTCAAGGGGCGGGGAAGCCCGCGCACACGGCTTCCCCGCCCCGGCGCCCCCGGACCGGCTGCGATCGGTCCGCGGGCGCCACCCGCGTCACTCCTGGCCGTCCCCACGGCGGACGCGGGCGATCACGTCGCGCAGCCACAGGGCGCTGCGCTTGGGGGTCCGGAGCTGGGTGGCGTAGTCGACGCGCACGATGCCGAACCGCTTGTCGTAGCCGTAGGCCCACTCGAAGTTGTCCATCAGGGACCACGCGAAGTACCCGCGGACGTCCGCGCCCCGGCGGCGAGCCTCGACGACGGCGCCGAGGTGCGCCTCGAGGTAGGCGGTACGGTCGGCGTCCTCGACGAAGCCGTCGGCGTCCGGGCTGTCGTCGTAGGCCGCGCCGTTCTCGGTGATGACGATCGGGTAGCCGGGGTAGTCCCGTCCGACGCGGGCCAGCAGGTCCGCGAAGTCGTCGGGCATGACCTCCCAGTCGATGTGGGTGCGGGGGCGGTCGCCGAAGTCGATGGTCCGGGTGACCGGCCGGCCGTCGGCCTCGGCGGTGGAGCCGTCCTCGGCGTAGCCGGTCGTCTTCTCCGAGCGGTAGTAGTTCACGCCGATGGTGTCGAGGGGTTCGGCGATGGCTGCCAGGTCACCGTCCTGGACCGGGATCTCCACACCGATCGCGGCGAGGTCGGCGACCAGGTCTTCGGGGTAGGCGCCCTTGAAGACCGGGTCCATGTACATGCGGAAGCTCAGCGCGTCGCCGCGGCGGGCCGCCTCGACGTCGACCGGGTCGTCGGAGGCCGGGATCGAGTTGCCGAGGATGTGGGTGATCGCCAGGTCCACGGTACGGCCGGCGGAGGCGGCGGCGGCCCGGAGCCGGCCGGCGGCCAGGCCGTGCCCGAGCAGCAGGTGGTGCACGGCGCGGACGCCGTCGGCGAAGTCCCGGCGGCCCGGCGCGTGCACGCCCTTCACGTAGCCCAGCCACGCCGAGCACCACGCCTCGTTCAGCGTCGTCCAGTGCTCCACCCGGTCGCCGAGCCTGGCGTAGACGAGCTCGGCGTAGTCCGCGAACCGGTAGGCGGTGTCGCGGTTCGGCCAGCCTCCGGCGTCCTCCAGCTCCTGCGGCAGATCCCAGTGGTACAGCGTCAGCCACGGATCGATGCCGGCCCCCAGCAGCTCGTCGACCAGCCGGTCGTAGAACGCCAGGCCGCGCTCGTTCGCCGGGCCGGAGCCGGTCGGCTGCACCCGCGGCCACGCCACCGAGAACCGGTAGGTGTCCACCCCCAGCGTCTTGATCAGCGCCACGTCCTCGGGCATCCGGTGGTAGTGGTCGCAGGCGACGTCGCCGGTGTCGCCGTTGTCGATCGCCCCGGGCACGCGGCAGAACGTGTCCCAGATCGAGGGGGTCCGGCCGTCCTCGGCCACCGCGCCCTCGATCTGGTAGGCGCTGGTGGCCACGCCCCACCGGAAGTCGCTGGGAAGCTCGTGAATCATGGTTCTCCTAAACGGGGGTGGGTCAGGCGGCCGGGTGCAGCCAGCAGGCGACGGTGCGGTCGTCGGTGCCGGTCGCGTCGCCCGGGCGCGTCAGCGGCGGCAAGTCGGTGTGGCAGGGGTCGAAGGCCTTCGGGCAGCGCGGTGCGAACGCACAGCCGGGCGGCATGGCCCGCAGGTCCGGCGGCGAGCCGGGGATGCCGGCCAGGCCGCGGCGCGGGCCGTGCAGCGCCGGGAACGAGTGCAGCAGGCCGTGGCTGTAGGGGTGCATCGAGTCGGCGTAGATCTCCGCCGACGGCGCCTCCTCCACGATCCGGCCGCCGTACATGATCGCGATCCGGTCGCTGAACTCGGCCAGCAGCGACAGGTCGTGGGTGATGAAGATGACGGAGAACCCCAGCCGCTGCTTCAGCCGCACCAGCTGCCGCATGATCTGCCGCTGCATCACGACGTCGAGCGCGGTCGTGGGCTCGTCCATGATGACCACGCGCGGCTCCAGCGCCAGCGCCATCGCGATCATCACCCGCTGCCGCATCCCGCCGGAGAGCTGGTGCGGATAGCCGGCCAGCCGGTCCTTGGAGATGCCGACCAGGGTCAGCAGTTCGGCCGCGCGCGCCATCCGCTCGTGCTTCGGCGACTTCGGCCGGTGCTCCTCGATCACGTCGGTGAGCTGCGCGGCGATGGTCGCCACCGGGTTCAGCGAGTTCATCGCGCCCTGGAAGACGATCGACAGCTGGTCCCAGCGGAACGCCCGCAGCTCCGCGGGCGTCATCCGCAGCACGTCCACCGGCTCGCCGTCGTCCGGGTGGTAGACCACCGATCCGCCGGAGACGACGCCGGGCGGCGGCAGCAGCCGGGTCGCGCCGTAAGCGAGCGTGGACTTGCCGGAACCGGACTCGCCGGCCAGGCCGAGCACCTCCCCGCGGCGCAGCGTCAGGTCCACCTCGCGGACCGCGCGGACCGCCTTGCCGCCGAGCCCGTAGTCGACGGACAGCCCCTTGATCTCCAGGACCGGGGTCATCGGCCGCCTCCTTCGCTCGACACATCCGGGCTTTGCGACAGCACCGGCGTGAACCCGATCCGCATGCGCACCTTCCGGCCGTCGGCGGCCTTCACGACCGCGCGGCCGCTGCTGCGCAGCCGGGGGTTCACGATCTCGTCGATGCCGAAGTTCACCAGCGACAGCGCGGTGCCCAGCAGCGCGATGCACAACCCGGCCGGCACGAACCACCACCACGCGCCCAGCGCCAGGGCCTGCTGCCCCTGCGCCCAGAACAGCACCTCGCCCCAGTTCCACTCGGAGATCCCGGAGACCCCGACGAAGGCCAGCGCGATCTCGGTCATCACCGCGAACATCACGGT
This sequence comes from Catenulispora subtropica, assembly GCF_039531675.1. Taxonomy (NCBI): domain Bacteria; kingdom Bacillati; phylum Actinomycetota; class Actinomycetes; order Catenulisporales; family Catenulisporaceae; genus Catenulispora; species Catenulispora subtropica. Next base: position 115,988 of record NZ_BAAAQM010000014.1, read on the forward strand.
GCCGATGAACGACGAGGCGATGATCGCCGTCAGGTTCGGCAGGATCTCGAACACCACGACCCGCCACGTCGACTCGCCGCTGGCGCGCGCGGCCTGCACGAAGTCGCGCTGCCGCAGCGACAGCGTCTGGGCCCGCAGCAGCCGCGCGCCCCACGCCCAGCCGGTGCAGCCGATGACCGTGGCGATCGCCCAGTCGCCGGAGTCCGGCACCACGTTGGTGACGATCACGATCAGCGGCAGCGCCGGGATCACGATGAACACGTTGGAGACCGTCGACAGGCTCTCGCCGGCCACGCCGGACAGGTAGCCGGAGGTCACGCCGATCAGCACCGCGATCGCGGTGGCCAGGATCCCGGCGGCGAACCCGACGAACATCACGGAACGGGTGCCGACCAGGATCTGGCTGAAGATGTCCTGGCCCAGGTGCGTGGTGCCGAACCAGTGCTTGCCCGACGGCGCCTGCAGGATGTCCCTGCTGCGCTTGGACGGATCGTACGGCGCCAGGGCCGAGCCGAAGAACGCCACGAAGGTGAACACGGCCAGCAGCGCCAGGCCCACCGTGACCTTCAGGCTCGGCATCCGGAGATGGAAGCGCACGGTTCAGCCCTCCTTCCGGGTGCGGGGGTCCAGGGCCATGTAGGCCAGGTCGGCCAGGAAGTTCGCGGCCAGCACGGCGACCGTGACGACCAGGAACACGCCCTGGATCAGCGGGTAGTCGTGACCGGAGATGGCGTTCAGCAGCTGCAGGCCGACGCCGGGGTAGGAGAACACGTACTCGACCAGGAAGGTGCCGCCGACCACCAGCCCCAGGGCCATGCCGAAGCCGGAGACCGACGGCAGCAGGGCGTTGCGGGCGGCGTAGCGGGTCATCACCCGGCGGCCGGACAGGCCCTTGGCGTGCGCGACGGTGATGTAGTCCTCCGCGGTGACGGTGACCATCATGTTCCGCATCGCCAGAAGCCAGCCGCCGACCGAGGAGACGATGATGGTGGCCGCCGGCAGGATGCTGTGCCGCAGGGCGTTGCCGATGAAGCCGATCTGCCAGCCCGGGATCAGGCCCGGGTCGTAGCCGCCGGAGTTGGGCAGGAAGCTGTCCACGCCGGTGAACCACGCCACCGAGATCAGGCCGAGCCAGAAGTACGGGATCGAGGACAGGAACGACGTGGCCGGCAGCAGCGCGTCCACCCACGTGCCGCGGCGCCAGCCGGCGAACACGCCGAGCAGCGTGCCGATCAGGAACGCCAGGATCGTGGTGGTGCCGATCAGTCCCAGGGTCCACGGCAGCGCCGAGCCCAGCACCGTGGTCACCGGCTCCGGGAAGTTCTGGAAGCTGACGCCGAGGTCGCCGTGCAGGAGCTGGCCCAGGTAGTGGAAGTACTGCGAGGCCAGGCTCTGGTGCTTGTCCAGGCCGAACAGCACGGTCAGCGACTCGACGGCCTTGCTGTCGATCTGGCCCTTGCGCTGCGCGATCAGCGAGTCCACCGGGTTGCCGGGGATCAGCCGCGGGATGAAGAAGTTGATGGTGACCGCGGCCCACAGCGTGAAGAGGTAGAAGCCGAGGCGGCGGACGAAGTACTTCACGACGCGGCCCCCTCTGTCTCTTCGGTCTTCCCGCCCCGCTGGGCCGTCTTCTCGGTCTTCTCGGTCTTCTCGGTCTTCTCGGCGTAGAGCCAGCAGGCGGCCCAGTGCCCTGGCGCGTCCGTCAGCTCGACGCGCTCGGGGACCCGCTCCCCGCAGACCGGCATCGCGTGCGGACAGCGCGGGTGGAACCGGCACCCGCTCGGCGGCTCGATCAGGCTCGGCGGCTCGCCGCCGTCCTCGTCGTCGTCCTCGTCCCCGACGGCGCTGAGCCGCTCGGGGTTCGGCGCCGACTCGACCAGCAGCTGCGTGTACGGATGCGCGGGGCTCTGCGTCACCGTCTCCGAGTCGCCGCCCTCGACCATCCGCCCCGCGTACATCACCAGCGTCTCGTCGGCGAAGTAGCGCGCCGAGGCGATGTCGTGGGTGATGTAGAGGACGGCCAGGTCCAGCCGCTCCTTCAGGTCCCGCAACAGGTTCAGCACCCCGAGCCGGATCGACACGTCCAGCATCGACACCGGCTCGTCGGCCAGCAGCGCCTCCGGGTCGGCGGCCAGAGCCCGCGCGATCGACACGCGCTGGCGCTGCCCGCCGGACAGCTCGTGCGGGTACTTGTCGAGGTACAGCTCCGCCGGCGTCAGCTGGACCCGGCCGAGCAGTTCCTCCAGGGACGCGCCGTCGGCGTTCTTCCCATGGATCTTCAACGCTCGCGTGAGGTGGTACCGCACGGTGTGCACCGGGTTCAGCGACGCGAACGGGTCCTGGAAGATCATCTGGACCCGCTTCGCGTACGCCTTGAACGCCCGGCCGCCCTTCACCGCCGTCGACGTCCCGTCCAGGCGGATGTCGCCACCGGTCCGGGGGTAGAGCTGCGCCAGCAGCCGCGCGACCGTCGACTTGCCCGAACCGGACTCGCCGACGAGCGCGGTCACGCGGCCGCGGCGCAGCGTGAGCGTGACGTCGTCCACGGCGTGCACCACGCGGGGCGCGCGGGTCAGCGCCGCCCTCCCCCGGGCTCGCACCGGGAAGTGTTTGGTCAGTCCCTCGGCTTCCAGGACCACCGCGCCAGGCGGCCGTGCCGTGTCCGACATCTGATGCGCTCCTTACCTACTTCGTCTCGCTCCCCGGGTCAGGACGCGGGGGTCAGGTGCAGGACGATGTCGAGCATCCCCCAGCGGGTCGGCTGCGGCGCCGCGTACGCGTTCTCGGCGGTCGGCCAGCCGGTCCAGTTCTTGGTCGAGTACTCCGCGCCGAGGTTGCCGGCCGAGGTCGGGATCATCGGCATCTGCTCGACGAAGATCTTCTCCAGGTTGTTCATGGCGGCGGTCCGGCTGGCGTCGTCGGTGGCGTTCGCGTACGCCTTCAGCGCCGCGTCGGCCTCGTCGTTCTTGAACCGCCCGAAGTTCTCGGTGGCCGCGGTGCCGATCGGCCGCACCCCGGCCGAGTCCATGATCTGCTGGTACATGTCGTAAGGCGTGGTCCCGGAGTTGGTCCAGTGCAACGCCGTGTCGAAGTCCCCCTTGGCGATGTTGTCGAACCAGGCGTCGTCGTTGGCCTTGTCCACGGTCGCGTCGATGCCGATGGTGGCCAGGTTGTCCTTGATGATCGCCAGGTCGGTCTGGTAGTCGTTCCAGTCCGCCGGGTCGGTCATGGTCAGCGTGACCGGCTTGCCGTCCTTGCCGATCAGCTTGTCGCCCTGGTACGTGTAGCCGTTGTCGGTGAGCTCCTTCTTGGCGCTCGCGACGTCCGCCTCCGGCGCCTTGCCCTTGAAGTCCGGAGCGATGTACGGCTCGCCCTGCGGCGTCGGGATCCCGGTGATGCTCTCGATCTTCGGCTTGAAGTAGCCGGCCTCACCCTGGTTGAAGATGTCGTCCCGGTTGATCACCATGCTCATGGCTCGGCGCAGGTGCGGGTCGTCGAACGGCTTCTTGGTGGTGTTGAACCACAGGCCGTCGGCCGACAGCTGGGCCGGGAAGTAGAGCTTGAAGTGCGCCGGGTCCTTGGCCACGAACGTGGTCTTGGCGTCGGACATGAAGTAGTAGCTCCACTCCGCGGCCCCCGAAGTGAGCGCGGCGCCCATCGTGTCGTTGGAGCTGTAGGTGGTGAAGTTGATGGTCTTCACCTTCGGCGCGCCGTTCCAGTACCCGTCCCGCGCCGTCACGGTGACCGTCGAAGGCGTGGTGCTCTTGATCGTGTACGGACCCGTACCCACGGGGTTCGCGACCGTGTCCTTGCTCGGATCCGCCATGGCGGACCACTGCTTCTTGTTGATGACCTGGGTGGACAGGATCTTCGTCCGGTTCACGTACTGCGACCCGTCGAAGGACACGGTCACCTGGTTCCCGCTGACCGCCACGTCGGTGATCGCCAGCGAGTAGGTGTTGACCTCCTTGTGCTCCTTCTGGATCTGGAAGGAGTAGGCGACGTCGTCCGCGGTCAACGGCGTGCCGTCGGACCACTTCACGCCGTCCTTCACGGTCAGCGTCACCTTGGAGTAGTCCGGCGACCAGTCCCACTTGGCGGCCAGCCAGGGCTTGGGGTCCTGGTCCGGCTTGGCCTCGTCGCTCATCGCCAGCGGCTCCCAGATCAGCCAGGTGTAGCCGAGCTTCTTGGCGAACGACGAGTCCAGGAACGGGTTGTTGTTGGCCGGGAGCGTGGCGCCGTCCGGCATACCGACGTTCAGCACGGTCGCACCGCCGCCGGAGCCGCCGTTCGAGCCGTTGACGTGCTTGGCGCTGCCGCAGCCCGCGGCCAGCGCCACGGTGAGGCCGGCGGCGGCCAGGACGGCGAGCGGACGCCGGGCTGCGGTGCCGGGTGTCGCGAGGGTCATAGCTCCTCCTGAGCTTGGGCGGTCCACCCGGTGCCCACCCCCCACCGCCTGCATGAGGGTGTGCGGCATCGCGACGCGGCGCCTCGCCTCCGACGGCGGGGACGGCGCGCCCGGACGGATCCGGATCTTGGGATCTGCGCTGTCTGAGAGATCTAGGCCTGTGGTGCGGTGGAGCCCCGGACGACGAAGTCGGTCGGGATCACGACGGGCTCGGTCGGGAACGGCTCCCCGGCCAAACGCGCCAACAGCATCCGGGCCGCCAGCACCCCCATCTCCCGCAGGGGCTGGCGGACCGTGGTCAGCGGCGGCGTGGTGAGCGCGGCGAGGTCGACGTCGTCGAACCCGACGACGGCCACATCACGCGGCACCACGCGCCCGGCCTCCCCCAGCGCCTGCATGGCGCCCGCAGCGGAGAGGTCGTTGTGCGCGAACAAGGCGTCGAACTCGACGCCGCCGGCGACGGCCCGCGCCACGGCGGCACGGCCCGACTCCAAGGTGAAGTCCCCGTCGAGCAGCGCCTCGGCCGGCACGGGGAAGCCGGCCTCGGCGAAGGCCTCGGTGAAGCCCTCGGTCCGCTCGGTGACACAGCCGAACCCGGGCGTCCCGGAGACCACGAGCGGTCGCCGCCGTCCCAGCTCCAGCAGATGCAGGGCGGCCTGCCGGCCCCCGGCACGGTTGGTGGTCGCCACGGAGGGGAACTGCGGCCGCGACTCCCGGTCGTCGATCAGCACCACCGGCAACCCGGCCGCGTGCAGCTCCGTGATGTAGTCCAGGGTCCCCTCAGGCTCGATGACCAGCAGCCCGTCGAAGGCCTTGGCATCGACCTGCGACGCGAACTGCCGCATCGACCCGTCACCCTGGTTACAGGTGAAGAGCATGAGACCGTATTTCCCGCTCTCCACAGTGTCGACCGCGCCCTGCAGCACCTGCCCGGTCCACGGCCAGGTCAGCGAGGGCACGAGCATCCCGATCACCCCGGTCCGCCCCCGGGCCAGCGAGACGGCACGGGCACTGGGCACGTAACCGAGCTCGTCGATGACCCGGCGCACCCGCGCCTCGGTGGCCGCGTCCAGCTCACCCCGGCCGTTCAGCACCCGCGACACCGTGGTCTTGCTGACCCCGGCCCGCGCCGCGACGTCGGCGATAGTGATCGGCATGCCCTGGACTCCCCACCCGAGATGACTGCTGGTCGATGACGGTCAGGATTGTGGCACGGTGCCATCCGGCACCGGTTCCGGTACCGGTTGCGAAACCGGTTCCGGGGGAAGAGTCAACACCGCCGGAACCGGTTCCGCAATCACGGAGTGATAACGGATTTCCCAGACGGCCACACGGCCGTAACACGAGCGCCCCGCCGGCCCGTCGCCGCACCAGGTCAGGTAGACAGGATTCTGATACACAAAAAAGAGACGGTGGGGCCGCCCTCAGGCGGCCCCACCGCGGAGTCTGTCTCAGTACGACGTGGTAATCGTCACCCCGCTGAAGGCAGTCTGCCCATAGAGGCTGATGTACTCGTAACCCGACGGCGGATTGCTGATCGTCAGGCTCTGCGTGGTCCCGCTGTTGAACGACCCCTGGTAATACGCACTCGGTGTCGCCCAGTTGTACGGGTTGTAGAGCAGGTACGCGTTGCCGGTGCCCCCACTGGTGGTGATGGACAGGGAGGCGGTCCCAGCCGGAACGTAGATGTAGAAGTAGTCGATCTGACCAGCAGCAGCCGACTCGTCGGTCCGCGAGCAGTTCTGCCCCATAACCCGCGTGTCGGAACCGGGGCAGGACTGGGTCGGCGGCGGATTGTTCGTCTGGCACGCGCCCGCCGCACACTGGTCGAGCCATGCCGTGAAGTCCGCGTCGTACCGCGTCCCGATGCCGTTGTAGACCGCGTAGGCGCCCTGGTAGTCGCCGGTCCGGAACTTGGCCAGCATCGCGTACACATCCGACGCGTGCTTCTCGAACATGTACCGCACCGCGAGGTATCCCCACGGATAAGTCCGCGTCTCGTCACTGTTGTCGTATGTGCTCTGGAACAGAGTGCTCAGCGCATACCGGTGCGTCGAGGCCTCACTGATCGCTCCCGTGTCCGGCACGTTCCGGTAGCTGTACGAGACGTATTCCGCCACGCCCTCGATCCACCAGATGTCCGGGACCGTGATCTGCGTGCTGAAGTCACCCTTCATGTCGTACTCGGCGTCCAACGCGTGCGTGAACTCGTGGTTCAAGTTCCACACCCGGGCCACGAAACCGTTGTCGTTCGGCCACTGGTACATGATCGACCGCACGATGTTGTTCGGATCGGTCGGATCGCCGGTGAGCGTGATGCCGCCGTTGTTCGTGTCGACGCCGTAGATGACGCCGGCGTAGGTCACGTAGTCGTTCCGCGACCCGAACACCGTCAGCACGAAGTTCCCGTCGTTCTGCCCGGGTATCGGACCGCTGTCCTTCACCAGCCCGTGGAAGTACGCGTACTGGCCCAGGATGCTGTTGCACACGGCCGTCAGGTCGGACGAGGTCAGAGCCTGCGAAACCACGGTGTGGCTGGAGTCGCAGTGCGTCGTCGTGGTCAGCACGGCCGCCGTCAGCTTGTTCGCCAGGTCACACACGTTGTAGTAGGAGCAGTTCGCCTGGTCGTAGTAGTCCGCGTTCCCCGCCACCGCGACCCACAGCCCCGCCGTCGGCCCGGTCATCGACGAAGCGTCGAGCAGCCCCTTCATCAACGGCCGGACCTTCGCCTGCAGGGCAGCGTGCTGCACGAACCGGCTCAGCTCCAGTCCCGCGTTGGAGTCCAGGAACGAGTTGTCGCCGCCGAGCAGGTTCAGGTGGTTCAACGCGAAGCTGTTCAGCGTGTCGATGATGCTCGGATCCGCCGTCACCGCCGTCACGAACGCCGGGAACTGGTGCCCCCGGAACAGCGGCGTGTAGACGTTGTTCACCGCGTTCAGCATCGTCGAGTACGCGTCGTACGAGCTGTTGTACGCGTTCAGGATCTGCTTGTACGTCCCCAGGTACCGCGCCTGCTCGTCCGCACTGTCGGTCAGGATGATCGTCTCACCCAGCACCGGCCCGTTGTTGTCGTTCACGTCCAGCAGGTGCGGACTGGCGACGAACGCGTCCAGCGCGCCCTCCACCGCGGTCGCCAGCGCCTGGCTGTAGTTCGGAATCGACCCGTTGCTGTAGTACTGCACGTAGTACCCGGCCCGCAGGAACAGCACCAGCTGCTGCACGCTGGTCGAGTCGTCGCCCGGGTAGCTGGACGCGCCGGTGTGGAACGCGTTCGCGATCGTGATCATGTTGGCTTCGCTGAAGATCGTGACGGCATCGGAACCCGTCACCGTGAACAGGGTGTTCACGCAGTCAGTCGTGGACGCCTTCACGAACGTGGCGAGCGTGCTGCCCGACCGGGATGCGAAGTCCGCCGGCGTGCAGGACTGGGCCGCCACGGCAGCCTTCGTGCCCCCCGCGACAGCACCGGTCTTGGCCTTGGCAGAGGCCTTGTTCCCATCCATCTGGTGCGGAGCGAGATCGCCGACAGGCTTCGCGGACTTGGCGACCGCCGAGCGATCGGAACCGGCCGTGTCCGACGACCCCACCGGCGAACGCGAGCTTGATCCCTGACTCACTGAGCCTTTCGCAGCCGCCGGCGACAGCGCAGCGGCTTGCGACGACGCCGCGGCCGCCGGCCCCGTCGCGACTCCGGCCACGACCGCGACGGCGACGAGCGCGGCGGCGAGGCTTCCGGGCATGCGTGAAAGCTTTCCGGGCATGCGTGATCGGTGGCGCATCACTACTCCTTGATAGTTGACACGCGCCTCAAGACGACGCGGGAGGAGGCGCTGGCCGCAATCTGGCACCCCCACAGCCCCCTGACAATGCGCTACGGGGATAGGACTATGGCACGCGCACCCATAACTCTCGTGTCGTACCTGTTCAGCAGTGCAATGTCACAGATTAAAGATGCGCCCGCCCCGGGTTCGCCTTCGCCCGATACGTCCCCGCCGCCCACGCCTGAAAGTGCGCCGAGCGCCCGATCAACTGTCGATACGCCGCCGTCGCCGACGCGAACAGCGCTTCGGCGACCTCGTCGCTCAATCCCGCCCGCCGCCACACCAGCAGATACCGGCACCACAAGGGCGTCCCGACCAGCGGCTTGATCACCACCCCCGGCGACGGCCGCAACGTCGCCTGCACCATCGAGATCCCCAGCCCGTCCGCGATCATCGCCTGGAGCTGCAGCTGGTCCCCGAGGAACTCGTGCACCGCCGCCGGTTCGAACCCCGCCGACCCGCACGCCGCATAGAAGACGCCGGGCCACCCCGCCCCGTCGTCCGGTGTCACGAACCACGCCTCGCCGGACAAGTCGGCCAGGGAGACCTCGACCCGCCGCGCCAGCGGATGCCGCGCCGGCAACGCCACGAACGACGGCTCCGTCACGATCCCGCGGTGCGCCAGCCGATCAGAGTGCGGCAGCTCGATGCTCGGATAGTCGGCGGCCACCCCGGCGTCCAGCGCACCGTCCTCCAGCAGTTCGACGATGTCCGTCGACGAGTACACGCTGCTCACCGACACCGCCAGGTCCGGCAGCACGCTCCGCAGCCGACTGACCAGCCCCGACAACATCGGCGTGTTGGTGGCGGCGAACCGCAGCATCCGGCCGCCGTCCGCCGACACCGCCGGTCCTCGCCGCCCGATCGCGTCCGCCCGCGCCAGTACATCGCGCGCCTGCGCCACCACCTCGACCCCGTACGCCGTCGGCTCCACGCCCCCGGCCCCGCGCAGGAACAACGGCTCGCCGAACAGCCGCTCGATCCTCCGCAGCTGCGTGCTCATCGCAGGCTGCGAGAACCCCAGGACCGCCGCCGCGCGTCCGACGCTCCCCGCGTCCGCGATCGCGCACAGGGTGCGCAGGTGGCGCAGTTCCAGTTCCATGGCATCCTCCCCTGTGGCCGTGCAGGGTGAGGATAGATCCGCAGTCAACCGCTGGGGAGATCCATCATGGGTGGAAAGCGCGCACGGTCGCCCCGGTGTCCAGGATCCCGACCGCCGCCCCCGCCGACCCGGCCGCCATCGCGGCCGCCTCGCTCATCGGAGTCGCCGCCGTGTGGTCCGGAGCGGGCACCGTCGTGCGCACAGCCCCCGACGCGTCCGCGACCCCGAGCTTCACCACGTGGCGCGAGCCGGCTACCAGTAGATACGTCCGTCCGTCCGGGCCGCGCCAGCGCGTCTGCGCGACAACGTTCTGATCAAAGCGAGTGCAGGACTTGCCATCCTCCTCAGTCCCGGTCACAGTCGCGGGCACCCGCGCGGCCGGGGGCAGGAACTCGCCGGTGGAGGTGCCGACTCCGGTCCAATCGTCGGCGCGCAAGCACACCCACGTAGCCACGCCCTGGTTCGCGGGGAGCGTCTGCTGCGCGAAGCTCCACGTGTTGATCTGCTTCACGTCCCGCCCCTGCAGTGACCCGAGCCCGCACACCACGCGCGACTCGGCGACCAACGCGTCCGGACCGGTTCCCTCGCGCGGGGCCAGCGCCGGCCCGGCCTTCGGCGGCGGCGTATACGTCAGATGCGTCCCGGTCACACCGCCGAGATCCGCCAGCAGGAACGTGTGATGCTCCGCGATCTGCGGCGACGACTGCATCTGCAACACGGGCCACGAACCACACGTGCTCACCACCGGACGCGGCACCACTCCGGTCACGCCGTCGGGAAAGGCCATGCTCTTGGCCAGGACGTCCGGCGCCTTCACGTCCCGCACCGCCACCGTGTCCACCCACGGCGCCACCAGCCACCGGTCCCCGGCCGCCGTCGACCGCAGCACCACGGCACCAGCCGTCGTCACATCGGAGTCGTCGGCACGGACCACGTCCAACCGAACCGGGTCGTCGGCCGTGGGATGGTCGGGAACCGTATAGCGGGCCAGGCGGGTCGTGTCATACAGCAGCACGACAGCGGCGCCGTCCACATGTCCGTTCCACAGAACATGCACCGGCGACACCGGCGGTGCCTCCGAGGCACCCGGGCCGAGGCGGAAGACGTCCGAGTGCGGCACGGTCCACGCCTCCAGCGCCTGCCCGACCTTAGTCCCGGACTCCGCGTCGTCTCCCCGGGCGGGCCACACGCCGAAGTCGATCCGAGCGCTCTCCCGCCACGCGTCCGCGGCGACGCGAACAGACGCCTGAGCCGCGGCATCCGCCGTCCCGGCCGTTCCCCCGGCCGCCCCGTCCGGACCCGACCCACTGAACCCGACCACCGCCGCGACGCCCAGAGTCAGCGCCGCAGCCGTCGCACCCGTCGCGGCCCGCACCCGCAGCCTCCGCCTCGACAGGTCCGTCGGCCTCGTCCGCAACGTGCACGGGTCGAACTCCGAAGACTTCAGCACTTCGGCCAGATGCTCGGCCGACAACCGTTCCGCACTCGCCAACGCGGCCGGAACCCCGCTCGCACCCGCCCGGGTCAGCAAAGCCCTGATCTCGTCCGCGGGCAGCCCTTCCAGCGCCAGCAGGACATACGCCATCCGGGCCGTGGTGGTCAGCTCGCGCAGCGCGGCGTCCATCTGCATCTCTTCGGAGCCGCCTCCGAGCGGGAAGAGTCGCAGCCCCCAGACATAAGGCTGGTACAGCACCCGTGACCGCCGGCTTCCCCGCAGCACCGACCGGACGACCACCGCACGCAGCACGGCGTACGAATCACCGCCGGCCTTCCGCAGCCGACGGCCGCGCGGATCCAGCCACCATCCCCCACCGCCCGGCAGAGCCCGTTGCACTATCGCGTGGGCCGCCAGCACCCGGCCATGCCGGTCTCCCTCCGGCGGCAGCGCCAGGTAGGCGATGCGGACGAGGCGGGAGTAGTGCAGCACCAGCGCCGCTTCGAGATCCTCGCGCCCGTCCGAGGGGCGGTCGCGGTCGTCGAGCACGAGGCCCTCCCTTCTCCGCCGTGGAGAACGAGTAAGCGAGCGTTTGGTCACTGCCTCCGACCGGCCCGTCCGTTCCCTCACCGGAGCAGCGTAGAGCAGAACTTGTCAGGATCTTGATGAGGGTGCCGGGTCCTGTCCGACCCGTCGGCGAGAATCCCCTCCATGGCAACCTGGCAACAGTTCGCAGACTCCGCCCCCGACCTCGCCGCCTCCGTCCGGGCCCGCTTCACCGCGACCGAACACCATGTCCTGGCCACCCTGCGGCGCGACGGCTCGCCCCGCGTCAGCGGCACCGAGGTCGACTTCGCCGCCGAGGGCCGGCTGCGGCTCGGCTCCATGCCGGACGCCGTCAAGGGCCGGGACCTCAAGCGCGACGGTCGCTTCGCCCTGCACGCCAACCCGGGCGACGGGTCGATGGACGGCGGCGACAGCAAGGTCTCCGGCATCGCGACCGCGGTCCCGAACGAGGGCTCGGACCTGTTCGACCTGGACATCCGCGAGGTCGTGCACACGACCGTCGAGGACGGTCAGCTCCGCATCCGGTTCTGGACGCCGGAGGCCGGGCTGCGCGACATCTGGCGCAAGTAGGACGTGGCCCTCCGCGGCCCGACCGTCGTTCGGCGCCCTACCCCATCAGGATCCGGCGCGTCCGCGCGGGCGCGTCGGCCGGAATCTCGTCGAGGATGTCGGCGAGCGAGACACCGGCGAGACTCCGCCGCCACGCGTCATGCGCGTCCGCCATCTTCCGCGCGAGAACACACGTGTCCTGACAATCCTCCCGCGGCAACGCCCCGCGCCCCTGCTGCCGGATCTCGCGGCACTCATACGGCCGGGCCGGGCCGTCGACCGCTTCCACGATCTGCAACAGCGTGATCTCGGCGGCCGGCCGCGCCAGCCGGAACCCGCCGCGCGGACCCGTCGACGCCGCCAGGACCCCGGCCTTGGTCAGCGCCTGCAACTGCTTGGCCAGATACGGCGCCGGCAGGTCGTAGTACGCCGCGAGCTGCGCCGCCGAGGCGGTGTCGCCGGACTGCAGCTGGGCCAGCGACGCGGCGCAGTGCAACACCCATTCGGTGCTCGTGGGCAGCTTCATGCCGGCGATTCTATCTCAGAGATTGCGGATCTATTTAGTCCGAGATAGGGTCGGAGGCGCACCAGGAGTCCGAGGAAGGGGAGAACCCTCATGCGCATCGCCGTCGCCGGCGCCACCGGCAACATCGGAAAGCTCACCGTCGCCGCCCTCACCCGGGACGGCCACGACGTTGTCCCGATCAGCCGGTCCCAGGGCGTGGACCTGACCACCGGCGAGGGCCTGGACGCCGCCCTGGCCGGCGTGGAGGCGGTGATCGACGCCACCAACGCCCCGGGCGCCGACGCGGAGGCGACCGTCGCCTACTTCGGGACCGCGACGGCGAACCTGCTCGCCGCCGAACAGCGGGCCGGGGTCGGGCACCACGTGCTGCTGTCGATCGTCGGCATCCACAGCATCGAGGGCAACGCGCACTACGCGGGCAAGCGGGAGCAGGAGCGGCTGGTCGAGACGGGACCGGTGCCGTTCACGATCGTGCCGGCGACCCAGTTCCACGACTTCGCCGAGATGATCGTGACCTGGAGCGAGCAGGACGGGGTCGCGCCGGTCCCGCCGCTGCTGGTGCAGCCGATCGCGCCGGGCGACGTGGCCGAGGTGCTGGCGCGGGTGGCGGTCGGCGCGCCACTGGGCCGGCACGCGGACGTCGCCGGCCCGGAGACGCAGGACCTGGTCGACATGGCGCGACGCACGCTGGCGGCGCGGGGGCGGAGCGTGAAGCTGGTGCCGACGTGGGACGGGCCGCTGTTGGGACTCACGATGTCCGGGAACGTGCTGCTGCCGGCGAAGGACGCGTGGCTGGCCCCGACGACGTTCGACGCCTGGCTGGAGCAGCAGCGGGCGGCTCAGGCGTAGGTCTCGGCCCCCCGTCAGCCGGCGATCAGCGCGACGACCCGGAAACGTTCGAGAACGGCTTCCGTGTCGTCGTCCACCGTGAACTCCGGATCGCCGACGTTCTCGCGCATGGCGTCGCCGTGCCAGAAGTCCTCGTGCCCGGCCCGCCACTCCGCGACCGACGTGTAGCCCTCGCCCTCGGCGACCGCGTGCTCCAGATCGACGGCGCCGACCCGCGCGAAACGGACCTCGGTGGTCTCGATGACCGCGATCGGCTCGCCCGCGGAGTCGATCACCACCGAGCGCCGGCCCGGTTCCGGGAACGGCTCGTCCGCCAGCCGGTACTCGAGCACGAGCGAGGTCGTCGAGGTCTTCGAGCCGTCCAGGATCGCCGCGTTGAGCTGGTCGCGCAGCGGGCCGGGGAACGCGAAGGCGGTGACGGGCAGACCGGCGGCCTCGTCCGGGGTCATGGTCATCAGCTCACTCCCAGATAGCGGAGAACGGCGAGCACCCGGCGGTGGTCGCCCTCGGTCGGCGGCAGATCGAACTTGGCGAAGATGCTCGCGATGTGCTTCTCCACGGCGCGCTCGCCAATGGCCAGCGACCCGGCGATCGCGGCGTTGGTGCGGCCCTCGGCCATCAGGGCCATGACTTCCGCCTCCCGCGGCGTGAGCGTCTCGGTCTCGCCGCGCCCGGGACGGCGGTTGGCCCCGACCAGCTGTGTGACGACCTCCGGGTCCAGCGCGGTACCGCCGGCGGCGACCCGGTTCAGAGCGTCGACGAAGTCGTCGATGTCGACCACCCGCTCCTTGAGCAGGTAGCCGACGCCCCGCGAACCGTGGGCGAGCAGGTCGGTGGCGAAGCGGGCCTCGACGTACTGGGAGAACATCAGGATCCCCAGCTCGGGATAGCGGCGGCGCAGCTCGGCGGCCGCGCGGACGCCTTCGTCGGTGTGGTCCGGCGGGAGGCGGATGTCGATGACCGCGACGTCGGGCCGGTGCTCGTCGACCGCGGCGAGCAAGGCCGGGGCGTCACCCACCGCCGCCGCCACTTCCTGGCCGCGTGAGGCGAGGAGCTGCACCAGGCCGTCCCGCAGGATCGCGGTGTCCTCGGCGATGACGATGCGCACGGGGGGTCGCCTTTCGCGTCATGGTGTGGTCGGCAAGTCGACCGTCACCACCGTAGGCCCTCCGTCCGGGCTGTGGATCACGACGGTGCCGTCGACCGTGCCGATGCGGTCGGCGAGCCCGGCCAGTCCGCCGCCGGGACGCGGACGGGCGCCGCCGCGGCCGTCGTCCTCCACGCGCGCGTGGAGGCGGTCGCCGACGACGGCGACGTGCACGGTCGCCTGACGGGCTGAGGCGTGCTTCGCGGCGTTGGTGAGCAGCTCGGCGACGCAGAAGTAGGCCATGGCCTCGATGGCGGGCGCGGGCCGGGGCCCGGGGACGTCGACGGTCAGCGCGGTCGGGATCGGACCGTTCGCCGCCAGGGTGCGCAGGGCGGGTTCGAGGCCCTGGTCCAGGGCCGGCGGGTGGATGCCGCGGACGAGGACGCGCAGCTCGGCGATCGCGGTCTTCGCGGTCTGCTGCGCGGTGTCGACGAGGCCGCGGCTGTGCGCGAGCCGGTCGGCGTCGGCGGAGTCGCCGGCGAGGCTGTCCTTGAGCAGCACCAGCTGCATGCCCAGGGCGACGAGGCGGGCCTGGGCGCCGTCGTGCAGGTCGCGCTCGATGCGCCGCAGCGTGGCGGCGGAGTCGTCGACGGCATAGCTGCGGGAGCGCTCCAGCTCACGCACGCGGACGGACATACGGCCGGGGCTGATGATCGTGCGGTAGAAGAGCATGTCGAGCTCGGCGAGCTTGCGGGCGGTCCAGGCGGCGAGGCTGATCAGGAGCACACCGGCCACCGAGACCAGGAACGAGCGCGGGAGCGTGTCGATCCAGAAGCCGAAGGGATGCAGGCCGCGGCGGACCGTGCCGTCGGGTTGTCGCGTGTAGAGGTCGTCCCAGTTCCGGAGCAGCGGCCAGAGCGTCCAGAGCAGGCCGTAGATCCACAGGCCGACACCGACCACGAGGTTCAGGAGCGCGAGCGGGACGCGGATGAACAGGAAGGCGAGCTCCATCCAGCTCCCGCCGTCGCTGAGGAGGAAACGGCGCCAGGCGAGGATGCCGGAAGTGGTGCGGTCGGCAGGCGGTTCGAGTGTGGTGCGGAACAGCTTGTGGACGAGCCCCCGGTAAAGACGGCCGAAGGCCCGCGCGGTGCTGATCGCGGCGGCGATGATCCACAGGCCGAAGGGCGTGATGGACAGAGCCACGCCGACCAGGAGCAGAAACGTGGTGACAGCGAACCCGACGACCCAGAGGAGGGTGCTGGCGATGAGGTAGAGGGAGGCGGCTGCGAAGGTGATGCGCGGTGGCGAGCGGGTCGGGTTCGGGGTCGACGCGGCAGAGACGGTCATGATCGTCGAGGCTATCGGGCGCCGCAGCCGGTTCCCAGCGTGCTGGTACGAGGGCGGGGGTTCGGTTTACCCCACCTCCGCGAGGGTCCCCGGTGACGATTCAGTGGGGTGGTAGCGTGGATCCTTGGCAATCCGCCATATAACGACCCCGCGAAAGCTGATGCGAAATTGGCATCAAACGTCGAATCCGTCGTTCAAGCTGAGACGGGGCAGTGGATTTCCATGATTCATAAAACACTCGACCATGCGGTCGACGGCACCCGGTAATCCGTCGGACAGCCTTCGCCGATTTAGCATCGAAGACAGAATGCGAACTATCCGGCAAAGGGTGCAGCTCAGGGCGGCTTCACCTAACCCGGCCGACCACTCGGCACCGCCGGCGCCGGACAGGTCGTCCCCTTCGGCGCGACCGTCAGCGAAAGGTTCGGCAGCTGCAGACCACCGAGGATGTTCAGTTCCTCGACGTTCGCGGTGATCGGGCCGAACTTGGCGACGCCGGCTTTGATGCCCCACCAGCCGAACTGGCCGCCGAGGCCGGTGCCGCCCCAGCCGGTGAGTGGGGGCGTGCCGACGGTGATGGCGGAGGAGTCCGCGCCGATGAGGACTTCGGGGTTGGTGAAGCCGCCGGAGGTGTTGACCACGCCGTTGAGGTTGAGCTGGCCTTTGGCCTGTGTGAGGTCGATGACGATGTTGTCGGCTTTGATCTCCCAGGTGCTGGCGTCCTTGTCGGTGGCCGTGAGAATCAGGACGACGCTGAAAGGGCCTATCGACTGGGGTTGGGCCACGCAGAGGCCGTTGATCTGTCCGTGGGCGAAGGCCATGCGCAGGACGTTGCGGGTCGCCGTCGTCCCGTCGGCCTTGGTGTATTGCTCCGGGGCGAGGACGAGGCCGAAGTCGGTGCCGTAGAGGGATGTGGTGGCGAGGACTCCGTCGGTGCCGCTTTGGACGTTGATCTGTGTGGCGATGGCTCCGCTGGCGACGGCGGCGCCGAACCCGGCCGTGAGGAGCAGCGCCGGGGTGAACACGAGGGCTGCGGTTCCCCACCGGGTGCCGCGGCGAGGGGTCGTCGGATCTTCGCTCAGCTCTACGAGCGTCGCAAGTCGGGTCCGCAACCGAGAACTCAGCGGGCCACGCGATGTCATGGACTCGTCACCGTCAACGTGGCCGCGGGAATCTGCACGGGGTCCGGCGGAGGCGTCGTCCCGGTCGCATAGGACCTGATCGCGTACACAGTCGCCTGGAAGTCCTTCACCGTCGACGACACGTTGAAGAACGACGATGCGGCGTCCACCAGGCCCGCGTCATTCGGCGGCGGGTTGCTGGAGCAGGTGATGATGATCAGGTGCAGCCAAGGAACGCAGACCTGGGTGATGTTGCCCCAGAAGTCGGTGGTCACGCCCTGGGCACCGAGCTGCATGGAGCTGGAGGCGGACGCGAGGGAGAGGGTGTAGGCCCCGGCGCCGTCGGTGGTCGACAGGTGCAGGTTCGTGACACCGGTCAGCGACACGAAGGTGTAGTGGTTCATCGTCTTGCTGAGACAGGCACCCGCCGAGTCATAGCCGGCCAGGTTGATGGTGACGTTCTGATCGGTGCCGAGGCTGTCGGCGGTGAGGCTGTCCGCGGTGATGGTCATGGGGTGGGCACTCGGCAGGAAGTCCGGTTGGTGGCTGCCGGTCGCGGGCGTGCACGTCGCTGCCACCGCATGGGTGGTGCCGGCGCTGGGAACGACGCTGATCACCGTCAGAGAGACCGCCACGACCAGGGTCCGGAGTCGCAGGCTGTGCTTCCTGAACGCGTTGTGTTTCTTGAGCACGTCGGCCTTCTTCACCGGCTCGCTCCCGGCACGCTTGCAGCACGCTTCCGGTCCCGGCGCCTCGGCTTCTTGTCCCCCCACCCGAGCGTCATCGAAGCGCCGATCACCCCCACCAGCATGCCGACGAAGAAACCGCCGAGGTTCGAGCCGATCAGGGAGGCGATCGCCAGGAGAGCCCCGATCACGCCGAAAGTGAAGCGCTGCTTGGGGGCCATCCACACGACGAAGCCGCACGCCATCAGGCCGCCACCGAACAGGTAGCCGCCCATGCTGGCCAAGCCGTGCGCGATCAACAACTGCAACGGCGCCATGGCGTAGTGGAGGATCACCCACCCGCCGACCATCATCCAGGTACCACCCCAGAAGGGACGCGTTCGGCGGAAAGCCCGGAACCAGCGACGCGCGCCGGCTACGCGCTGCCACAGAGAGCGGGATCGCCTTTTGCGAGTGGGTAGCGGGCCATCCACTTCATATTCTGCATCACTCAGCATGGCGACATACCCTTCATCGCTCAGCATGGCGACGCCGGCGGGGTTCCGGTGTAGACGTTCACATTCAGGTTCGGCAGCGTCAGCTGGCCGACGATGTCCGCGTCATAAGCCGTCGCGTTCAGACCCGCCAGGTCCACCTTCGCGCCGGCGGCGCCGCCGGTCGCCGCGGAGATGCCGAAGGCGCCGACGGTGACCGGGGCCAGGCCGGGCCCCGATGACGTCTGGGTGCCGAGCGGGTTCCCGTCGACGGTCACGGTGTCGGCGCTCTGGCCCAGGACGGCGTTCGCCAGGTTGGTGGTGCCGAGGGCGCGGAGTCCGGTCGTCTGGAAGAACAGGTCGTTCGCGCTGATCGGGTTGGTCACCGCCGGTGGCGCGCCGGTGAAGGTCGGGGTCGCGGCGGTGATCGTGGGCAGCACCTGGTCGCCGCCCTTGAGGACCAGCTCCACGTTGATCGGCACGGACGAGGTGCCGAAGTTCTGCGTCACGATGGCGCAGAAGCCGTTCAGGCTCGCCTTCGCGAAGCCGACGCGGGCCATCGGGGTGCCCGAGGTGCTGCCGGACACCGTCTGGTTCACCAGGGCCGCGCCGAAGCCGCTGGTGTTGTAGACGGCGTTCGAATACAGCTGGAACTGGGAGTTGCTCACCGACAGGTTCACGGCGAGCGCTCCGGAGGCGACTTCCACGCCCAGACCGCCGATCGCGGTCATCGACGGGACGAAGGCGCAGGCGCCCCGGCCCCAGCGGGTGCCACGCCGGGTGCCGTCCTCGGCCGTCTCCAGCATCCGGCGGTTCCACTCGCGCACCGCTCCGGTGACGCGGACCATCGGACTGACGCAGCGCCTCATACCCCGACTCCGGTCTCGATGCCTCCGGCCCCGGCGGGTGCCTGGATCTTGCGGAACCAACGCCGCTTCTTCTCAGGCTTCTGCGGCATCCAGCCGAACGCCATCGATCCGCCGAGGACGGAGAAGAACATGCCGACGAAGAAGCCGCCGAGGTTGCTCAGTGGGAAGGACACCACGCCCAGGACCACCGCGATCGCGCCCCCGACGTAGCGCTGCGACGGCAGCAACAGGACCAGCAGGGCGATCAGCCACAGGGCGATACCCGCACCCATCCCGTAGATGCCGCCGACGCCGACGTGCGGAAGGTACTTGGGCGGGGACTTGGTCAGATAGAACAGGATCAGGCCGCCGACGGCGATGAAGATCGCCGCGTAGAAGGGCCGGGTGCGGCGGAAGGCGCGGAACCGGCGATAGGAGCCCAGCGCCGCCTTCGGCGCCAGGAGCCCACCGGCCAGGAGTGCCACCGCGCCCAGAGCTGCCATCGCGTGGACGACGCCCGGCTGACGCCCGAACGGGCTGATCACCACGTAGAACACCAGGTACGCGGTGACCGCGTTCCATATCGCCGCGTAGCGGGGGCTGGTGCGGAAGCGGCGGAAGCCCGTGACCTGCTCATCGGCAACCGGTTCTGACATGACGTGCCTCGCAAATGAGGGTTCGAACGATCTCGGACGTGGAGGGATCGGAGTCGGATGGGACTCGGACCCCCGAGTCCCATCCGCGTGATCAGTTGCAGACCGGCGCCGCGGTCGAGCCCGGGCTGTTGCCCGGCTTGTTGATGCCGAGGCCGAAGTTGGTCAGCGTGGTCGTGGTGGTGATCGCGGCCTGCTGCGGGGTGGCGTTCAGGGACGCGATGTCCGCCGAGGCCTGGGTGGCGTCCAGCTCGAACTGGCCCGCGCCGTCCTGGACGCCCGCGGCGGCGTTGTTGGTCGCCGCCTCGCCCAGGTAGACCGCGCTGGTGTTGGTGTTCGGCGTCAGCGTCACCGACGGGAGGTTGAGGCTCGACGTGTTCAGCGCCAGGCCCGAGAACTTGGCGATGTTGGCGTCGTTGTCGACCGTCGCGTAGGTGTTGTTGCCGTCGTTGGGCGTGTAGATGTACAGGTCCACCGGCACGCTGACGGTGCCGATCGTGAACGTGTGCTTCGCGTGCACGCACAGGCCCTCGATGAACGCGGTCGGGATGCCGACCTCGCTGCTCGCGGCGTTGCCCGAGCCCACGGTGTCCGGCAGCGCCACCACGCCGCCGGGCGCAGCGATGCGGCCGGAGCTGATGTTCATCTGGTCGGTGGTGAGCGAGATGCTCGACGCGAGTACGCCCTCGTACATGGCGGCGGTCATGCCGACCACGGCGGCCACCGCCGGCAGGCCGACGATCGCCGAGCGGCGCCAGCGGGTGACGCCCTTCGCTTCCTGGCTCATTGCCTGGTCCTCCCTCAATCTGGTCCGGAACCTCCGAAGAACCTCCGCCGGCGAGTCACCCGAGGACCTGTTCACTGGCCGGGATCAGGGGGTTGAGCATCGGGTGTGAGGCAGCTCACGGCGTGGTGAGAGGACCATGTCACCAACGTTTCCGGGGGTCGACGAACGGGCGTTCGCTTTACCTTCCCTTTGCCGAGTGTCACATCGGGCCGATCGCGCCGGCGGAGACAGCCCTCTTCTCAGCCGCCGCGTCGCGCGTCTACATTGACCGACCATCTGTTACCGAACGGTAGGGAGGGACCCGTCCGATGAAGACGCGCGTTCTGAAGATCGTCGGCGCGGTGGTCGGCGGACTCCTGGTGCTGGTGGCGACGGCGGTCGGCGCGCTGGCCACCCAGAGCCGGACCGTGGACGGCCACAGCATGGAGCCCACGCTGCGCAACGGCACCCGGTTCCTCGTCGCGCCGGGCTCCGGCCAGGAGGTGCACCGCTTCGACGTGGTGGTGTTCACCGAGTCGGCGCGGAACACCACGATCGTCAAGCGGGTCATCGGGATGCCCGGCGACCGGGTCGAGATCCGGTCCGCCCCGGACGACGGCTACCAGGTCCTGCTGCAGGAGGGCGGATCAGGACCCTGGCAGCGGGTGCGGGTGCCGGCCTGGTCCGGACAGGATGCGTTCGGCGGCGCGTGTTGCCGGGACGACGGGTCGGGCGCGGTCGAGCCGCGGGCGCAGACGGTCCCGGCGGGGAGGTTCTTCTACCTCGGCGACAATCCCGACGGCTCGGCGGACTCGCGGAAGTTCGGCTGGGGCGAGGTCGCGAAGGTCATCGGCCGCGTCTCGGCGCACACCTGGCCGCCCACGCTGAGCTGGGGCATCGGCGGCGAGCCGACGCTGGAGGCGATACCGGCGCCCGTTTCGTGAGGCTCCGGGGGAGTCGCGGCGTTCGCGGGAACGCGAAAGTCGCGGCGTTCGCAGCGTTCGCGGGAGCACGGCAGTCGCCGCCTTCGCGGAACCGCTGGAGTCGCGGCCTTCGCGGAGGCACGGCGGTCGCCGCGTCCAGGGAAGCGCGGCAGTCCGTGAGCGCTAGTCAGTCCATGTCGGCGAGCAGCGCGACCCGCGTGACGATCCGCGCGATGCGGCGCGCGGTCTGGTCCGGCGGCGCCACCGGCTGCACGATGTTGCTCACCGTCAGCCGCACCACGCACTCCACGGCGAGTTCGCGCGACTCGGCGTCGACCTCCGGCCAGGCCTGCGCGGCGTAGGCGCCGAGCATCGCGGTCGCGGTGTCGAGCAGCGGCTCCGAGCGCGTGGTGAGGTGCGCGATCAGCTCCCCGTCGCCGCCGCGCTGACTGGTGATCACGGCCTTCAGCAGGTCGTTGTCGGCCGCGGTGCGCAACGTGAACTCGATCCCGGCCCGCACGCCCGCGCGCAGATCGTCGCCGTGCTCGTCGAGCACCTCGCGGATGCCGTCGAGGAACCGGTCGACTTCGCGCATCACCAGCGCCTGGCCCAGCGCGTCCTTGCTCCCGAACTCGGTGTAGACGGTCTGCCGGCTCACGCCGGCGCGCTCGGCGACGTGCGCCATGCGCAGGCCGGTCCAGCCGGCGTCGGCGACCAGGCCGTACGCGGCGTCCAGCAGCCGGTCCCGCAGGCTGGTGCGGACCGAGTCGGTGTAGCGAGTCATCCCCACGGATTCTATGCGGCCCGGTCCGGCCGACTACTTGACACTCTCGAAGTTACTGTCTAGTTTCTGGACACTACCAGCCCGAATGTAAAGTGAATCAGGGAGCGGATCATGACGGCCATCGCCGCGTCCGGCCCCGCCGACACCTCGTGGCGGGACGGCAAGAGACTCCTGTGGCCGCTCGGCCTGCTGGTCCCGACGATCCCGTGGATCGCCTGGGGCCTGGCCGCGGCCACCGGCTGGGGCGTGGCCTGGTGGGCCGGGCCGATCCTGGTGTTCGGGGTCTTCCCGTTCTTCGACTGGGCGATCGGGAAGGACTCCGACAACCCGCCGGACTCGGTCCTCGCCTTCCTGGAAGCGCAGCGCTACTACCGCTGGTGCACGTACCTCTACCTGCCGCTGCAGTATGCGGGGCTGGTGACCGCGGCGTGGATCTGGTCCACCGGAAGGCTGGACACGATCGACGCGGTCGGTCTGGCGGTCAGTGTCGGCACCGTCGGCGGCATCGGCATCAACACCGCGCACGAACTCGGCCACAAGAAGGACGAACTGGAGCGCTGGCTGTCGAAGGTGGCGCTGGCGCAAACCCTGTACGGGCACTTCTACATCGAGCACAACCGCGGCCACCATGTGCGGGTGGCCACGCCGGAGGATCCGGCGAGCTCACGGCTCGGTGAGAGCTTCTATCGGTTCTGGCCGCGTTCGGTGGCCGGCAGCTTCCGCTCGGGCTGGCACCTGGAGAAGGCGCGGCTGGAGCGCATGGGCCGCAAGCCGTGGACGCTGCGCAACGACGTGCTCAACGCGTGGGCGATGTCGCTGGCCGGGTTCGGCGCGCTGATCGCGGTGTTCGGCGTGCGGATCGTCCCGTTCCTGCTGATCCAGGCGGTGTTCGGGTTCTCGCTGCTGGAGGTCGTGAACTACCTGGAGCACTACGGGCTGCTGCGCCAGAGGAACGGCGAACGGTACGAGCGCTGCGCGCCCCGGCACAGCTGGAACAGCAACAACATCGCCTCGAACGTGCTGCTGTACCACCTGCAGCGGCACAGCGACCACCACGCCAACCCGACCCGTCGCTACCAGGCGCTGCGGCACTTCGACGACGCGCCCGAGCTGCCCAGCGGCTACGCGACGATGATCGTGCTGGCGTACGTGACCCCGCTCTGGCGCCGGGTCATGGACCCGAAGGTGGTCGCCCACTACTCCGGGGACGTCACGCTGGCGAACCTGCAGCCCCGCAAGCGGGAGAAGCTCATCGCGAAGTACGGGGCGCGGGTGTGAGCGCGTACGTCTGCCCGGTCTGCGACTTCGTCTACGACGAGCGCCGGGGCGCGCCGCGTGAGGGGTTTCCCGCCGGGACGCCGTGGTCGGCGGTGCCGGACGACTGGACGTGTCCGGACTGCGGGGTCCGGGAGAAGATCGATTTCGAGCCGCAGGGCGGCGGATCCGCGGAGGCCGGCGAGTGAGTCAGGAAGCGTACAAGATCTGGGAGTGCCAGGTCTGCGGATTCGTCTACGACGAGGCGCAGGGCTGGCCGGACGAGGACATCGCGCCGGGGACGCGGTGGGCGGACATCCCGGACGACTGGTCGTGCCCGGACTGCGGGGCGGCGAAGGCGGACTTCATGATGGTCGAGACGAGCCGTGTCTGAGCGCGGCCACGCCATCAGGCCGGCGCGGTTCGCGCAGCCGGAGCACACGGTGATCGTGGGCACCGGCGTCGCGGGGGCGACGGCGGCGCTGACGCTGCGGAACGAGGGGTACCGGGGCCGGATCACGCTGGTCGGGGCCGATCCCGAGGCACCGTACCGGCGGCCGCCGCTGTCGAAGGAGGTTCTCCGCGGCACGGTGAAGAGCGAGCGCATCCGGCTGAAGCCCGACGCCTTCTGGAGCGAGAACGCGATCGAGCTGCGCACCGGCACCTCGGTGACGGCGCTCGACACCGACGCGGCGACCGCCGCCCTGGCCGACGGCACGGTGCTCGGCTACCGCAACCTGGTGCTGGCCACCGGCGGCAGCCCGCGCCGGCTGCGGGAGGCGGCCGGGGTGCCGGGGGTGCACCATCTCAGGAGCCTGCGATCCGCGACGGCACTGGCGGCGGCGCTGGCGGGCCGCGATCCGGTGACGGTGATCGGGGCCGGACTGGTCGGCCTGGAGATCGCGGCGTCGGCCCGGGCCCTGGGGTGCGACGTGTCGGTCCTCGAGGCGGCGGACCGCCCGATGAGCCGCGTGCTGCCGGCATGGCTCGCCGACCCGTTGAACACTCTGCACTGGGACCGCGGCGTGGAGATCCACACGGGGGTCACCGTGGTGCGGATCGAGCACCACACCCGGCGCGGCGGCTACACCGTCAGCGCCTCGGACGGCCGGACGTGGACGGCGGCCACGGTGGTCGCGGCGGTCGGCACGGTGCCGGAGACGTCGCTGGCCGAAGCGGCCGGGCTGCTGGTCTCCGACGGCATCGTGGTGGACGAATACGGCCGGACGTCGGCCTCCGGCGTCTTCGCCGCGGGCGACGCCGCGAACCTGCCGGACACCCTGCATGGCGGACGGCACCGCGGTGAGCACTGGAACGAGGCGATGGAGCAGGGGGCGGCGGTCGCCAAGACGATCGCCGGGACGCTGACGCCGTATCCGCGGCTGCCGTGGTCGTGGTCGGACCAGCACGGCGTCACCATCCAGGTCTGCGGACGGCCGGACCTGGGCACCGAGCACGAGGTGCGCGGGGATCCGGAGGCGCGGGACGCTTCGGTGGTGTTCCGGCGGCTGGGCCGGGTCGTCGGGGTGGTGGCGATGAACCGGCCGGCGGAGTTCCGGGCGCTGCGGCAGCTGGCCCTGGCCGCGACTCAGCCCTCTTCGACCTCGTAGACGCGCTGGGACAACAGCTCCCCGGCCGTCGCGATGTCGGTCTGGAGGTCGAACCACACGCGGTCGCTGCGGTGCGCCGGGTTGTCCAGACCGGAGGCGGCCCAGGTGAAGACGCCCCACAGGATGTCCCGCCGGCCGTCCGGCGACCGGACCGAGAGCCCGAAGGGTACGGCCACACCGGTGCGGACCAGGATGAGCTTCTCGTCGTCGCCGGGGATCTCGCGTCCGCCGGAGACGACCTTCGGCTCGTCGGTGACCTTCATCCATTCCAGCACCGCACCGGGGACCTGGTCGGTGAGGAGTTCCTCGACGGAGCCGCGGATGGTGGCGACCGGCTCGCCGGGCAGCCAGTTCCAGAAGTGGTCGAGCGCGGTGAGCCTGGTGAAGTCGTCGACGGGTGTGCCGTGGTTCGGGTTCTCCGCGTACTCGCCGGTCAGCACGCCGTCCGGGCCGATGATCCAGCAGCCGTGGACCGCCTCGGCGGGCACGTAGCCGTTCGGGTCGCCGCCGACGAGGTCGCCGTCGATGACCGCGACCGAGCCGCCGGGGTTGGCGGCGGCCTCGGCGATCAGGCCCGGGTCGTCCGGGGGCGTCCTCCGGGAACGCGGCCAGTCGGGGACGCTGTCGCTCATCAGTCGGACACCTTGCCCATCAGGTCGAGGAGGCGGTTCGCGCTCTCCTGGCCGACCTCGCGGTCGGTGAGGTGGACGGCGGCCGCGCCGGAGCGGAGGGCGTGGACCAGGTCGGTGTCGGCGGCCATGCCGGCCGGCACGGTGTAGAGGACGGTCGGCGCGAGGTGCAGGCGCTCGTAGGCGCGGAGCCACTCGATGACACCGGAGCGGCGGCGCCGGACCAGCGTCAGGTTCATGACCACGAGCTGCGGATGCTCGGCCGAGAGCGCGGACATGGCGTCGTTCTCGGTGGCGGCCTGCACCACGCGCATACCGTCGCGCTCCAGGGAGATCGCGAAGGCGGCGGCCAGGTCCGGGTTCTCCTCCAGCAGCAGCACCCGGGGCGAGGCGACCTGCTCCGGCGTCAGGGCCCTGAGCAGTGCGGACGGATCGGCGCCGCGGCGGGCGGTGGCGGCCACCGAAGCGGCCGGGACCGCGCCCAGGCCGGCGGTGACGAACAGCGGGATGCCGGAGTCGGCGGCGGCCGCCCGCAGGGTGTGCAGCGCGGCGCGGGTCACCGGAACGCCGACCGGGTCGGCGAGCAGCGCCACCGGTCGCGAGGGCCCGGTCTCCTGCAGCTGCGCGGGGGCCTTGAGCGCGGTGGGGGCGTAGCCCTGGGAGACGAGCAGCTGCTCGGCGCTCGGCTCCGGCGTCGGCCAGACGAGGAGCGTGGGCGGCGTCGCGGGCTCGGGCGCGTCCGGGGGCGGCCAGGCGGCCATCGCGGACGGCATCGCGGGCTGGGGATCCGGCTCGGCCGGGTTCGGCCAGGCATGGGGCTCGCGCGCGGAGGGTTGCGCGACCGGCGGTGCGGGCGTCAACGCCTCGAAGGGCGACGGTGCCGGCGCCTGGGGCTCGGCGAGGAACGGAACCGGGCGCTGCGGTTCGGCGAACGGCGACGGGGCCTCGGCCAGGAACGGCGGGGACGGCTGCTGCTGGTCGATGCCGTATGGCGACTGCTGCTGCTGGTCGATGCCGTATGGCGACTGTTGCTGCTGGTCCATGCCGAACGGGGACGACGACTGCTCGACGCCGAACGGAGAGGACGTCTGCTGCTCGCTGAGGAACGGCGGAGCCTGGGCGCCGAACGGGGAGGCGTTCTGCGGCTCGGTCGGGAAAGCGGGCTGTGCCTCGCCTCCGAAGCCGCTGGCGAACGGAGCAGGCTGCTGGGGGTCGGTACCGTACGCGCCGCCATACGGGTCACCGCTGATACCAGAGCTCTGGGCCTCGCCGGCGCCGTGGCCGTGCCGCGCGCCGGTGGCGTGCGTCCCGGTCGTCGGCACCTCGTCGCGGAACAGCGGCATGCCGTCGTCGGTGCCGAACGGCGCGGGGCTCGGCGCCGGCTCGCGGAACAGGTCTCCGTACAGCGAGGACGCCTGCTGCGCCTCGGGCGTGAAGTTGCCCGACGTCGCGAGCGCCGCTTCCTCCTGGTACGAGCCCGAGGTCCGCAGCGGCGAGTCGAGTTCGAAGCTCGGCGCGGGTTCGACGTGCTGGATCAGGTAGTTGTCGCCCGGCTGGGCGGCGCGGCGGCGGCCGCGCGGTTCGGCCGGGGGCGCCGGGTCGGCGGCCGGTGCCGCGGGGGTGGACGGCGGCGGCGCGGCGTAACCGCGGACGCCGTCGAACCAGCCGTTGTCCGCCGAGGGGCCGGCCTGGCGAGGGATCGTGGTGGTCGTGGCGACCGCGGAGGCCCCGGACACGCTGGAGGCGTTGGCCAGGTTGGATGCGTTGGCCGCACCGGACAAGGACACGACCGACGCCTGCGACCCGGATGCCGACCCCGATGCCGCCGCGGGTGAAGCCGCCGAGGCCGCGGCCTCCAGCCGTCGCCGCCCGCCGTGCGCGGACGCCGCCTCCGGTGGGTCGAGCTCGCGCACGACCGGGATGATCCGCGTCTCCTCGACCAGGTTGCGGGACGCGGCGGGGGCGCCGGAGGCCAGCTCGTTCTCGCCCTCCGGACCGACCGGGAGCTCGATGACGTAGGTGACGCCCTTGCCCTCGACACGGTGGACGGTCAGCTGGCCGCCGTGGCGTTCCACGACCGTACGCGCGAAGCCCAGGTGCTCGGGGACGCCGCCGATCTCGGCACCGCGCACCTCGATGCGGGCGATCGGGCCGCGGCGGGCGGCCGCGACCACGACGGTGCTGCCGCGCGGGGAGGCCTGGACGGTGTCGACCAGCAGGTGGCGCACCGCCTGGGTCATCCGCTCGGCGTCGATCACGACCTCGGCCGGGCCGGTGTGCACGGCCAGGTCGATGCCCGCGGCACCGGCCAGGTCGGTCGCCGCGTCGGTGGCCGCGTGCACTATCCGGCCCAGCTCGGCGGGGCGCTTGCGCAGGCCGGCCGGGCCGGCGGCGACGTCCAGCAGGTCGTCGACCAGGCGCGCGGCCTCGGCCAGCTCGGCGGTGACGTGCGCGAGCTGGTGGCGGGCCGAGGGGGTGAGGGCGTCGCCGGAGGCGGCCAGGCGCGCGAGTTCGTTGCGGGCGGCTTCCAGGGGGCGGCGCAGAGCGCCGACCGACTCCGGGCTGATGCCGCCCTCGGCGCCGTTCGCCGCGCCGGGCGCGGCCGCCGGCGGCGTCAGCACCGGGAAGCGGAAGCGGGCGAGGTCGACGAAGGTGACGACGGCGCCGACGAGGGTGTCGCCCTCCAGCACCGGCGCCGTGGACAGCTCGACCGGGACGGCGGCGCCGCCCTTGGCCGTGAGCTGCAGGCCGGCCTCGGAGCCGAGACGGTGCTTGCGCCCGGTGCGCAGGGTGTCGGCGACCGGCGAGGGCTCGCCCGACGCGACACCCCCGAGCAGCGCGTCGAACTCCAGACCGCCGAGTTCGGAGGCACGGTATTTGAGGATGCGCGCGGCGGCCGGGTTCACCAAGACCACCCGTCCGGCGGTATCGACGCCGACGATGCCCTCACTGGCGGCCCGCAGGATCAGCTCGGTCTGCCGCTGCTGACGGCGCAGCTCCGCCTCCGCGTCGGCGACCCGGGAGACGTCGCGGACCACCACGACCTCCAGGCCGCCGTGCGCCGCGGGCAGGAAGGAGCGGACGACCTCGGCCGGGAAGGCGGTGCCGTCGGCGAGCTTGGCGACCATGCGCGTGGGGACGCCGACGTCGTCACCACCGGCGCCGGAAGCGTTGCCCGCACCGGAGTCGCCCGGCTCGGTCCACACGCCGGCGGTCGAATCGGCCGAGGCGACGCGCGCCAGGGCGGTGCCGAACCCGGAGAGCAGATCGGTGACGGGCCGCCCGACCAGCGGGGCGCCGGGCGCCTCGAACCAGCCGACGGCCACGGCGTTGGCGTTGACCACGCGCCCGCCGCCGTCGATGAGCAGCAGCGCCTCGGGCAGCGAATCGAGTATCGCCGCCAACCGGGCGACACCCCGAACCGGTGAACGGTCCATCCCAGCCGTGGCCCTCCTCGTGGCGTGCGACAGGCGCCACTCCCGCCCCGCCGGAAAGGTTCCGCGGCAGGATCCACGCCCCCGCACCGCCCAGCCCGCGGAAGAGCGGACCATGACGAAAGAGGGTGGGGAGGGTCACCGGTAGCCGACTATCCCACAAGCCCCCCGGCCCCGTCTCCCCCGCCACCGAGTTCCCGCCCGTCCCAGCCCCGCGCCCAAAGGCTTTTGTCTCCGCCGAGACGACCGGGTACGCTATCGGCGATCGTACGGAACACCGGGGTTCTGGTGGGCTGTGCGCTATGGAGGCGTCGCCTAGTCCGGTCTA
This sequence comes from Catenulispora subtropica, assembly GCF_039531675.1. NCBI lineage: Bacteria > Bacillati > Actinomycetota > Actinomycetes > Catenulisporales > Catenulisporaceae > Catenulispora > Catenulispora subtropica. Next base: position 145,188 of record NZ_BAAAQM010000014.1, read on the forward strand.
TGGCGCCGCACTGCTAATGCGGTTTGGGGCTTAAACCCCATCGAGGGTTCAAATCCCTCCGCCTCCGCACTCGGTCGGATGTTCGAGATGAACATCCGACCTTTTTGCTGCGACCTGGATGAATGCCCAGGTCAAGGCTTCATGGCCGCCTTCCTGGTGCGACGCGGCCGCCCTGCGGAGATCGTCTCGAACGATGTTCGGAACAGCGTTCGCGACAAAGACATGACAACGGAACGTGCGGTTTCGTTGGGGAACGGCCGTCCGTGCAGGTCATCACACTGCTGAGTTCAATTACCTGACATTTGTGAGCGGGCACCTGTCTGTCCCTCGACCGAGTGACGGCGTGACGCGAGTAAGTGTCTTCGTGAGGACGTGCAACGATGACGGTGTGAGTGGAATGCCGGATGTCGCGGGGTCGGATGAGATCGATTTGGCGCTGCCGGAGCAGGTCCAGGCTCTTGTGGAGTGGATCGGCGCGGGGCGCAGGCTGACCCAGACCGGGCGGCTCACCTTGGCTGACGCCCGTGCGCTCGTGCCGTTGCTGGGCACTGGCGACCGTCTCGATCCGGTGATCGGTGGACGGGTGTTCCGTACCAGGTCCAGTCAGGAGCTGCCGAGGCTGAATCTGCTGGTCGAATGGGCCAAGGCCGCCGGGCTCGTCCGCGCCGTGGGCGGCAAGCTGGTGCCGGTGAAGAAGAACGCGAAGCTGCTGTCCGAACCGGAGCGGCTGCGGGCGGCGCTGTTCGAGGCGTTCGCCAAGATTCCTTCGGATGCCGTGGTGCCGTCCGGGTGGATCACATCGCTGGTGCTGCCGGGTTTCCGGGAGACCTGCGCGGAATTGAGGTTTCAGCTCGCCTCCGCCGACTGGGTGACGCTGGAGGTGTTGAAGAGCGCTGTGTGGGCGGATCTCGCTCCGCGGTTCGTCCTGGATCATCTGGACGCGGAGCGGCTGGCACGACTGCGCGAGATCACCGCTCGTGACACCGCCCACGTGGTGGCGCTGTGGCGTGCTCTGGGAGCGGTCGAGGCCGACGAAGGACGCGTCCGGTTGTCGGAGGCGGTGCTGCGCGCTGTCCTCGCCGAGCGCGGCGGTGCCGAATCCGGCGAGGAACTGTTCCGACTACGCGTGATGCTCGACGATACCGATCCGCAGGTATGGCGGCGGGTGCTGGTGCCGGCGTCGATCCGGCTGGACCGGCTGCACGGGGTGTTGCAGGCCGCGCTGGGTTGGACCGACTCGCACCTGCACGTGTTCACCGTCGGCGAAGCGCGCTACGGCTGGCGTGATCCGGACTTCGGCGAGGACATCGCCGCCGAGGACACGGTTCGCCTGGCCGATATCGCCCCGCCCGGAACGATCGTCGGTTATGAATACGACTTCGGCGACGGCTGGGAGCACGAGATCCTCGTCGAGGCCGTGGTGCCCGCCGAGCCCGGCATGGTGTACCCGCGTTGCGTCGACGGGGCGGCGGCGTGCCCGCCGGAGGACTGCGGCGGCACCTGGGGCTACCGCGACCTGCGCGAGACCCTGGCGGACCCGGGCGCCGCAGATCACCAGGAGATGCTGGACTGGCTCGGGATCGAGCACGCCGGTCAGTTCGATCCGGCGGCCTTCGACGTGGATGCCGCGAACCGCCGGATCACCGCGGACTGGATCACGCGCGGCACGCGTGGGCGCGGATGATGCTTGGACTGGTCATGACCAGGTGCGATCGGCTGGCGGACGTCAAGGCGCGATCAGCGCGGTGACCAGCTTGGCCGTTTCGGCGACCTTGGCCGCATCAGCGGTTCCCAGATACCTGCCCAACGCGGAGGTCGGAAGCCAGTGCACGAGTTCGGGCAGCACGATGCCTTCAGGGGCGGGGATCTGCACAACAAACGCAGAGTCGTCGCGTAGATCCCCGGCGATGAACGGACAGGCCAGCACTCGTCCTGTCTCCGCCTGGATATGAGCCCAGTTGGAGACGACCATGACGAGGCGTCCAGTGGCATCCGCCCGCTCGACGATGTCCCCCGGTCGAGTCACCGGCCGTCACCGCTTGGCGACTCTGTGGCCAGAGCAAGGTTGGCTTTGTAGAGGTCGTCGGCGTAGGCATCGATGCCGAGAGCTGGAACAGTTCGCGTCTTGTAGTCGACAAGGACACGGCGCAGATGGTCGGCCCGCAAGGTTCGTTCGATGTATTCCGACCGGTTGAGTCCAAGCGCCGCGGCGTCTGCATCGGCGTCGGCGAGCACGTCAGACTCTATCGTCGCTGAGATCTTCTCTTTGGCCATACGGGCATCCTACTAAAGGTAGGACACAGAGCGGGATGATGGTCTGCCAAACGAGACCGTCCCCGCGTGGTTCGAAAGCCTTGTCCTGCTCGCCCGGCGTAGGTCATCGGGTCGCCGTTGCCGTTGCGGAAGATTCGGCTGGCGGAGGTCGAGCCGAAGATCTCGAGATGTTCCTGCAAATGGGTGACGAGCGTCGGGTGCAGCACTTCCGTGTCATGCGGCGGTCTTCACGAACTGATGGTGCGCAAGGACGCCGCCGCCTGAGCATCTTCGTCCGCTGCCGAAGGCGGTCCGAACCAGCGGGTGAGGGCGTCGGCGAGTCCGGTCCTTGACGGTCCGCCGACCCAGGCGACGTACCCGTCCGGCCGGATGAGTACCGCCTCAGGTGCGGGAACCGGACCGAGCACGGGAAGCTCCCACGGACCCGCGTACGCGGCGTCGACCGACCGGACCCGATCGCTCCACGGAGCGATCGGGAGGGTACCGGGCTCGCCGAGGTTGAGCAGCACCGGCCGTGCCGCGTGGAGCAGGGTGAACACCCGCAGCGGGCCGTCAGGGGTGACCAGGTCCAGGTCGGGCATTCGCCGGCCGAGCAGCGGGTGGCCGGCGCCGAGGTCGTAGTGGATGTCCAGGCCGCTCATCATTCCGGCGATCTGCTTACGCGGCTCGTCCAGGCTCAGCAGCCCGGCCATGATGTCCCGCAGGGCTTCCAGCCGATCGCCGGTGCCGGTGAGCGCACCCTGCGCCATCGTGTTCTGCAGTACCCGGGCTGCGACCGGGTGCCGCTCGGTGTGGTAGGTGTCCAGCAGGCCTTCCGGTGCGGTGCCGCGGACCTCCTGAGCGAGCTTCCAGCCCAGGTTCACCGCGTCCTGCACGCCGACGCCCAGTCCTTGTCCGCCGATCGGGGCGTGGACGTGTGCGGCGTCGCCGGCCAGCAGCACCCGCCGATTCCGATAGGCCGCCGCCTGCCGGGCCATGTCCGTGAACCTGGAGATCCAGGTGGCACTGCGCAGCCCGTAGTCCGTTCCGAAAACTCCCATCAAGGCTTCGCTCAGGTCGCGCAGGGTCGGCTCGCCGGACTGTCCGGCGTAGGGCTCGGTCACCAGGACTCGCACCGGACCGCCCGGCTGTGGCCGGGACAAGGCCTGGACCCCGGCGCCCAGTCGACGGATCCCCCACACCGGCTCCTCGTCCAGCTCGACTTCAGCGATCAAGCTGCTGGTCGAGGCCTCCCAGCCGGGGAAGGCGATGCCGGCGGTCTTGCGGACCAGGCTGCGCCCTCCATCGCAGCCGACGAGGTACTGTGCGCGCAGCGGGCCGCCCTCGGACAGGTCGACATCGACACCGGTCTCGTCCTGGGTGAAGCCGGTGACCTCGACCTCGCGCCGGATCGGCACGCCCAGCTCGCCGACCCAGTCGGCCAGAATGGATTCGATGCGTTGTTGCGGCAGTGCGAGCCCGTAGTTGTGGCGGGTGGGAAAGTCGCTGATGTCCAGCCGGATCTGGCCGAACCCGTTGATCTGGGCCAGCTTTCCCTGGGACAGGAACCGGTCCGCGATACCGCGCTGATCGAAGACTTCGATAGTGCGCGAGGAGAAGCCCAACGCACGTTGGCCGACGACGTCCTGGTTGGGACGCCGCTCCACGACGGTGACCTCGATCCCCGCCAAGGCCAACTCTCCGGCGAGCGTCAGCCCCGTCGCGCCGGCGCCCACGATCACCACGGCCGGCCCGGTCATCGTTGCACGCTCGCCGCCGAAGCGCCGGATGCGGGCGCGGCGATGACCCTGCCGGATCGTTCCTCAGACGGCTGGACAAGCATCATGCGACTCCCATTTCCCAGCTCCTGGCTTCGGTGCACGATTCTGCGGCAAGCACAGGGCCTTGCCGCAAGCCCCCCGACACGCAATATCCTGATACCGGCGGAGTGTGTAGTCGATCGGCACGCCCCATCCGTTCGGCGGCCGTGGCACGGAACGCGTCGGACAAGGGGAAGACATAGGCCGCCGCGGCTTCCCCGACGGTGCCGACACACCGCGTGAGCAGCTCGGATCCGGCGCCCTGAAGGAAAGCCCTCGCGTCCGGCACGCTACCGTCCCACAGCTCGGTGCGGATCACACCGGGCTGGACCACGACCTGGCCGCGCTGCTCGCGCTGATCCTGTCGGCCGCGGTTCGCCCGGCGTATCAGAAGACCGTCATGCTGAGCTCAGCCGCCCTACCGGCACTCCGCCGTCGTGATCAACCGGATCGCGGCGTCGGCCCACGCGTCGAACGCACCGCGTCCCGGGTCCGGGCCGAGGGTCTCGCTGAGGTTGCGCAGGTCCTGGGCGCTGCGGGTGAGGCCGACGGTGGTGAGGGTGTGGGCTGCGGCTTCCAGGCGGGCGGGGAAGGTGGGTGGCAGGTGGCCCGCGCCGCGGTGGGTGGTCTCGGCGAGGAGGGAGAGGGCTGAGTCGATGGCCTCGGTGAGGGGGTCGGGGCGGGGGGTGGTGGCGGCTGTCAGGTCTTCGGTGCCGTCACCGGCGGCGAGGTCGGGGACGATGACCTTGCCTTCGGAGACGACCGCTATGGGGGTGAGGATCAGGCCGCCCCGGCCGCGGCGGATGGTGGCGGAGATGTAGCGGGGGGTGCGGGTCAGGGCTTCGGCCAGGGCGTCGAGGGCGGCGGGGGCTACGGCGCGGTGTTCGGCGACGAGGTGGGCGGTGCCCGCCGTGGTGCCGTGGAGGGTGGCGGTGAGGCGCTGGCTGCCGGGGTGGTAGCCGAGGTCGGTGACCTCCGCTATCTCGACCACGCGGACGTCCTCGGCGTCGACGCGGGGGCGGATCAGGCGCGGGGGCAGGCGGTCGAACTCGGCGGCCAGGGCGTCCAGGTCGCGGGCCAGGAGGGCGGGGGGAAGGTGGTCCCAGGCGCCGCCGGACTGGCTGACGGTGGTGCGGGCCACGCGGTTCACGGCCAGGCGCAGGCGGCGGTCGGCCCGGCGGTGCGCGGTCTCGGTGACGACGTTCCCGCCGGCCAGGACGCCCACGGTGCTGCCGGCCAGGCGCCGGTCGGCGAGGCCGGCGCCGGTCGGGCGGCCGGGACAGCGGTTGTCCAGGGTGAGCACGACGCCCGCGGCGGGGTCGGCCAGGAACACCAGGACCCTGACATCGTCGCCGACCGGCTGGACGCGGCATCCGAGCGCGGTCAGCCGCAGCCGCCGCAGCGCCACCTCCGCCGCCTCGTCGGTGCCGAGCACGCGCGAGCGCGGCTGGCCCTTCGCCGACGTCGCGGCCCGGGAGCGGGCCACGAGCTCGGCCAGCAGGTCCGCGACCAGTTCCGGCCGGTGGCGCGCGGCCCGCTCGGCGTGCGCGGCGAGCTGATCGGCCAGGTCGTCGGCGGCGAGCAACGGCCACCGCAGGTCGGCGGCGTCCAGGTCACGCCGCACCCGCGCCAGCCGTGGCGTGAAGCCGGCGGCCAGGTTCGCCACCCCGGTGAGGAAGATGTCCGCGGCGAGTTCGACCGCGCTGCTCAACGGATCTGAGGACGCGACGGTCTGGGCTTCTTCGGACGGGGCCGTGTCCCCATCAGCGGCGGAACCGGCGCCGCCGACCGCGAAGTGCCGGTCCCCCACCTCCCCGGCCCGCTCGGCCCACGTCCGCCACGCCCACACCGCGAGCGCGATCGCGTCCTTGTCGTCCCGCGCATCGCTGCGCGCATAAGCCAGATCGCGCGGCACGAGGAACCGCACCGAGCAGTTCGGCAGCTCGACCCACGGCACCGGCTCCTCAGCCGTCGCGACGTGCACCCGCGCCAAGTAGCCCGCCGCCAGCCGACGCCGCGCCGACGCCATCGACCGTTTCCCGAGCAGCGCCTCCACGTCCGCGTCGGCGAAGTCGCCCGGCGACCATGCCTGGGCCGCTCCGGAATCAGAATCCGGGGAAGCGGACGAAGCATCTGAGGCCTGATAGGCGAGCACGACCGCGACCACATGCCGGCACGCCCCCGACGCCCCGCAACTGCACTCCGCCGCTTCCAGCCCGCCCGGCGGCAGCGCACACCCGACGCCGTCCGGGAACGTCCCCCGCACCACGTCCCCTTCGGTGGCGACAGCCGGTCCGGTCCCGGCCGCGACCTCCTTCGCAGCCCTCTTGTAAAGCCCGCGATTGGTCAGCGACACCAACGCGTCCTCGGTCAACGCCAGCAGATCCGCCCGCGCGCTCACGCGTTCACCGCCTCCGCCACGAAGGCCGCCAGCGCCCCTGGCGTCATCGCCCCCACGAAGGCCCCGAGGTCCGCGAGCTTCTGCCCCATGTCCCGGTCATACGCGGGCGTCGCCTCGTCGTCCAAGGCGCACAGCGCCAGGAACCGGCACCCCTGCTCGATCAGCGCCTTCGCGCCACGCAACACCCCGCCGGGGCTCACGCCCTCATAGAGGTCCGATATCAGCACCACGATCGTCCGCCGCGGATTCTCGACCAGCTCGCCCGCGTACCGCACCGCCTGCGCGATGTCCGTGCCGCCCCCGAGCTGCACCTTCATCAGCAGGTCTACCGGATCCGTCACATCCTTCGTCAGATCCACCACCGCCGTGTCGAACGCCACCAGGTGCGTCCGCACCCCCGGCAGCCCCCACAGGCACGCCGCGGTCACCGCCGAGTGGATCACGGACGACACCATCGATCCGGACTGGTCGACCAGCAGGATCACCTGCCAGCTGTCGACCCGGCGCCGGGACCGCGTGAAGAAGTGCGCGTCCTCGATGAAGAGCTTGCGCTCCTCCGGCTGGTAGTGACCGAGGTTGCCGCGCAGCGTCCGCTTCACGTCGAAGTTCCGCGCCAGCCGCACCTGCGACGGCCGCCGCAGACGGGTGCCGGAGAACGCGTGGCGCACCTCGGTCGCCAGCCGCCGCATCAGCTCCTCGACCACCGCCGCGACCAGTTCGCGGGCCAGCTCCAGCACCTTCGGGTCCATCAGGTGCTTGGTCCGCAGCACCGCCTTCAGCAGCGCCGGGCTCGGCTCCACCCGCTCCAGCACGCGCGGGTCGGTGACCAGATCATGGATCTGGTACCGGTCGACGGCGTCCCGGGTCAGCCGCTCCACCGTCTCCTTGGGGAACAGCTTGGTGATCCCCTCCAGCCAGTCGACCGTCGTCAGCACCGACTCCTCGGCGCCGCCCCCGCGGTTGCCGTCGCCCCGGCCGCCGCGCGCGCCACCCTTGCGCACGCCGCGCTGCGCCAGGTCCTCGTCCCGGCCGTACAGCCACTGCATCGCCGCGTCCCGCTGCCGGTCGCGGGCGCTGAGTTCGGAGAGCTGCGACGCCGGCGCGCCGAGGATCATCCGCCACCGCTCCAGCGCCTGCGCGGACACCGGGTCCTGCGACGTTCGGCTCACGAGGTCAGCCCCTCCCGCTCCAGCACCGCCTGCACATGGCTGTCCAGCTCCCGCCCGCGCGCCAGCGCCAGCGGATCGTCGATCCGGCCGCGCAGCAGCGTCCGTCCGGCGTGGTCCTCGCCGCCGTGCAACCGCACGACCTGGTCGGCGATCGTCTCCCGCTCCCGGGGCGGGAAGTACTGGAACGCCTGCCGCAGCGCGGGCAGCGCGACCAGCAGATCGTGGTCGGTCATCGCCGCCACCAGATCGTCGATCACCGGCAGCACCGAGGCGCCCTCGAGGCACTGTTCGCGCGCGACGGCGAACAGCCCCGCCAGCCAGTCGCCGAGCACCGCCGGGGCGCCCGCGGCCCGGATCGTGCGCTCGGCGTCCGGCGGCGGCGTGCCCAGCGACCAGCCGAAGCCGAACGCGGCACCGCGCAGGTCCGGGGGCGCGGCGTCGTTCCCCGCGATCCGGGCCATCACCGCGCCCGCGCGCGCCACGTCCAGCCCGAGCTTCCCGGCCGCGTGCCGGACGGCGTCGCGCACCGCGCGCACGGCCGCGATCCGGCGTGGCTGCGCCGGCGCGGGGTGGCCGCCTCGGACACCGTGGCGGCCACCGCCCTGACCGGCTTGGCCGCTCTGGCCGCTCTGACCGCTCTGACCGCTCTCGCCGCCCTGACCACCACCGCCGCCGCCCTGCACCAGCTCCAGCAGCCACAGCAGCCGGTCCACCGCCGCGACGACGACCACGCCCAGCGTCGCCGACTGCTCGGCGTCGAGCAGCCGGTCGTGCCGCCACAGCCCGAGCACCGCGGTGAGCACCCCGCCGAGCGCCTCGGCGTCGCCGTCGGCGGCGACCGATCCGGCGAGACCGGTCAGCACCTGCTCCGACAGGTCCTCGATCCCGCACAGCACCGCGTCGAACAACGCCCGCGCCGCGGCGTCCAGACCCTGACGGGCCAGCACGCGCTCGCCGATCACGGCCCGCGCGGCCAGCTCGACCGTCGGACCGTGGCCGCCGGCCTCGATCAGCGCCGACAGCCGGTCCGGCTCCGCCGTGATCCGCCACTCCTCGGTGAACGTGCTGTCCTCGGCCGCCGGATCCGGGCCGGACAGCCGCTCGTAGCCGGGGATCCCCAGAACCCTGAGACGGTGCAGCAGCCGGCTCCCGTCCCGCTGGGCCGCGACGGTCAGGTCCAGCCTCGCCTGACCCGGCGCGGTCAGGCCGTGCCGCTCCAGCTCGACCTCGGCGTCGTGCACCAGCGGCGGCGTCGGCGTGTCCGGGTGCAGGCGTCCCACCTGGTCGCCGGACAGGGCCGCGACCATCTCCACGACCGCGGGATGCGTACCGGCGGTGAGCCCGCCGCGTCCGGTCCACGGCAGCGGCTGGTCCAGCGCTTCCCCGACCAGCGCCGACACCAGGCCGTCGAGCAGGTCCGCCCGCGCCGGGTGCCGATGGCCGCGCACCGCCGCCAGCCCCTCACCGGTCACCCGGGCCGCGATCAGGTCGGCCGTCGAGACCCGTTGGTTGCGCCGGCGCAGCCGCTCCACGACCTCCCCGGTGAGCGAGCCCGCGGCCCCGCGCGGCCCCAGCTCCCACAGCCGCTGGTAGTAGGCCGGGGAAGGCATGCCGGACTGGTAGCCGTCGAAGGCGTCCAGACGCCGGAACGAGTACGGGACCAGGTAGCTGACCGCGGCGGTGTCCGCCTCCGGCGCCGGGATCTCGGGCCAGAAGGCGTCGTCGACCTGTCGGTGGGAGAGCTCTGCGATCCGCCGGAGCAGCGCCGGCCGATGGAATCCGCCGCAGACCACGAGCACGGGCCGGTCCGGTGTGTCGCGCAGCGCGGCGGCGATCCACCGCGCCATATAGGCCTCGCGGACTTCGTCGGTCGAGGGCGCGCCGTCCGGATCGCCCGACGTGTCCCCGCCGCCGTCGACCGCCTGGCGGATCAGGTCGAAGTACGTGTTCAGCCGCTCGCCGAGCTCGGCGGCCGGCACGTCCGCGGCGTCGATCTCCGCGAGGTGGTCCCACAACGTGTCCGAGTTGTCCATGCCGAAGGTCCGGCACAGTCCGTCCACAGCCTGTGTGTAGCGGCGTTCGGCGTCGGCGTAGCGGTTGGTCCGCTCGGCGAACGCCGGGTGCCATGCGGGCAGATCGATGAACCGCACCTCGGCACCGGCCCGCGCGCCCTCGGTCAGGGCGATCCACTCCGGCGAGTACGCGCAGAACGGCGACCACGACGCCCGCGACTGCTGTTCGCGGCGCGCCGACGTGAACACCGCGATCGGCAGCTCGTGGCCCAACAGGAACTCACCGATCCGGTCGTTCATGTCGGCCGGTCCCTCGATCAGCACGTGGGCCGGCCGCAGTCGCTCGATCGCCTCGCGCACCAGGCCCGCGCACGCCGGGCTGTGGTGCCGGACCCCGACCACGGTCAGCAGCGCGGGGGCCTCGGGCACCTCCGGGGCCCCGGGAACCGCCGGCGCTGCGGGCGTACTGGGTACCGCGGGCGAGCTGGGTGCCCCGGTCGTGGTGGATGCCTCGGCCGCCTCAGAGGTCTTCGCCTGCATCGCCCCGCTCACCCCGGCAGCAGGTGCCGTGCGCCGTAGAACTCCTGCCACTGCGCGCCCTGGCGCCGCCCCGCGTGCTGCTCCAGATACGTCCGCAGTCTCGCCAGGTCGTCCGAGTTGTCCTTCGCGGCGGTCCCGGCCAGGCACTCCACGATGTCCGCGGCGCTGCCGGCGTCCCCGCGCAGGAACCAGCCGCGCAGTCCCACGGCGTGCGCCACGGAGACCGCCTCCGCGGTGCTCATCACCGAGGACAGCCGCTCCATCGCGTCGCCGCGCTCGGTCCGTCCCTCACGCAGCTCGCGGAATGCGGTGACCAGTACCTCCAGCACATCGCGGCGCGGCGGCACCGTGACGCCGGACCCCCGCAGCAGATGCGTGGCCTCCTGCTCGACCAGCGCGAGCTCGGTGGCGAAGTCGGTGATCGCGAACACGGTCTCGAAGTTGAACCGCCGCTTGAGCGCCGCGCTCATCTCGTTCACGCCGCGGTCCCGGGTGTTCGCCGTCGCGATGACGTTGAAGCCCTCGCGGGCGAAGACCAACGCGTCCTCGCCGCTGAGTTCCGGGATCGCCAGCACCCGGTCGGACAGCGGCGAGAGCAGACAGTCCTGCACTTCCAGCGGGCACCGGGTGATCTCCTCGAACCGCACGACCCGGCCCTCGCCCATGCCGCGCAGCAGCGGCGCGGGCACCAGCGACTTGGTGGAGGGCCCGTCGGCGACCAGCAGCGCGTAGTTCCACGAGTACTTGATCTGGTCTTCGGTGGTGGCCGCGCCGCCCTGGATGGTCAGCGTCGAGTCGCCGCTGACCGCCGCCGCCAGCAGCTCCGACAGCAGCGACTTCGCCGTGCCCGGCTCGCCGACCAGCATCAGGCCTCTGCTGGTGGCCAGCGAGACCAGGGCGCGGTCGATCAGCGAGGGGTCGCCGACGAACTTGCGGCTGACGCCGGCCGCCTCGTCGCCGAGGATGAACCGGCGGGCCGCGCGCAGGCTCAGCGCCCAGCCCGGCGGCCGTTCGCCGTCGTCGGCGGCGCGCAGGCGGGCGAGCTCGTCGGCGTAACGGACCTCGGCGGCCGGGCGCTGGACGCGCTTCGCGCCGACGGCGTCGGCGGCGTCAGCGGTCTCAACGGCGTCAGCCATCTCAGTGGTCTCAGCGGTCCCAGCGCTCTTCTTCGCACTCACTGCGCGGTCACCTCGGTCAGATCGCGGAGGATCTCGAATGCGGTCACGGGGTCCAGTGTGCCGAACGGGGCGCGGGCCCCTTCCCGGGGGCGCCAGTCGGCGACGCCGTTGTCCCACGACTGCCCACGCCGCCGGCCGGTATCCAGCACCGAGGCCTGTCCGCCCCTCCCGGCGACCCGGCCTATCAGGACATTGATCGATTCCTCGCTGCCGACCTCGGTGATCACCGTCGACGGCACGGAGGTCTCGTCGGAAGTACTCACCGCGGGATCAACCCATCCAGGTCGTGGAGGATCACCGACGCGGTGACGGCGTCCAGTTCGGAAAGCGGCAGCGAATGCCGCTCGAACGACGGGTTCTCGCCGGTCACGCTCAGCCAGGTCCGGGTGAAGCGCTGGTAATCGGACTGCGCCGGGGCGCCGGCCATGATGCCGGGCGCGAACTCGGCGACCATGTACCGGTCGTCGCCGACCGGCCGCAGGATCGCCGACCACAGCGCGCCGTCGCCGACGGGGCCGCGGATCCAGCCGCGGGACTCCAGGCCGGCCACCCGGGCCGCGGGGACGTTGACGCCGTCGAAGGGGTCGAGCTCGCGACCCGCGCGCTCCTGCCGGGACAGTGCCAGCACCGGCTGTCCCAGCTGGTCGAACGGCTGCAGGATCTCGTAGTCGGCGAACATCTCCGACCACTCCCCGAGCGCGGCTCCGAGGTCCACGGTGTGCGCGACGCCGATCACGGCACCCGCGGGCACCTCGTACGCCGCGTCGTGCACATCCGCGTAGCTGAAATCCTCGGCCACGCGGAACGAGCCGACCAGCGTTCCTTCCTCGCCGTAGACGCCCCAGACCAGGCGGCTGGTGATGTGCCGGAGCAGGGGATGCCGGACCAGATGGGCGGCGAAGTCCTCGGGCTGCCAGCGCCGACGGTAGGACATGGCCTTCTCCAGCCGCTTGATCTGGTCGGCGGCCACGGTCCGGACGTCCTTCTTCAGCGCGGTGAACGCCTTGTAGGAGGCGCTGGCGATCTCTTGGTCGTCCTTCATGGCGGGCTTCGGCAGGGCCTTGACGGTCTTGCCGGTCTGGTCGGCGACCCGGGGCCGCAGCAGTTCGTCGAAGCCGACGTCGAAGTAGCGCGAACCGTAGTCCAGCCGAAGTGTGCCGTCCGCCCCGAGGCCGAAGTCGGGGACCACCCGGTCGGCGAGTTGATCCGCCGACAGGTCCAGCTCCTCGGCGACGTCCTCGAACCGCTTCCGGGCCCGTTTTCGGACCGCGATCGGCCGCGCCTTCGCGGCGAGCTCCGCCAGCCGGGACAGCGCGCGGTCGCCGCCGATCACGGCGAGCACGGTGAGGGCGTCGAAGGCGAGCTGCTGCCGTCCCTGCCCGCCCCAGTCCCGGATCAGCACGACCAGCCGGTCCACGACGGCGTCGTCGCCGAGCAGGCCGAGGGCGTCGAAGGCCCACTTCTCCTTCCCGGGTGCGCCGGCCTGGTCCCAGCTGACGAACAGGGACCACGCGAACTCGCCGAGCGAGGCGGTGTCGCAGAACTCTTTGACGATCTCCAGGCCCGGATACGGCGCACCGGGCTTGGAGATGGCGAGCATCTCCAGGACCGCCTGGGCCGCGCTCAGCGGCAGTGTGGCGCCACCCGCGGTGCCCGCAGCGCCCGCAGCGCCCGCAGCGCTCTCCTTCGCGCGGATCGGCGCGAGGACGGCGGCACGGGCCCAGATCGGCGGTGTCGGCATGGTGCGCGGATAGGCGCCAAGCCCGTCGTCGGCCAGCACCTCCTTGGCGGCGAGCCCGACGCCCTCGCCGTAGGTCCCGGTCGCGATCGCGACGACGTCGGTGCCGTCGGCCTCGATGAGGCGCAGCGCCGCGGTGGCGTTCTGCCGGGCGCGGCCGCGCTTGCCGAGCGCCGTCGGCAGCAGGCAGCGCGCCGCGGCCTCGGGGTGCCGCCGCAGCCAGGCCACGGCCAGGCCCCGGACGGAGCGCAGCCGCCCCATGCCGTCGATCATGAACGCGGCGATCTCCGGGTTCACGAACGGCTGAAGCAGCCGGGCTTTGTCGGCCGGCCGGCGCGGGATGCCCATCACCGCCGGGATCGCCAGGCTCTCGTAGCGGGCCACGAACAGGTGCGCGCGCTCGTTGGCCCAGTGCAGCTGGGGAGTCCAGGTGGCGAGCATCGGCCGCACCACGTCTTCCGGAGCGAAGGCCGCGAAGTAGGCGGTGAGCATGTCGTCGCTCACAGCGGTGCGGACGTGCTCGGCGAACGCCGGCCAGCCCTGTTTCGGCACCCATCCCGCGCCGTGGCCGGCCAGGATGCGCTCCCGCTCTCCGGGCAACCAGGCGATCTCGGTGTCAGGTGGCGCCGTCAGCCCTTCGACGACGACCGCCTTGACCGGCTTGCGCTTGCGGTCCCGCCACGGCGGCGCGGCGAGGATCTCGGGGAGTTCCTCCAACCCCAGGCCCGCGGACGACGACTCCCGATCCAGGATCGCCTCGACCCGGCGGCCGGCGGCGGCGCTCATATACGGCACCGCGGCGCGGGTGAAGTCCGGGTCGGCGAGCGCCGCCATGGCCAGGACGCGGCTCACATCCGGCCCGGGTTCGGCCTCGGCCAGCACGCGCAGCGCGCGGTGCGGGAAACGCCTGGTCGCGGTGTGCAGCTGCGTCAGCACACCGGGCGCGCCGATCCGCTCGATCAGAGCGGCCACCGCCTCGTCCCGGGGGACACGAGCGATCAGGTCGGTGATCCGTCCCTGGACCGTGGACAGCGCTCCGCGCGCGCCGGACGCCGTCGTGGTCTGGTAGCCGTCGTGCCACGCGAGCAGGAACGGCAGCGCCTCGGCGCCGGCCGCCGTCAGGTAGGTGAGCTCGATGTCCGGTTCGCCGCTCCAGAACCAGGGCCGGCCGGCCCGGATCAGCTCGCCGACGGCGGCGGCCTGGTCGGCGGTGGTGACCGAGGGCAGCAGGGCGGTGGCCGGCACCTGGCCGCGGCCGGCGGCCTGGATGTCGGCCCAGAGCCAGTCCTCCCGTTCGGCGAACAGGAACGTGGTCAGGGAGCGGCGAAATCCCGAGGGGTCGTCCTCGCGCAGGCGGGCTGCCGTGCGAAGGGCCGCGGCGTAGTCCTGCTCCGAAGCCGAGCGCACCGATTCCAGCAGGTGCAGCACCGCGTTCCACCGGGCGAACAGGTGCGGGGCCTCGTCCGATCGGACGAGCCGGCGGGTGAAGGTCGAGGTCGGCCGCAGATGGCAGTACTCGGCGAAGGCCTCGATCGCGTAGGGGAGTCCGTGGACCGTCTCCCACACGGGGACGGCCTGCCGGAGGCCGAAGGGCGGATGTCCGTCGAGACAGGCCTCGACGACGGCCGCGGCGAGCGGTGAGAGCAGTTCGAGGCCGCCGAAGTCGGCATGCTCCACCAGCCGCACCAGCTCCGGGTCGCTTTCCGGGTCCGCCAGGCTCTGGTCGACCAGGTGCCACCAGACCTGGGCCGCGTCCCGGCGGCGCTCCAGGAGGCCGAGGACGGCGCCGGAGTGGCTCTTGCGCGCCAGGGACATCGACCGGTTGCGGACGATCACGGTGCCGCCGTAGGGCGCGGGGAGTTCGAAGACGTCCTCAGGGTCCTGAGCCGCCGCGCCGCGCACCCGGGAGCCGGTCACGGAGCCGTCACCTCGGTGAGGTCGCGCAGCACTTCCGAGGCCGTGACCGGGTCCAGGACCGAGAACGGCGAGCCCGCCTCCCGATGGTGGCGCCAGTAGCCGGTGTAGCCGTGCTGGGTCTGCCCGATCCACACCTCCTGGAACTGCTGGTCGTCGGCCTGTCCGGCCCACCCGGCACCGAATCCGGGGTCGAGGTCGACGACGACGGTGAGGCCGCCGGCCAGATCGCGGAGCATGTGCCCCTGCCAGCCGGCGTCGGCCGGGTCGCTGCGGTACCAGCCGCGGCGCTCCAGGCCGAGCACTTTGCCGGCGGGGGTCTTGAGGCCGTCGAAGCGCCGGAGCGAGCGGTCGGCGGCCTCCTGTTCGGTCAGGACGAAGACCGACCGGCCGAGCTGCTGGAAGGGTTGCAGGATCTCGTAGTCGGCGAACAGCTCCGACCAGCGGGGCAGGTCGCCGGCGAGGTCCACCGGGTGCGCGACGCCGATCGCCGCGTCGGCGGGCAGGGTGCACGGGTCGTCGCCGACGTCGGCGTAGCTAAGGTCCTCGGCGACGCGGAACGCGACCCGCGGCGCGGAGCCGCCGGGCCCGTAGTCCGCCCACACCAGGCGGCGGACCAGGTGCCGCAGCAGCGGATGGCCGACGAGGTACTCCTCGAACTCGGCCCCGGTCCAGCGGCGCCGGGTCACCATGGCCAGCTCCAGACGGGCTATCTGGTCGGCGGCGAGGGTCCGCACATCCTTCTTGAGGCCGGTGAAGCGCTGGTAGGCGGCCGGGGCGAGCTCGGCGTCGTCCTTGACGCCGGGCTTCGGCAGGGCCTTGAGACGCTTGCCGGCCTCGTCGGTGACACCGGGCTTGAGCTGCTCGTCGAAGAAGACGGTGAAGCGGCGCGGCCCGTAGTCCAGCTCCAGCGCCCCGTTCCCGTCCAGGCCGAGGTCCGGGACCAGCCGGTCGGCGAGCTGCTCGCGGGTCAGCCGGAGGTCCCGGGCGATGGCCGCGATCCGCCCTCGCGCCGTCTCCTTCAGGCCCTTGAACTTGACCTTCTGCGAGATGCCGTAGAGATGGATCAGCGCGGTGTCGCCGCCGATCGCGGCGAGCACGTCCAGCCCGGTCACGGCGCGGGCGTGGCCGCCCTCCCCGGGCCAGGCGCGGATCAGCGGGGACAGCCGGCGCACGACGTCGTCGTCGCCGAACCAGCGCAGCGCGTCGAAGGCGAAGGACTGCTTGGGCGGGTGCTCCGCGGTGCGCCAGTTCTCGAACAGGCCCCAGGCGAACGCGGCCAGGGAGCGGGCGTCGCAGAGCTCGTGCACGGCGGCCAGCCCGGGGTAGGGCGCGTCGGGCGGCGAGATGGTGAGCATCCGCACGACGTTCCGTGCCGCGTCCGGCGGCAGCGCCCGCTCGCGGCCGGCCACCAGCAGCTGGGGCAGGGTCTGCGGCTCGGCCCAGGCGGGCAACTCGGGCATGGTCTTCGGGAGGGCGGCGTACAGCGGGTCCACCGACAGCAGGACGGCGATCCCGGCCTCGGCGGCCGCGCCGTACCCGGCGGCCGCTTCGCGGACCTCGGCCACGAAGCCCTCGGCCGCCAGGAACCGCAACGCGCCCTCGGCCGCCTGCCGGGGCTTGCCCGCCTTGTCGAGCGCCGCGGGGACCAGGGCGCGGGCGGCGACGCCGGGGTGGCGGCGCAGCCAGGCCTGGGCGATCGGCCGGACCGACTTCAGGCGCGCGTTCCAGTCGGCGGCGAGCGCGGCGATCCGGGAGTCGGCCAGCGGCAGGATCAGCTCCGCGTTGGTGGCGGCGTCGATGCCGACCACGTTCAGCACGGCCGGCACCGCGTCGGCGCCGAAGCGGGCCACGGCGGGTTTGGCCCAGGCCCGCGCCTCGTAGGCGTTGCCCTTCTCCGCCGCGCCGAGCGCGATCCTGGCGCCGTCCTCCGGACCACGCACGATGAGCAGAGCCACGACGTGCCAGTTGAAGCGGTTGCGGACCTCCCGCACCATCCGGTCCCACTGCATGTCCGGATGGTTCCGGCTCTCGAGGACGTCGGTGCGCCAGAGGTCGCGCTCGGCGTCGTCCAGCCAGAGGACGCCGGTCTCGGCCGGCGGGGTCAGGCCCTTGACGACGATGGGCTTCGCGACCTCCCGCGCGTGCTCCCAGGGTGGCGAGACCAGGATGTCCGGCAGCGTCGCGGAATCGGCCGCGGGCAGCGGCTCGGCGGCGCCCAGCAGTCTCTCCACCCTGGCCCGGGCCTCGTCGTCGAGCCCGGACGCGACCTCGCGCGCCACGTCGGGATTGCTGATGACGTGCATGCGCAGCACCCGCTCGGCGGCGGCGCGGGGCAGCGGCTCGGCCGGCGGCTCCGCGGCGAGGATCCGGACGCCGCGCTCCGGGAACCGCGTCACGGCCTCCACCAGCACGGCGGCGGTGCCGCGCTCGCCGAGCATGCCGAGCAGCGCGCGCAGGGCCTCGTCGGCGTCGAGGCCGGCCAGCAGCCGCTGGATCCGCTGCCGCTCCTCGACCTCCCAGTTCCCCTCGGACCAGATCTCCAGGGCGGGGACCAGCCCGGTGCCGACGGTGGCGAAGAGCGTCGCGGTCGCCGCCGGGCACTGCCGCAGGACGTCCGACCAGACCCAGCGCGCCAGCCCGGCGGCCTGGTCGCCGGTGGTCACGGCGCCGAACAGGAGCCAGGCCTCGAGCTCCTGGTCGGACTGGTTGCGATGGTGGCGGACCCGGCGGATCTCGCGGTCGGCGGACTCGGTGTGCTCCGGGAAGAGGAACGCCGTCGCGGCGCTCTGCGCGTCGGCCGGATCGGCCAGCCCCTGGACCGCGGCCCAGGCGGCCCCGTGCTCGTCGCCGGAGGCCGCCGCGAGGTGGCGGCGGACCTGGGCGATCGTCGCGAACCGCTCGTTCGGGAAGGAACGGAGGCCGGTGCCGCGGCGCAGCGCGGGGGCGTCGTTGCCGGTGTGCAGCACGAAGACGGCGAAGGCGGCGAGCTCGACGGCGGCCTCGGCGGCGAACGGCACGCCCCGGGCCGCGACCCAGGCGTCGGCGAGCGTCTCGGGCCGCAGGTTCATCGGCCCGTCGTAGAGGACGGCCGCGGCGGCGATCGCGGCCTGTCGCGGGCTCATGGCGGCGAGGTCGCCGCACCCCGGCGCGGAGGCGGCCTCGACCAGGTCCTCGGCGCTGCCGCCGTGCCGGATCGCGGTGTCGAGCACCGGCCGCGCCTCGGCGACCAGGCGACCGAACTCCGCGACCGCGTCCGGGCCGGCCTCCGGGCCCGGGACCGCGGCGGCCGGCCCGTCCGCCGCGGTGTCGCGCCGCGGAAGGACCAGCGCCCGCAGGTCCACGCGCTTGTCGAACAGACCCGCGGCAGCCCCCACCGGATCCAGGACGTTCCCCACAAGCCCTCCCAAGCCTCGCCCGTCCAAGTGGTCACGACTGTAGCGAGGCACGCCGACAGGGGCCGGGCTCAGGACGCGCCCGTCATCCGCGCGCCACCCTCAACTTGCTGACCCGTTCGGGTGCATGATCCCCTCGAATCTATGGCGCTCCGGTTCGCGGCATTCATGGGGCTGTGGACCGTGTTCTACTACTCGGTTCCCAGCTGGCATCTGCTGACCTGGACCGTCATCGGCCTGGGCGGTGTCGCCGGGGTGGTGTTCGGCGTGCGCCGCTACCGCCCGCGCGCCCCGCACGCCTGGTACCTGCTGGCCGGCGCGATGGTGACGCTGGTCGGCGGCGACACCTCGTACAACCTGCTGACCGACGTGTTCGGGCAGGTCGAGCCGTTCCCGTCGGTCGCCGACGCGATCTACCTGACCACGTACCCGCTGGCGGCCGGCGGCCTGCTGATCATGGTGCGGCGGCGCAGCCCGCACCGGGACCGCGCGGCGCTGATCGACGCGGTGATCCTGACCACCGCCGCGGCGCTGCTGCTATGGGTCTACATCATCACCCCGACGGTGGCCGACCAGGACAACACGTGGTTCCAGAACGCGGTGTCCATCGCCTACCCGCTGGGGGACATGTTGCTGCTGGCGGTGACCGCGCGCCTGGCCACCGCCGGCGG
Organism: Catenulispora subtropica; assembly: GCF_039531675.1. Taxonomy (NCBI): domain Bacteria; kingdom Bacillati; phylum Actinomycetota; class Actinomycetes; order Catenulisporales; family Catenulisporaceae; genus Catenulispora; species Catenulispora subtropica. Next base: position 164,279 of record NZ_BAAAQM010000014.1, read on the forward strand.
GCTGCGCGGGCCGGCGGTACGGCTGCTGCTGGTCGGCGTGCTCGGCCTGACCGCCTCCGACGTCGCCTACGGGCTGGTCCGGCTGTACGGGACCTGGCACGTCGGCTCGGCCGCCGACCTGGGCTGGGTGGTCTTCTACGTCTCCTGGGGCGCGGCCGGGCTGTCCCCGTCGATGACCGCCCTGACCGAGCCGGTGGCCCGGGCCAAACGCAGCACCAGCTGGCAGGTCCTGCCGCTGGCGGTGGCCGCGCTGGTGGCGCCGACCGTGCTGATGATCGAGTCGCTGGAGGGCGACCTGCGGGACGGCCCGGTGATCGCCGTGGTCTCGGCCATGATGTTCCTGCTGGTGCTGTGGCGGCTCTACCTGGCCAGCCGGGAGACCCGCGAGCTGGACAACCGCGCGCACACCCGCGCCATGGTGCGCGAGCTCAAGCACCGCGCCTACCGCGACCCGCTGACCGGCCTGGGCAACCGGCTGCGGTTCCAGGAGCGCGCCGAGCGGGCCCTGACCCGGGCCCGGGACTGCGGCGGCGTGGCGGCCATGCTGCTGATCGACCTGGACAACTTCAAGGAGGTCAACGACACCCAGGGCCACCGGACCGGCGACGAGCTGCTGAAGGCGGCCGGCCAGCGGATCGCCGGAGCGGTGCGGCCCGGGGACCTGCCGGTGCGGCTGGGCGGCGACGAGTTCGCGGTGCTGCTCTCCGACGGCGCCTCCGAGGCCGCGGCCACGAAGCTGGCCGAGCGGCTGGTCCGGGTGCTGGCCGAGCCGTTCCGGCTCTCCGGCGCCCCGGTGCCGGTGCGCGCCAGCATCGGGGTGGCGACCAGCCCGGGCGGGGCCGGCGGCACCGAGGAGGTGCTGTTCCGGAACGCCGACCTGGCGCTGTACGCGGCCAAAGCGGACGGCAAGGGCACCTGGCGCGTGTTCGAGCCGACCCTGTACGACGCGGCGCTGCAACGGCTGGCGCTGCGCACCGGCCTGGACCGGGCGCTGGTGGCCGGGGAGTTCGAGCTGCACTACCAGCCGATCGTGGAGCTCCAGGGGCCGCCGCGGGTGGCCGGCTACGAGGCGCTGGTCCGGTGGCGGCACCCGAAGCTGGGGCTGCTGGCGCCGTCGAGCTTCGTACCGCTGGCCGAGGAGACCGGGCAGATCGGCCCGATCGGCGCCTGGATCCTGCGCACCGCCGTGGCCGACGCCGTCACCGGCGGGTTCGGCTACGTCGCGGTCAACGTCTCGCCGAACCAGTTCATCGGCGGCGGCTTCGTGGACACGGTGCGCAGGGCGCTGGACGAGGCCGGCCTGGCGCCGAACCGGCTGACCGTGGAGATCACCGAGACCGTGTTCCTGCACGAGGCCACCGCCGACGCCATGGTCGACCTGCAGGCGCTGTCGCGGCTCGGGGTGCGCGTCGCCATCGACGACTTCGGAACCGGCTACTCCTCCCTCGGGTATCTGCGGGACCTGAAGTTCGACGTGATCAAGGCGGACAAGACCTTCGTGGACGGGATCGTGGAGCTGGCCGACCACGAACGCCTCCTGCGCGGGATCGTGCATGTCGCCCGGACCATGGGCATCACCGTAGTCGCCGAAGGAGTGGAGACGGAGGCGCAGCGGGACCTGCTGCGCGACATGGGCTGCGCCTACGCGCAGGGGTACCTGTACTCGCCGGCGGTGCCGCTGGCGGAGACGGCCGGGGTCCGGACCGTCATCGAGAAGGGAGACGGCCGATGACCCGGCACGAGATGTGGTCCGAGCTGGCGCGGCTGAAGGACAGCACGCCGTTCTACGACGCGGTGATCGACGAACAGGACCGGAACGAGCCGCGGCGGATCCGCATCGGGGACACGTGGCTGTCCGACTTCGCCTCGTGCAACTACCTCGGGTTCGACGTGGACCCGGAGATCATGGCGGCGCCGGCGGAGCTGATCGCCCGGTGGGGGACGCATCCGAGCTGGTCGCGGCTGCTGGGGAATCCGAGGCCGTACCTGGAGATCGAGGAGCAGCTGACCGACCTGTTGCAGGCTCCAGACACCTTGGTGCTGCCGACGATCACGCACATCCACATGACGGTGATCCCGGTGCTGGCCGGGAAGGGCACGGTCTTCTGCGAGGCCCAGGCGCACCGGACGATCTACGACGGCAGTTCGGTGGCGCGGGGGAACGGGGCGACGCTGCACCGGTGGCGGGCCACGGACCTGGGGGCGTTGGCGGTGGCGTTGCGGCAGGCGCCGCACGACAAGCCGCGGCTGGTGTGCATGGACGGGATCAACAGCATGAGCGGCAACGAGCCGGGGCTGGCGGCGATCGCGGACATCTGCCGGGCCGAGGGGGCGCTGCTGTATCTGGACGACGCGCACGGCTTCGGGGTGATCGGCGAACGGTCCCCGACCGAGACCTCGCCCTACGGCAGCCTGGGGAACAGCATCGTGCGCCACCTCGGCGAGTCGTACGAGGGCCTGGTGCTCGTCGGCGGCTTCTCGAAGGCCTACTCGTCGCTGTTGGCGTTCCTGGCGCTTCCGACGCAGATGAAGGAGTACCTGAAGTTCGCGGCGGCGCCGTATCTGTACTCGGGGCCGTCGCCGACGGCTTCGCTGGCCACCGTCCTCGCCGGCCTGGCGGTCAACCGCACCCGCGGCGACGAGATCCGCGGCAGGCTCTGGCACAAGACGGCACGGGTGATCGACCATGTCCGGAAGCTGGGTCTGTCCACACCGAACACCAGTGGCTTCCCCATCATCGAGCTCCCGGCGCGCGAGCCCTCGGACATCGACGAGATCGCGACCGTGCTCTGGGAGCGCGGGATCTATGTGACCTTGGCGGCCTACCCGCTGGTGCCCCGGGACCAAGCCGGCTTCCGCATCCAGGTCACCGCGGCGAACACCGAGAAGGAGATCGACCAGTTGAACGAGACCATCACGGAGCTGGCGCCGCTGCTGCGCCCCGCCGCGGGGCGCTGACGTGGACGCGGGGTGTTGAGATGGACTGGATGAGCTGGGAGCAGTTCTGGCGGCTGTGTGTGGCGTTCTTGCTGACGTATCTGCTCGGATTCGAGCGGGACTTGCGCGGGTCGCCGGCCGGGGACCGGACGTTCTCCATGATCGGGGTGGGGAGCGCGATCATCGCGACGCTGGCGAAGGACGGCAACGCGCCGAACGCCCTGGCGGGTGTGGTGACAGGGGTCGGATTCATCGGCGCGGGCGTGGTCTTCCGGCCGAACCTGGCGCTGTCCACCCGCTGGCACATCATCGACACCGTCAAGGGCGTGACCACCGCGGCCACGATCTTCGCGGCCGCCGCGATCGGGGCGGCCTGCGGGTTCGACCGTCTGCTGCTCGGCGCCGGCGGAACGGTGCTGGTGCTGCTAGCCCTGGAAGTACGGCACATCCCGCTGTTGAGGTTCGCCGACGGGCGGCGTTGGGCCCCCTACTTCGCGAACGACGAGGCGATGCCGACCGAGGCGAAGCGGAACAGCGAGAAGGCGTAGCGGCGGCGACCGAGCCGTGAGCGCGAGGACTCGTGGGCTCAGCCGCCGCCGTCAGCGCCGGATGGCTAGTTCACGGTGAGCGCCGTGTCGTCGACGACGAACGACGTCTGCAACGAGGAGTCCTCGGTGCCGGTGAACTTCAGGGTGATGGTCTGGCCGATGTAGCTGTTCAGGTTGAAGGAGTGCGACACGTAGCCGCTGGCCGCGTTCAGGTTGCTGTACGTGGCCAGGGTCGCGAGGACCGTCCCGGAGGAGTTCAGCACCTGGACGTTGAGCTTGTCGTAGGCCGTGGTGGTCGTGGTTTCGGACGTGTCGATGTGCAGGAAGAACGAGAACGTCGCCGTCGTGCAGGTCGTCGGGACCGTCACCGTCTGGGACAGCGTGTCGGTGTGGGTGCTGCCGTAGCCGTCCAGCCACGCCTTCCAGGAGCCGGAGTGGGCGGCCTCAGAGGAGCTGTTGTCGATCACGCCGGAGCTGGCGGTCCACGGTGCGGCGCTGCCGGTCTCGAAGCCGGGGTTGCCGAGCAGCTGGGCCGCGGTGCAGCCGCCGCTGACCGGGTTCACGGTCCACGAGAAGGTGGTGCTGCCGGAGGCGGTGCCGGAGCTCGCGGTCACGGTGACGCTGGAGGTGCCGGCCGTGGTCGGCGTGCCGGTGATGGCGCCGGAGCTGCTGATCGACAGGCCGGCCGGCAGACCGGTGGCCGAGTAGGTCAGCGACTTGCCCGCGCTGTCGGTGGCCGAGATCTGCAGGGTGCTGATCGCGGTGCCGGCGGTCGAGGTCTGGCTGCCGGGGTTGGTCACCGAGACCGTCTCCGTGGTGACCGGGTTGACCGTCCAGCTGAACGTGGTGCTGCCGGATGCGGTGCCCGAGGACGCGGTCACGGTGACGCTGGAGGTGCCGGCTGTGGTCGGGGTTCCAGTGATAGCCCCAGAAGCACTGATCGACAGGCCGGCGGGAAGACCCGTGGCGGAGTACGTCAGCGACTTGCCCGCGGAATCGGTCGCCGAGATCTGGAGCGTGGAGATCGCGGTGCCGGCGGTCGAGGTCTGGCTGCCGGGGTTGGTGACGGAGACCGTTTCGGTCGGCGTCGTGTTGAACACGTCGGTGATCGGCGTGGCCGAGGAAGCAGCGCCGGCGTAGGGCAGGCCGTACATGTCCTCGATGGTGCGGAGCAGGTTGTAGTGGTTGATGTGCTCGGAGTACGTGCCCTGCTTCACGTTTGCGCCGTAGAAGATCGTCGGGATCTGGTTGCTCTGTGAGGAGTCGTCCTCGTCCCAGGTGACGACCAGCAGGCTGTTGTGCGTCTTGGCCCACTGGGCGTACGCGTCCAGGTTGGTGTGCAGCCAGGTGTCGCCCTGCGCGACGGTGCCGTCGTGCATGTCGTCGTTCAGGTTCGGGATCACCCACGAGACCGTCGGCAGCGACGCGTAGTCCGCCGAGGACGGGAAGCTGGTGAAGGGGAGGTTGTCGGCGGCGGGGACGTTGCTGAAGTTCACCCACGGCGCGTGCTTGCGGGCGTAGGCGCCGGAGGTGCACGCGGTCGACCCGGCCGAGGGCAGCCCCTCGGAATAGCCGGCGAACGTGTCGCCCGCCGCGATCAGCTGAGCGCCCTCGTTCGCGGTGCTGAAGGTGTGCGGGCACGAGTCGTCGGTCACGCCCTGGTTGCTCCCGGAGAACAGGTCCAGGTAGTTCGGCTCGGACGGGTGCTCGATCGCGAACGACTGCGTGAAGCTCGCACCGCCGGCGGCCAGGGTGTTGTTGATGTACGGCGCGCTGGACGAACCGATGACCTCGTCGTACGAGTGGTTCTCCTCCATGACCAGCACCACGTGGTCGTAGCGCGGGACACCGCCGGCGGCTTGGGCGGGAGCGGCCGTGGCGGCGAGGCCGGCGAGCGCCAGCGCGGCGCCTGCCGCGGTGGCGGCGGCGCGGCGGGCGAGCGGTCTGAGGGGACGGTGCTTGTGGGACACGTGATCTCCTCCAGGGTGGACTGCGACAGCGGCGCCCGTCGTCGGGCACCGCCGTATATCACTAGTCTGCGATCATGGCGAGGAGAAGAACCGGCATTGAATCCTTTGCCTGGTTATTGCCAATCATCCGCCGATTGGTCCAGCCGTGTCAGGCCACGTCCTTGTACGGATCGTGCTCGGTGATCAGCTTGTCCAGACGTGCCCGGTCCACCCGTCCGATCAGCTGGCTCTCCTCCTGCTTGTCCCGCATCACCTTGGACAGGGTGATCGCCGAGGTGATCGTGTACAGCAGGCCCAGGCCGAGGAAGGCGCGCTCCCAGGCGTTCACCGGGAGGTAGGCGATGCCGACGACCGTAGCGCCGGCGGAGACGAAGAAGGAGGCGACGGCCTGGAAGTAGTACGCGGCCGTGTTCCTGTTTGCCATCGGCGTACTCATGCTCCGATGATGCCGTCGGGCCAGGTCATCGGGCGTGAGTACGGGTACTCATCCGCGTACCTATTGCTCCCGGCGGTATCCGAGTACCGCACCGCTGGCGGTCAGGACGTAGACCGCCGGGGTCGCGGGATCGGCGATCACCATGTCGGCGCTGCTGCCGGTGGGCCCGGGCGGCATGGCGTACTGCTGGACCACGGTGCCGTCGGACCGGTTGAGGACGGTCAGGGCCAGAGAAGTGGCGTTGGAGGGGGTGTTCACCTCGACCCAGATCTTGTCCCCGACGACGACCGGGGCACCGAGGATCCCGTTGAACTCCTTGGACTTCGCCCAGAGCGTGGCGCCGGAAGCCGTCTTGGGGCTGGTGTCCAGAGCGATGACGGAGCGGGCGTTGGTGGCGTAGACGACACCGTCGGCCTGGGCGACCGGACCGGTGTAGCGCTGTTGCGGGGGGACGGTCACGTGGTTCGGCGCGTCCGGGTCGGGGTGCGTCCACTTCCAAGTGCCGCCCAGGTCGTAGGCGTGGATGGAGCCGCTGTGCATGTCGGTGAGATAGACGTGGTCGGTGGTGCCGGTGACGGTCGGGGTCGGGGACGCGGCGTCGTTCTCGGTGCGGTGGGTGAAGGGCGTGTGCCAGAGGTCCTTGCCGGACTTCGGGTCCACGGCCTTGAGCACGCGGAGGGAGGTCTGGTCGGAGATGGTGAGGTAGAACTGGCCGCCCTGCCGGGGGACTGTGGCCTGGATGCTGATGCCGTCGTCGGTCTTGGTCATGTCGGCTGGCAGGTTCGTCAGCAGTTCGGCCGGCTTGTGGACCCAGAGACGGGACTGGGACGCCACGTCGAAGCCGGCCAGGCACGGCGGGTTCTGGGGGTCGATCATCGGAGCGCCGATGATCAGGACGCCCTCCAGCATGCCGAGGATGCCGGAGAACGGCATGCTGTTGGTGGAGTTGGAGGCTTGCAGGACGCCGCCCTTGCTCCACGCCTGCCGGCCGTCCTCGACATGCCAGGCATAGACCGTGCCGGAGCCGTACGTGTAGATGTACTGGTCGTCGACGGCGATACCCGCCCCGCTGGCGGCGTCGACCCCGCTGATGTTCGCGGGATCGAAGACGCTCTTGCCGGTCTCGGTGTCCAGGACGACCAGGCTCTGCTGGGGGTTGGGGTTGTTGGACGTGGCGGTGTAGACGCCGAACATGCGGTTGCCCCGGATCACCGCTCCCCCGCCGCGGTTCAGGTCGGTCCCGGACGACCAGTCCTCGCCGTACTTGCCGGTGGCATGGGGGGACGGCGGCGTGTGCGGGGTGGCGGGCGTCGACGGCGCCGCGGTGCCGGTGGCGAGGTTCTGCCCGCCCGGAGTGGCAGCCGGCGAGGTGGCGCCGGCGTTCTGCGCCGCGTTCTTCCTGCTGTGGCGCGCCGAGGCGAACCAGGCGCCACCGCCGGAAGCGGCCATGGCGCCCAGGCCCACGAAGCCGGTCAGCAGACGGCGGCGGGTCGGATGCGAGCCCTTGTTCGCAGGGTCCGCGGATGCTGACGCCACCGGGACGGGAGTGGTCGGCGCGGAGGGTGCGTGCGTCGACCCCTCCGTGCGGCTCGCGGCGGTGCGTCCTGAGCGCACCGGGTCGTCCTCGGGCCGCTCGTGCGTCGGCACCTCGGTCGAGCCGGTCGACGGCGCCGCGGCGTAGTTGCGCATCTCCCGGTGGACGGCGGCGGGGAGCCAGTCGACCGCCGCCGCGCGCGCGTCGTCCGGCGGCAGGAGCGTGTCCAGCAGTTCGTCGATGCTCGGCCGGTCGGCGGCGTTCTTCTCCAAGCATCCGGACACGATCGGACGCAGACTGTGGGGCACGGCGGCGAGGTCCGGCTGCTCGTGCACCACCAGATAGAGCTGGACATGATCCGGACCTTCGCCGAACGGCGGTATGCCGGTGGTCGCGTAGACCAGGACGCCGCCGAGGGCGAAGACGTCGGACGCGGGCGAACTCTCCGCGTCGGCGCGGCACTGTTCGGGGCTGGCGTAACGGGGAGACCCGACGACCACGCCGGTCGCGGTCAAGGACGTGCCACCGACAGCATGGCTGATGCCGAAGTCGATGACGCGGGGCCCGTCGGGGCCGCAGATGACGTTCGACGGCTTCAGGTCGCGGTGGATGAGCCCCGCGCTGTGGATCGCGCCCAAAGCCTCCGCGATACCGGCTCCCAGGACCCGGGCCGAACGCTCGGGGAGGGGGCCGTGGTCCTGCACGACGCGCTGGAGAGAGGGGCCGGGAATGTAGGCCGTGGCGAGCCAGGGCTCCTCGTCATCGGGTCCGGCGTCCAGAACCGAGGCGGTGTAGAGGCCGTTCACCGTCCGGGCCGCCTCGACCTCGCGACGAAAGCGGGTGCGGAAGCGCTCGTCCTCCGCGTACTCGGCCCGGATCACCTTCACCGCCACCGGACGGCCGCCGCGGGAGCGGGCCAGGAAGACGCGTCCCATACCGCCCGCGCCTATGCGTGCGAGCGGTGTGAACGGCCCGATCCGCGTAGGGTCTTCGGGCTTGAGTGCTTCCATGTGGGGCCCCCTCCTGAGGGGCCATCGTAACGGCCAGTGACGCCCGCCGGTGCCACGGCGTTAGGGGTTCAGCCTGATCCGGGGCCGATACCGGACTGATCGGATGGTGGTTGGGCTCGGTGCAATGGTGGTTGGGCTCGGTCCGATGATGGTTGGGCTCGCTGGGTGCGGTTGGGGTGTGGGTCTTAAAGGCTTGATACGACCTTCGGCCATGGTGGTGATGGTGCGCGGGGGCTCGCA